>NZ_ANNK01000016.1 GCF_000334155.1 Halalkalibacterium ligniniphilum | reverse complement strand
CCGCACAGGTGGATTTTGGAGAAGCACCATTCCTGCATGAAGGAGAGGAAGTCATCCGGCATTTCTTGGTGCTTTCCTTTCCTTACAGTAACGCATTTTTATATCAGGTGTTCCCGTCCGAGAACCGAGAGTGTTTTCTACAGGGATTGGCAAACATGTTTGAATTCTTGGAAGGTGTACCACACACCATCCGTTTTGATAACCTGTCCCCTGCGGTCAAAAAAGTACTGCCGGAGGGCGAACGCGTACTGACAGAGGAATTTGAACGATTCGCCGCACACTATGGGTTTTCCTACGAATTCTGCAATCCGAACAGCGGCAATGAGAAGAGCCATGTGGAAGCCATGGTGAAGTATATCCGCAATAATTATCTGTTGCCGGCTGTCCCGTATGATCGTTTGGCAGACGTAAATGAACAGGCCCTTATCTGGAGTGTAGAAGATCGGGAGAGAGCACATTACGAAAAGGAACTGCCGATTTCAGAACTGCATTTGGCAGACAAAGAGCAACTGTTACAATTGCCAGGTAAAAAATATGAATGTATCCGCTACGAACATTTGAAAGCAGATAAATATGGGATGATCCGAATTGACGGAAAGCAGTATTCCACGTCGCCCCGCTTCGCCGGACAAGCAGTGACAGCCAAGCTTTCCTTTGACCAGGTAACCATTCTAAATGAAAAGAATGAAATCCTGATTACGCATCCTAGACTGTATGGAAGCGAACGAAGAGCGATGAATTGGCAGCCCTATTTAACGTTAATGGCCAAACGGCCAACGGCATTGAAATACAGCTCCTTCTATGATCAGCTGCCTGAAGAGTGGAAGGTCTACTTTGAAGCCTGTTCACTGGAAGAGAAGAAAGCGGCATTAAGCTTACTGGCTGTTCTTCTGAAGGAGCAGGACTTCCACTTGCCGACTGAAGCATTGCGAATGGCTTCTGAGCATGGTCATCCAACCGCTGAGTCAATCAAGCATGTCTACTTGTTAGTGGCAGTTTACCAATGTAGGTTTCGGCAGTATATTATTTGCATACGCTCGCTTTACATGGAGTGGCGAGCATGGTAGGCTATCCGCCTGGCGAAAGAGGTAGTTGTTAATCTTTCGCCCTTCGCCAGACACTATGCTCGCAGAGGCTCCATGTCAAGCTACAAAGAGCGGTGCATATTTATCATTATCACGAAATAAATATACTGCCATTACCTACATAGCTTGATTGCCAAATACATCTACTATCAGTTGATCAATAGGCGAGGCATCCGGGAGACTTTGTCGCTTCCGCGACTGCCTATGAAATTGCCAATGGCGGAAACCGTCTCACGCGGTCTTACCCATTACGATCAACTTTTCACGATGGCTGGGGGTGAGCAGTCATGAAGAACTCGATTGAAGAGCATGCGAAACGTTTAAAACTAAGTTGGATTCGAGAACATTATCACGAGGTGAAAGCTGCGTCACATGAGGAGTTTTTACTGAAGCTATTTGAAAAGGAGATCGAGCAACGGGAAGAACGGAAATTGAATCTCTTGATCAAGCAATCGTTACTGCCGGATATATCCGGCAGGCAGTTTGAATGGGATGGCGTTCATATGAACAGTGATCTATCAAAAGAGGGTATATTGGCAGGGCATTTTATTGAAAGGAAAGAGAATCTCATTTTGTATGGAGGAGTAGGGGTAGGTAAGACACTTCTGGCCTCCCTGTGCGGCTGGAATGCGATCCATCAGACACAAAGAAAAGTACGCTTTTACACGGTGGCACAGCTGGTGAATCAGTTATTGGAAGCCAATGACAAAGGCACACTCGGCAAGCTGTATAAGCAGATCGAAGGCTTGGATTTATTGATTTTAGACGAACTCGGCTACGTACCACTTCATAAGCAAGGGGCAGAGCTCCTCTTCCAAGTCATCAATTTGTGTTACGAACAGCGGAGTGTAGTCGTCACTACAAATCTTCAGTTTGGGCAGTGGAATCACATATTCGGAGATCCCATCCTGACAGAAGCGTTTATTGATCGTCTCATTCATTATTCACATTTACTGGTGTTCAATCGAGAAAGTTTCCGGCATAAAGAATCATTACTCAATCGTTAGATAAAGGGTGTTGGCAAGTAGCTACATTTTTAACTGCCAAATCATACATTTCCTACTTGCCAAATACAATTAGGATGAGCTTTTTGCTCGACAAAAGATCCATCAATATAAATTTAGTCAATCCCCACATCCCATAGTTGCTGTACAAGTGCTTCCAATATGAATAGGATCTCTCTTTATTGGATTGGTATATTTGTTTTACCAATAGAGGCACCTTTTATTTTATTGCGGTAAATATTGTAAAAATGCTGTTGCAATAGAGAAGTAAATCAATAACCCAAGAATATCATTGATTGTTGTGATGAATGGACCAGATGCAACTGCTGAGTCAATTTTTAATTTATTAATAATTAATGGAATGGCAGCCCCCACCATTGTAGCAATGCTTAATGTTAAGAAGAGTGACCCCCCAACGATTCCAGCTAATAAAAAGCCTCCCGTTGGATAAAGAAGAGGAACGACAATTAACAGCGTCGCCATACAGATTAAACCTAACATAATTCCTGTTCCAAATTCACGTTTTAACAATTTTCCTACGCTTGAACGTTCAATTGTTCCAAGTGCTAAACCGCGTACAACAACCGCTAATGCCTGTGTTCCAGTATTTCCCGCTGAATCCATAATTAGCGGGATAAAGACTGCGAGTAAAATAAAAGCTTCTAATGTTTCTTCAAATTGTCCGATAACCTCAGCCGTTACTAGCCCTAAAAACATAAGCATAACAATCCAAGGTGCACGTTTTTTTGCTGCTGTAAAAGAAGAGATATTGGCATCAAGTGAGCCTCTTGCTGCTGAAATTTCTCCAAAATCCTCTTCCGTTTCTTCTTCGACAACATCCATGACATCATCGACTGTGACAATTCCAACTAATTTACCTTCTTCATTTACAACAGGAACAGCTAAGAAATCGTATTTTTTTATCATTTTAGCAACATCTTCTTGGTCATCTCTAACAGAAACCGATACAACACGAGAACTCATAATCTTTTCAACCTTATCACTTGTTGGTGCAATGATAAGATCACGAAGAGAAACAACACCGACGAGCTTTTCTTTTGCATCCACAACGTATAAATAATAAATGGTTTCAGCGTCAGGAGCTTCTTCTCTTATTTGTTCTATAACTTCCGATGCATTACTTTCTGCTTTAATAGAAATAAATTCCTTTGTCATGATTGCCCCAGCAGTTTCAGGTGGATAAGCTAACAGTTCTTTTACATCATCAGCATCATCTTTGTTCATAGTATTTAATATTTTTTCAGCTTTCTCCTTTATTTCACCTAAGAAGTCAGCAACATCATCAGCATACATGTTATTGAACATTTCGGCTGCATACTTCTCGTCTAACTCCAACACATATTGCTTTTGATCGTCAATATCAAGCCCTTGGAATATCTGAGCAAATTCAGAAGGTGTGATAAATTGATAAACATCTTTTCTCTTTGTCTTCTCTAATGATTGAAAGATTTCCACTTGTTCTGTTGGGTGTAATGCTAAAAATCCATCACGAAATTGCTCGCGCTCTCCGGCATTTAATGCGCTTAGAACTTGGTTTGTATATTCATCACGCGTTTGGTCGTTTAGTCTAACCATGATGATTCCTCCTTTTGTTATAAGGAAGCCATTTTTTTAAATTGGTGATATAAAATGGTACTTATACTTATTATTGTTTTTGCTTTAGCCTGAATAAACAACAAATACTCTACCGAATCAGGTTCTAGACTACTATCCAATTCATACCACCTCCATCTAGAAAAAAATAAACCACCTTCTACAAATGAAGGTGGTTTATTACACATTGAAATAAGCATGCATGGCAAAAAAAGCGCACACAAATACAGCTAGCATTAGTTTCCTCCATTCGTAGAGCTTTAGCACTGTGCGGCATAGGAACATTCCAGCTACATTAAAAACCACCTTATGTCGATGGTTTCTGTTGACCCATTGGCGTCTTTGGACATTTTTGGGCAGCAGCGTATCTCCAGCACAGGAGCCTCACCTAACGAGGATTTATTCAATTAAAAACTCTATTTGACATACTACAGAAATCATTAAATGGTGTCAACGTTTTTTAAAATAATTCTACAATTGAACATTTTCGTAAACTGTTTTTTATTTTACCGAGAAAGTTATACGACTGCTTATTTTCAACAAGTATTGAAGTAGGATTAAACAAGAATAGAACCAAGCAATTGAAATGCTAACTGCTGCTAAAATGTCTGTTGGGAAATGGGCACCAACTATAATTCTGCTTAACGCAATTAAAAGAATCATAAAAGACAAAAGACCAATTACCGCAACTCTTGCAAAAGGTTTTTTAATAAAGTGATAGCTCATATAAATTAAAAAAGAAAATAGAAGGACGCTTCTCATCGTATGACCACTAGGAAAGCTATATGAGGCAATTTCAAGTGAATAACCAAATACTTCAATTACGCTCATTTCCCCAGGACGTTCACGTTGAAATAAAATTTTCAGGGCGAAATTTAAGACTATTCCGCCAAAAGTAAGTAAAAATAATAAAATAACATGCTTTCGCATTTTTTTCACCATTAGGAATATCGAAATAATAAGTGTCGCTATTAATATCATCTCTCCAGATCCAATCTTTGTAACAAGCTCCATTAGTGTCATTACAATCGTGGAGGTCCCATCAGTTAACGAAGAAATAATGCTTTGGTCTAGTAGTGTCAACTTATTTCGCATAGACAAGATTGAAATTATGAGAAACAAGAAGAAAGAACTTATCATGATATAAATGTTATTATTTTTTTGTGGCATAGCTAGTCACTCTTTCTTTTCTATGATTGGAAATTGAGAGTATAAAATAGTTTGTGTCAATAACTAAAGACATAGAAAAAGGAATACCTTTTCTTGGTAGAATTAAGTCACCACAACCAATCTAGAAAAGAGGTCTTCCCTATGTCAGTTTACAACAGAAATTGCCCAAGCTCTAGTCCAAAACAAGACATTACCGAAGTTTTTCGTGCACATTTAGAAACAGCTGTGAGTACGCTGCTGGAAACAAAACTAACAAAATTCCTAGACTATGAAACATATAACCACATTGGTTATAACTCAGGCAACATTTGTATAAACATTCTGTAATTCTTACGTTATTGATCAAGTTTCACTTAATCTATAAAAAAAAGTCATTTTCGGTACCAATGTGGAGTTTGTTGCCAAAGCGATGAAACGAGAAATGAATAAGAAGGAGTAAGATAGTTGAAGGACGAACTAGCCTTAGTCTCCAGCTATGGATGGAGCTAAGGCGTTTTTCTTTATTGCCACCAAAAAAAAGAGCCACCGCCAACAGCGATAACTTTTTTCTCTTTCATTCCTTCGACACATTCCGGATCGTGGCAGGCACCACTTATTCCAAGGTTCTGTTTCAAATGTTATCAATTAAATGCCAAAAGCTACATTTTTAGACTGCCATAAACAATGTAACACAAGGAATAGAGCAATGATGTTGCTGGGTGAGTAGTTGCTCAATAGGTAATCAAGTCAATAAGTTATTGAGTAGGCAATCAATGTAGAATCAATATTCGTTGTTAGACCATTCTTATTATATCAATCCCAATCCACTGATCACTTTGCTTGAAATATAATAAGCAACAATGTTCCAGTTCCTCTATGATTTTCGATACTTCCCTACTAGTTATCTCTTTCATCCTATCACTCTCCTTAAACTCTAAGCAGTTCACAAGTTCTATCTCCTTTATGTGGAAATGTATGAAACAAAAATAGCCCTAATCCCTCGGAAGGAATGAAAGCTTATGTTAATCTAGTCCATTATTATTATGGTTCTAAGTCAAATGTTGGGGTAGGAGTTGAACACTCCTACTCCTTTATCCAATATGTAGCTTTAGGTACTCCCATTGGTGGTGTAATAATACAAGTGTTTCAACTATGTTTCCTTCTACTTAAAACTCTACAGAGTCAAGTTTTGCAGCTGCAACAACATTTTAATAGAATACTTGAGACTTTCCACCGGCTTCTGTTCCACGAACAGCCGCTTGACCTTCAGCACGAGTAGTTAGTAAGCCTGAGTTACGATCAACTAACAATACATCAGGAGTTAATGATTCAAAAGTAAGGTTTGCTCAACATCACCGTATTGATCTAAGTAAGAAGCATAAAGGGATTTACCAGTTTCTACCTTTTTGATTGATTGAACAAGATCATCTTCCCAATCAATAGGCGCACCAAAATCAGCAATAGCAAAGTTATTAAATGAAGCAAATTCGCTAGCTTTTACAGTAATACTGAAACGTTCACTCTTCACTTCGCCAGCTTTAATTTCTACAAAGTAAGTGCCTTCAGCATCTAATCCTGCAGAAACAACCCCTCTGCTATTTACTGTAAGACCAATAGATGACATTTCAACATCTGCAATTGCTGTAACATCCCCGCTAATCCTATAAATCCGTAAAAAAAAATAAGTTTTTAGAAAGTAATATATTATAGAAGAAACTCGTCAATAAACCAAAAAGATAAGACTAAAAACCATAACAAAGTAACCCACAAAATCTATAAACGATTAACCCACTATCTCTATACAAATTCTATCCAAACTGTAAGATGTTCTAAAGAACAATCTATTTTCAACGGGACAACGGGTAAGCAGGGAACCTTAGGTAGAGACTAGAAAAAAGCGGGGATGGTTTGCCCATTCCCCGTCATTTCTCATACTCCGTTATTTTAATTAAACAAATCGTCAATTTTTTTGGCACCTAAAAATTTGGCAAGGGTAGTCTCTCTATTTACGATTATTCTTGGATGATTTACATATTCCTTGGTTAATGGAAGTGGGTTCTCAAGTCTAGTAACTTCAGAAAGTACAACTATTGATATTTCTCCCAACTTAAGATTTTATCAGCAAATTTTGGGTTATTAAGAAGCTCTTGCATTTCAGGTATAGACTCAACATCTCGTCTTGTAACATGACGATAAATATGAGATACCTTACCAAATCTACTTATGCTTTTAGAAGGAGTACAATCAGAATCTCCATAAAACAATAGTGACATCATCGGAGAAACAATTTTGTTAGGTGAGAAAAAATAGATGTTGTATTCATCTAAAATATCCATATACCAAGGTTGTTGTGTTACTGTCACTGCCTCACGTAGTTCGTTATGTGTCAATTCACCAATAATCACTTTTTCCATTTGAGTATGACTCCCCTTCATTTTCAGAATATACATTTCAAGAATTTCATTAATATATTGATTAAGACTCTTCTCTCCTGTCATACTGACTAGTCTTTGATACTTATCCTCGGTTAATCTTAATACAAATTTTTTACTCATTAAATCCCTCTCTAGTAGATGATATCATTTACTTGAGTTTATGATATCATCTACTGTTAACGAGTTTCAACCAAATTTTTCTAATTCTTGCATAAAAAAAGAAAATGAGGTTTAAAACTCTACTTTCTTTCGATCATACTCGTGGAAGTCTTTTTGAACCTAGCGCCGAACCCGCTCCAATGCCCAATAAATGCAGTGACAAAAGTGAAAGCGATTAGTGAGAATGATCGGTTTTCCAAGCGCCTTTTGGACCGCTGATTTAAAGCCTGGACTCATGTCCATCACGACTTTTTCCACCTTGTGCCCTTTGGCACGCAATTCTTACCCTTCTCTTGTTTCTCATCAATTCAAGGATAAAAGAGATTGCGTGTTTTCTTATGTCCTACTTTTCACGAAACCCCAACATTTATTTTAGAGCCATAAAGAAAAGCCCTGCAGAGATTTCTCTCCACAGAGCCTTTCGACATACAGACACCAATTGTTCTTTGTCACCTATTGTTAATTTACAGTAACAGTATAAGTAGCATTTGTAGTTGCATCTTCTGCTGTAACTACTAGTTTATCATCAGTAACTAAAGCACCATCATCAGCTTTTTCAGTACCATTAACATCGGTTACAGTAAATTGAATGCTTGCTCCAATTGCGGATTCAATAGCAGCTTTTAATCCCCCAGCTGTTGTAGATGCTGCTACAGATAGAGTTTTAGCAGTGTTGTCTAATGCTGTTACTACTAAATCATCAGAAACAGCTAGTTCAGTACTTGCAGCAACTTCAGCTTCAGCAGCTTGTAGGTCAGCATAGTTTGTAACTAATGCCTTTTGACTTGAAGTTAAAGCTTCATAGCTTGTACGTGCAGAATCTACATCTGCAGCATACGTTTTAGCAGTATTATTTAATGCTGCTATTTCTGCAATTACAGCATCAGCAGCTGCTTGATCTTCTGCTGCTGCTACTCCGTCAACAGTTACACGTACTTGGAAATCTACATCTACTTTTTTACCATTAACAGTAATTGTTTCGATGTAAAGAGTTGCACTACCATCTGCTTTGATTGAAGCATTGATTTTAGACGCATCTCCACTTGTAGTAGCAATTGTACCTTGTGTACCAGATAGGAATGAAAACTCTTGAATTGTACCATTAATTTCTCCATCTTGAGTTACCCGGAAGATTTTTGATAACTCTTCAAAGAAATTACCACCAAATGTAAACTCAAGGCCACCTACAGTTTGAGAAATTACATATGGAGATTCAGTGTCAACAACAGTGATTGTACGCTCTTCCACTACAAGGTTGCCAACAGTGGCTCTTAAAGTGTAAGTACCTGGTACATTCGGAAGTGTAATTGTGTTACCAGCTGATGTAAGTGTTGTACCATCTAGGTTTAATGTTAAACCAGTTGTTGAAGCTGCAACAGAAGCCTTGTTACCGTCAGCATCTTCTACTTCCCAAGCAGCTTTAGCAGGGTCATTTGATACACGAACATCGTTAGCGTCAACACCTACTAATGATAATGTTCTAGTTTCAACTGTGTTTTCATTTGCAGCACCATTAATATCTAATTCTCCAAAACCGTCTAAGCGATAACCAGCAATAGTTCCTGGAGCTTGAACAGTGATATCAATAGTTCCTAATACAGTATTTCCATCTTTAACAGTTACCGTTGAAGAACCTGTAGCGTTTCTATTTAAAGTAAGAAGAGTATTGTTACCAGTAACAGACGCTGATACAGAACCTAGGTTTACAGCAGATCCAGTGCTTTCAAACGTAATAGTTTTATCAGAAAGGTCAATTGCATCACCATATTGGTCTAAGAACTTAACATTCAGATCAACAGCAGCATCTGCAGCGATAACGTTATTTAATCTAAGGCTTGTAACTGCTTCTGAGCCTCTTTCGAATTTAACACTAGTTAGCTTAGCAGCTTCTGCAACCTTAACTTCTACTGTTCTAGTTTTGTCTCCAATTGTAACACGTACTAAAGCAGTACCTTCTGCACGAGGAGTTAATGCTCCAGTTTCAGTGTCAACTAGTAAAACGTTCGGAGTTAAAGAAGTGAAATTAGCTTCAGCATTAACTGGATATTCAGCACCAAATTGGTCTAAACCAGAAACTTGTAAAGTTTGACCAGTAGCACCTAATTTAACAAAGTCAACTAAATCAGCATCTTTAGTATCAGCCCAAATAGGTGCTGATCCAGCTACAGTAAATCTAGCAAATGAATCAAATTGACCTTCTTGAGTTGTAATAGTAAAACGATTACTCTTAACTTCTTGGCCGCCTTCAACAGGAACAACAATTTCAGCAAATGCAGTTACTGCAGAACTTAAACCAGAAGAAATAACACCACGGTTGCTTGTAGCACCATTAATTGTTTCATTATCCGTACGAAGTTGGATATCAGTTACTGCAGTAACATCTACTCCAGTATCAGTAACTACTTTATATGGTAATTGGAAAGGATTTACTGTGTTGGCGATTCTCACATCAGAAACTTCAATTGTTGAAACTTTACCTTGTTGATACTCAAAACTAGAAGTTAAGTTTTGCTCTCCTATAATAATGTTGAACGCATAAGTTTCTTTATCTGTTAAGTTTTGGAAGAAGTTTACTTTAGCTGATTTTCCATCTTCAGCTAATTCAACCGAAGAAACGAAGGCACGGTCATCATTAGAAGCAGTCACGACTACTTGGTTTCTAGTTAAAGTTTCTACTGGAGCAGTAAATTCAACTTCAACTTGTGTAGTAGTAATCGCACTTACAGAAGCTACTTCAAGATCAGCTGGCACTTCTGGAGCTGGAGCTGGTTCTACTACTACAGGAGCAGCAAGTGCATCACCATTTACAGCTACTAGGCTGTAGTTTGTTCCTTCAGCTTGTGCTTCAGTTGTTAATACAACGGTTGTTGTTGCGTTTTGTGCAGCAACTTCGCCTTCAGCTTTAAGCTCAACCTTTGTTACAGCTAGTGCTGGATCAAATGTGAATTCAAGAGCTGCAGCTTCTTCAGCCGTTAATGTACCATTGAATGTTACTTCAATTGTTGTAGAGTCAACTGAAGTTACAGATGCAACGTCAAGGTGTACAGGTGTTGGCTCGAATGAAGGAAGTCCTTCTGCAGCAATTGTGCGGTGGAAGATTTGCGCAAAGTTTTCACGAGTTAACGGGTTGTTTGGCTTGAATGTGCCATCTGGATAACCTTTGATATAGCCCTTCGATGCAAGACGCGCTACGTTTGCCGCATGTGAACCTGCGTTGTCAGAGAATGTGTACTCTGCATCAAAGTCAAATCCCCAAGCACGTGCAAGGACTGTAGCACCTTGTGCGCGAGTGAATGTTGCAGTTGGATTGAAGTTTTCAGCTTTATTGAATAGTCCAGCTTCAACTGCTGCAGCAATCTCAGCATAGTATTGGTGAGATTCTGGTACATCTGCGAAACCTGGGTTTGTAACATTTTCAGTGTCAAGATCGAACGCACGAGCGAACAAAACTGCAGCATGCATACGAGAAATTTCAGCTGTCGGTCTGAACGTGCCGTCAGTATAACCCTTGATAACTCCCATTTCTACTAATGCATTGATTGCTTCATAGCTTCCTCTTTCTGGGCTTACATCAGTGAACTTTTGCTCTGCTGCATCCGCAGATTGGATAGGACCTACTGCTGCGAACGTTGTTGCTACCATAGCAGCAGAAACTGATGTTGCTAAAAACTTGCGGTAAGACTTTGGTTGGTAACTCATTTACCGAATTCCTCCTTTGGAATATGTACGTTTTGTACAGAATTTTACGAGATTTCTAATTTAAAGAGATGTGACTAAGACCAACGACTGAGTGAGTCATACTACTTAGATGTAAAGGCTTAAATCTCCCCCTTAAATTAGCAAAATCACCAATTCATTTTGAAAATCTGCATTCTTGATTATACCTTGCTAGTTTAAAAGCTGTCAAATACAACCATGGCTACAGACCCAAAAATTTAGATCGCGATCTAAATTCTTGAATGAATTGGCACAAAATTCTACATCTATCGTCATTCTACCTGATTATCCATAGAATGCAATAGGAAAATGTAGTTATTTTGGAGATTGTCTAGTAGATTTACACACAGTCAATAAATGGTTGTGATAATAAAGCCTTTCGTCCTCTTTTATTACAGTTTAATGACATTGATTTCAGTGCGTTAACAGTGCATCGCACGGCGCTCCTATAAACTGACATCCTTCTGATATTTTTGCTAAATTCAGTTTTTTACATTCCTTCTAACCACCTCCTCCCTCTCATTATTGACATTAGCAATGAGGAAAATGTTTCATTTTTAAATTAAATTTTTTCAACACACAAAAAAACTGACACCCATATATATGTAGGGATGTCAGTTACATGCTTGCTTATTATTCAGCTTCTGCCCTTAACGCTTCAAAGTCAATTGGTTCATTATGGTCTTTGAAACGAAGGAGCAGGCTTTCATCAATGACTCGATACTCGCCGAGAATTTCCACAAGGTAGCGGAACCTTGTATGGAAGCGGTGGACGTAGAAGGTTTCTTTTTCAATTCGCGCAGTCATGTCAATCCGCTCGATTTGGACGGTTTCCATCACTTCATCAAGGTTGACACCTGGGAGATCTGCAAGGCCCATTTGTTCGATGTGCTGCCTGATCAGTGGCTTGTACTGTTCATCGGAGCCTCTAAAGGACACCTCATAGGCTTCATAGGTAACAAGGTTTTTTTCTTTGTCTGCTTCTCCCTCTTCTTCCGTTGCCTCTCCTGCTACATCTTCGATTTGATTCGTTGCGTCCTCATTGTAGACAATTTCAATTTCTTTCATTAGAAACTGCTCACGGTAGGGCATGAATTCTTCTAATAATACGGTTGGTTGTTCAAAAACGACATCATCAAAGCTGGAACGGTCTCGTTCTTCCCAATCCGCACCATATTGTTCGGGACGCACAAGCCACTTATCTTCATTAAGATACATGTTCATTTGCACTGGTTCGCTTAAATTAATTAAACTAATGCGCATCGTCGTCAGTGCTTCAAGGGGCTCGTAGCGGATGTGTCCAACCATGGACGTGCTAAAGGATTCATCCTGAGCACGCAAGGTTTGATTTCGCTGCATCATCACTGTATCCACTTCTTCTGTCGCTTTAACGGCGTTATCGTATACTTTCTCAGGGCGCAATCCGTCTCCACAAGCGGATAGCAGCAAGGAAAGTCCAATCGCCATGACGGGCCAAAGCATCTTCTTCATGTTGTATCTTCTCCTATATTATATCTGTTCAAAATGTGACACCTTTCTATTGTACAAACCGAACAGTTTGAACACAAGTTGAAGTTTGTGTTCCAAAAACAACCACCATGAAAAAATGTGTTCTTATAGTGGAAAATTATGTATGTTGCATTTCTGTAACATTTGTCTAAAGACGGGTTGAGCGAGTTTTTTCTTTGCTTGCTCATTTTGTTTGTGTTCTTCACGCTTTTTTCGACAACATGATGATTTGCATATGGATCAGTGCTATGCAATTGTTACACTTGTCATAATGCGTACAAACCGTTGCTGCATTCATTCTTTTAATCCTTGAAACATTCTGTCTTTGTTCTGTTACAGAACTGTAATGAACAAATGATGGATCATGTGCTAGACTTAACCTTGTTGAAAAATAAATAACAATATGGAATAACGTCATAGATTTTGTCAAAGGAAAGAAAAGATTGGAGTGTTTTGATTGAGTAGGAAAATCTTATCAGTTTTTTTGGGGGCTATCTTAATCCTCACAATGTTCCCGTTTGAAAAAGCTGAAGCATCAACGGTTGATCGAATCGTTTCACATGCTAGGGATCAATTGGGTGTACCGTATCAATGGGGCGGTACAACGCCAAGAGGCTTTGATTGTTCTGGGTTTATCGGGTATGTATACAGACAAGTAGGCATCGATTTACCACGTACGGCAAACGGTCAATACAGCGCTGGAACAGCAGTCTCTCGTTCCAATTTGCAAAAGGGTGACCTTGTATTCTTTGAAACTTATAAGCCAGGCCCGTCTCATTCAGGTATATACATAGGCAATGACCAATTTGTTCATGCTTCATCCTCTCGTGGCATCTCCATTTCTAAGGTTAGTGACCCTTATTACTGGGGACCGCGTTACTTAGGCGCAAGACGGATTGTGAACGAACAAGAAGCTCCAGAGGTAAAGCAGCAAGAAGTTGTTTATGAGGCGCTGCCAGCAGGCCAGTACCATGATGTATCTTCAAGCTTTTGGGCAAGAAAAGAGATTCAAGCACTTGGTGAACAAGGGATCATTAATGGCTACGATCAACGTTTCTTCAGACCAAACGATAATGTTACACGTGCCCAAGTAGCGGTTATCCTTGCGCGTGCCTTTGATTTAAAGCCAACTAGCTACTCTGGCAATTTTAACGACATTAATGAAAACTTCCATGCATACGAAGAAGTTCAAGCGGTTGCTGATGCTGGATTCTTCGGCGGTGATGCAAACGGTAACTTCCGTCCGAACGATCCATTTACCCGTGAGCACATTGCTCTTGTGTTCGCAAAAGCGTTTGAATTAGCGGAAGCAAGTGAAGCAATCCCGTTCAAGGATGTGGACCCGTCACGTTCATCGTATGATGCGATTCAACGTTTGGCAGCAAGCGGCATCACTGGTGGCTACAATGACAACACGTATCGACCTGGTAATACTACAACTCGTGCTCAACTTGCTGTTTTCTTATATCGTGCGTTATAATCATAGAACGAATAAAGAGAGTGATAGGTTTCAAGATCCTATCACTTTTTTTGTACCTTTTTTTCCATATCTTTAAACCTTAAAAAAAATTATGTTCGTTTGTGTTCCAATATTATGAAACCTTTTTTATAATAAGACGTAAATCTAGTAACGAGATTTAAAGAAACCTGTGTGGGCAGAAGCTCTTCCCATCGAGAGATATTGAAGTTCATAGGGTAACTTTATCCAGTATTTTATAAAGGTGGCGTGCGCGAGAGAACGACCTCTTCATCCTCAAGCTCAGCCCCTTTTCTCATATCATATAGAAAGTTGGTGTGCTTCTTGAGACGGTTCCTTTTTTCTAGTGTCTTTATTTTACTTGCAACTCTCGTATTCTTTCATCCTCAGGCTTATGCGGAAACGGACGAATTTATTCTCGTGTTTCAGGAAAAGGTTGACACAAAGCTGATTGAAGAAGTGGACGGAACGATTGCTGAGCAGTTTAGCCTCTTTCCCGGTGCGGTCGTTGAGGGTGAACGAGATAAAATTCTTTCATTAAAAGGAAAACCAGGGGTCGTTTCAATCGAGTCAAACCGCGAGATCCAGCTTGAAACGTCTAGCAACCGCAACTGGGGCATTCAGCACCTTGGCATTCCAAGAGCGTGGGATGTGGGCTACACTGGTAAAGGTGTAAAGGTCGCGGTCATTGATACGGGGATCGCCGACCACCCTGCTTTGAGAATTGCTGGCGGTGTCTCCATGGTCGACTACACAACGTCTTATCAAGATGATAACGGTCATGGCACCCATAGTGCGGGAATTATTGCTGGGAACCTTCCAGGACAAAACACGCTTGGTGTCGCTCATAACGTGGAGCTTTACGCAGTGAAATCGTTAGACCGGCAAGGGAATGGCCGTTTGTCTGACACGATTCGAGGCATTGAGTGGGCAATTGAAAAAGGCGTTGATTTGATCAACCTGAGCTTAGGGACGGAAAACCATTCATTTGCTTTAAAGGGTGTCGTGGATAGTGCCTATGAGCAAGGCATCCTTGTCGTCGCAGCCGCTGGAAATAAAAAGGATAATTATTCGGTTGAAAAGCCTGTTGATTACCCTGCCCGCTATGATAGTGTGATTGCGGTCTCAGCGGTCGATCAGCAAAACCGGATTGCCCCTTTTTCTGCGACTGGGAATGAGATTGAGTTTGCCGCTCCAGGTGTTCGCATCAACAGCACTTACTTAAACGGGAGCTATAAGGACGTGAGTGGCACTTCCATGGCGGCTCCTTTTGTGACAGGGGTTCTTGCCCTTTACAAGGAAGCGTATCCGCACCTTTCAGCTGAGGATATTCGCACACTGGCACAGGAGCAGGCAATCGATTTAGGACCACAAGGACGTGACCGTCAATTTGGCTACGGCTTAATCCAACCGCCAACAGAGCCGATTACACCGCCGGCTGCACCTGAACAAGTGTCAGGTGAGGTGGGACAACAGCAGTCAAACCACACCTCCTTCATTTCACTTCGCTGGGCACAGCCTGCTAATGAGACGGTCAAAGAATATAGAGTATATCGAAACGGCGCTCTGCGAGGAATTGTACAAGAACCACGATTTCATGAATACGTTCGACCAGGCGTGCACCATTATTTTATTACAGCGGTAAACCGCTACGGTATGGAGTCACCGAAAAGCAAAGAATTTATCGTTGTTGTCCAAGAACCAAAGCCTACTGAGCCGCCTGAACCAGCCGACCCACCTAAGGAAGAGGAGCCAAAGCCAGAGCGACCAGAGGTATCCTTCACGGATATCGGGGATGATTTTTGGGCGAAGCAGTATGTTTCCTTTTTAGCAGCAGAACGGATCATTGGTGGCTATGAGGACGGTACGTTTAAGCCGGGCGCTAATGTGACAAGAGGTCAGGCAGTTGCCATGATCGGGCGCTCCCTTGGCTGGGGAGAGCAAGCTTCCTCTACAAGCTTTTCAGATGTAGACGAAAACCACTTCGCCTCTGGCTATATTGCCCAAGCAGTGGAGCTTGGCGTTATTAGCGGCTTTCCAGATGGGCGCTTTCGTCCAAATGCGCCAATTACTCGGGCCCAGATGGCTGCCATTATCGGAAATGCCTTTGAACTGCGCGGTCACGCTCCATCCGTGTTTACTGATGTCTCGCCACATACAACTGGCTACCGGGAAATCCTTTATTTGGCTGACCTCGGTATTGTGACAGGGTACGCTGATGGCACCTATAAGCCAAGCAGCCACATGACACGGGCCCAGTTCACCGTGATTATGTCACGTATACTGGATGAATCCTTACGTACAAAATAAGTCCATAGTAAAAAAGCAAGCGCTTAGGGAGTGGGACCCAGGCGCTTGCTTTTTTTATCACTGATGCAAAAGCTTTGCTGCTTTATCAAAGTGAGATCACCGTAACGCACTCAATTCATAGTGAAGCCGATTTCTGTCAGTGCTTGCTGCATACTCGCACGTGTTTTGATGCCATCAAAATTGACACCTAATGCGACGATGGTTTGGGCAATTTCTGGTCGGATACCCGTTAGCTTCGTCTCGACACCAACCAGCTTTAATGCTTTAACAATTTCAAAAATTTTCTGTGCGACCATCGTATCGATCATCGAAACACCTGAGACATCAATAATTAGACAGCTGATTTGCAGCTGCATGCTTTGTTGCAAAGTAATTTGCATCATTAGCTTGGCGCGGTACGTATCAATTTCACCGACAACTGGTAGCACAGCTATGCCCTCTGCAAGTGGAACAACTGGGACAGACAGCTCAAGTAAAGCCATTTGAGCCGTGTCAAACTTTTTTCTTGTTTCCTTCACGTACAACGTGCTAAAAATATTGTTTAATTTATCAAGCAATGGATTAATTCGTTTCCCTATATTAAAAACGGTCATTGCCTGATATTGGTTTTTTTCAATCTCTTCTCCAATCGTATCCCAGATCGTCTTGCGGTAAATGGCAAGCACCTTAAATGCATCTTCAATCGACATTTCATTTTCAAGTCCCATTTGACCAATTTGCCCCGCCCAGCTTTTAGCTTTTTCATACACAACCTCTAGATCGTGGATTAATGCTTCCCCTATATATTGAATCAATTCGGCTCGATATTCCATGATTTGCTCTTCAGGTATTTTTGTTTGTTTTACTTTTTGCTTGTAGCCCTCCTCTTGCTGTTTAATAACTTCCTTTACAATTTCATATTTTTTTTCGATGATTGTCTTCCCAATTATATGTAACTCCTCATTCATTGACTTGCTAGCCCCTTTATTTTAAGATAATCGAATCGGATGATTAGGCTATACCTTTTAGTCGACCGACGCTTACAGAACCTAATTGTTTTGTGCTGCTTCGTTTAGTGGCTGGTCTGTTGATGTTTACGTGTTGACGATATCTTTTGGATCGAGAGAGCTTAAAACGCACTGATCACAAACCAGCTACTATACTTGAAATTTGAAGTATAGTAGCTGGAGCAAGGTCTCCTTATCCTTTTTACTCGCTATCGACTAATTTGACTAGCATGTGGGCAAGCTTGTGGCGTTCTTCCTGATTCCCAACTTTCCAAAGCTCTTGAAGCAGCTGTTCCTCCCTGTTCTTCGGTTCTTCATGCTTTGCTAAATAATCTCCTACTTTCTCAGCTGTTTGGGCAAGCTGCTCTTCTTGTAAACCCATTTTTTTGCCCATCGCCATTTTGTCCTGAAGGTAGCCTTTGAAATGGTCAAAATCAGCAAGAATGCTTTCTTTTTTCTCCTCACTCATGCTGTCTAATGTCTTGTCTACTCTTTCTTCAGAATTCTCATTCATTGCCAATTTCAATTCCTCCTTTTAGTCTCCTCTTTAGATTGAATAACCTACATTTCCACAGTTGAAACCTTTAGTTGTAAAATAAGTGAATTTTTTTTAAGGAAGTAAGAAAGTAAGAAAGGGAATGAGCGTTGCTCCCTATCTCTTTAACCTTTTACTATTAAACGTTTTTAACTAGGCTCAAACTTCTTATTTTCACAACATTCTGCGATTTTCTTTTTAGATAATCATGCATTCTTACATCGTAAAACCTGTTTGTCCAAAAGCGATTTAAGGTAAACAATAAGTAAATCTTACGAAAGATGTCTTTCAAATGGCGAGAAACCAAAACAACAAAAACAACAACAATAATAATGGGAAGATGAGTGATGAGGAAGCAGGACGCAAAGGTGGAAGGGACGAACACAAAAGGGTCAGAGCAAAACTGCTCTGACCCTTTTGTCCCGGTGCAAAACGGCAACGACCCTTTTTGCCCTGACCCCCATTACGCTCGGCCTTTTTCACCTTTTTCCAATACTTCTTTTAAATCGTCTTGGA
>NZ_ANNK01000015.1 GCF_000334155.1 Halalkalibacterium ligniniphilum | reverse complement strand
CCTCCTCTTGCTGTTTAATAACTTCCTTTACAATTTCATATTTTTTTTCGATGATTGTCTTCCCAATTATATGTAACTCCTCATTCATTGACTTGCTAGCCCCTTTATTTTAAGATAATCGAATCGGATGATTAGGCTATACCTTTTAGTCGACCGACGCTTACAGAACCTAATTGTTTTGTGCTGCTTCGTTTAGTGGCTGGTCTGTTGATGTTTACGTGTTGACGATATCTTTTGGATCGAGAGAGCTTAAAACGCACTGATCACAAACCAGCTACTATACTTGAAATTTGAAGTATAGTAGCTGGAGCAAGGTCTCCTTATCCTTTTTACTCGCTATCGACTAATTTGACTAGCATGTGGGCAAGCTTGTGGCGTTCTTCCTGATTCCCAACTTTCCAAAGCTCTTGAAGCAGCTGTTCCTCCCTGTTCTTCGGTTCTTCATGCTTTGCTAAATAATCTCCTACTTTCTCAGCTGTTTGGGCAAGCTGCTCTTCTTGTAAACCCATTTTTTTGCCCATCGCCATTTTGTCCTGAAGGTAGCCTTTGAAATGGTCAAAATCAGCAAGAATGCTTTCTTTTTTCTCCTCACTCATGCTGTCTAATGTCTTGTCTACTCTTTCTTCAGAATTCTCATTCATTGCCAATTTCAATTCCTCCTTTTAGTCTCCTCTTTAGATTGAATAACCTACATTTCCACAGTTGAAACCTTTAGTTGTAAAATAAGTGAATTTTTTTTAAGGAAGTAAGAAAGTAAGAAAGGGAATGAGCGTTGCTCCCTATCTCTTTAACCTTTTACTATTAAACGTTTTTAACTAGGCTCAAACTTCTTATTTTCACAACATTCTGCGATTTTCTTTTTAGATAATCATGCATTCTTACATCGTAAAACCTGTTTGTCCAAAAGCGATTTAAGGTAAACAATAAGTAAATCTTACGAAAGATGTCTTTCAAATGGCGAGAAACCAAAACAACAAAAACAACAACAATAATAATGGGAAGATGAGTGATGAGGAAGCAGGACGCAAAGGTGGAAGGGACGAACACAAAAGGGTCAGAGCAAAACTGCTCTGACCCTTTTGTCCCGGTGCAAAACGGCAACGACCCTTTTTGCCCTGACCCCCATTACGCTCGGCCTTTTTCACCTTTTTCCAATACTTCTTTTAAATCGTCTTGGACGGTTTCTTTTGTAAGTTCAACCTTAGAGCGATAGGCTGCTCGACAAATTAAATGACCAGCTACCGGGGCTGTCAAGAAAACGAAAAAGATTCCAAGGAGCAAACGAATGCTTAAAAATCCTTCAGCAAGCCAAAAGTAGAAAAACGTTCCGAGCAAGACACAAAGCACGCCTAATGTGGCACTCTTTGTCGCCGCATGGGAGCGCGTATACAAATCAGGTAATCGAATCAGCCCAAACGCGCTTAATAGGCTTAAGGCCGTTCCAATTAGAATTAAAATCGAGGCAATAACTTCACTCATCACGCTTGCGTTCAATGACAACACCCCTTTCAATAAATTTTGAAAAGGCAATCGTCCCAATAAAGGCGAGAATACCAATTAACAAAATCACCTCTAAAAAGGCATACGTGTTCATCACAATCGATAGGATAGCGACACCTGCAATCATGTTGATTCCAATCGTATCCAAGGCCATGACGCGATCTGGTGTAGAAGGCCCTTTAATGGCGCGGTAAAGCCCAACCACAATCGACAGAGACAAAAGCACGAGAGAAATGAACATTATGGTTTGAAACATTACCGTGTCACCTCCATAATTGCTTTCTCAAACATTTCCTTCGCTTTAATAACCACATCTCTTGATTCAGGAATATCCATGGCGTGGATGTAAAGAACATTTCCTTCAGGAGAAACTTCTAAAACGACGGAGCCTGGTGTGAGCGTTAGCAATAAGGATAACAGCGTTATTTCCCAATCACCTTTTAGTTCTGTCTCAAGGGAAAACACCCCAGGAGTAATGCTCAGCTTCGGTTGCAGCACCTGTTTGATAACAAGGACACTCGAAGAAATTAATTCTTTGATAAAAAGGATAAACAGCTTCACCACCGCGATGACCGTCTTCATATAAAAAGGGGTTGGAAAAAAACGACGTAAGCTATAAATAATCGCAATTCCCACTAGGAACCCAGATGTAAAGGTAAGGATGCTAAATTCATCCTGAAGATTCATCCACAAAAATGCGATGGCGAGATTAATTAAAACTTGAACGGGCAATTGGATCACCTCTCTGTCATTAAAATCTCGGGAAAAAGTACGATACAACGATGATCGATATTAAGAATCACCGTTAAGGACCGCTTCAATATATAGATTCGGGTTCATTAAGCCCTCCGCAGCTTGCTCCACATAAAGGTTGATGCCTTCTACACCCAAACCGAGGGCAATCGTCATGACGGTTAACAGACCAATTGGGAGCAGGAGCCCTGACGTTGTTCCCTTCTCCATGTCTAGACTGAGATTCGTTTCACCCCAAAAGCCATTCATGAATATTTTCATTAATGAATAAAGCACCATTAAGCTTGTGAGTAAACCAATACCTCCAAGCCAGTAGAGCCCTGCTTCAAAGGTTCCTTGTGTAATAAACACTTTGCCAATAAAACCACTTAACGGTGGAATTCCTGCTAGTGATAACGCAGCAATGAAGAACATCCAGCCTAACAATGGATGATTGCGGATGAGCCCACTTATTTCTTTCAGCTTGCTCGTGCCCACAAGCACAATCATTGTTCCTCCTAGAAGGAAAATGAGTGCTTTGACAATCATGTCATGAATCAGATAATAAATCGAACCAATAACTGCAGCCGACGTAAAGGCAGCGAGCCCTGAAAGAATTAAGCCAACAGCTACAATGACGTTATACGCTAAAATTTTTCGTATGTCCCAATAGGCCATTGCCCCGATGCCGCCTAACAACATCGTCAAGCCTGCCATGATTGCAATCAGCATGTGGGTAACTCCCGGTTCATGGTAAAACACGAGGGTGAACATACGAAAAATCGCATAGATCCCCACTTTGGTTAAAAGCGCCGCAAAAATCGCTGCTACGGCAGTTGGCGGAGCACTATAGGAGCCTGGTAGCCAATAATAGAGTAAGAGGCCCGCTTTTAGTCCAAAGACAATTAAGAATAATATTGCCACGGTTGTCAGCAATCCGTCTTGTCCAGCCTCAGCTACCCGTTGAGAGAGATGGGCCATATTTAACGTACCCATGATCGCGTACAAATAGGCAATCGCAACAAGAAACAGAAACGACGACAACACGTTAATAAGCACGTACTTAATCGACTCACGAAGCTGTACCCTTGTTCCCCCAAGCGTAATTAAAACGTAGGATGCAATCAGCATCACTTCAAAG
>NZ_ANNK01000014.1 GCF_000334155.1 Halalkalibacterium ligniniphilum | reverse complement strand
CTTCATATAAAAAGGGGTTGGAAAAAAACGACGTAAGCTATAAATAATCGCAATTCCCACTAGGAACCCAGATGTAAAGGTAAGGATGCTAAATTCATCCTGAAGATTCATCCACAAAAATGCGATGGCGAGATTAATTAAAACTTGAACGGGCAATTGGATCACCTCTCTGTCATTAAAATCTCGGGAAAAAGTACGATACAACGATGATCGATATTAAGAATCACCGTTAAGGACCGCTTCAATATATAGATTCGGGTTCATTAAGCCCTCCGCAGCTTGCTCCACATAAAGGTTGATGCCTTCTACACCCAAACCGAGGGCAATCGTCATGACGGTTAACAGACCAATTGGGAGCAGGAGCCCTGACGTTGTTCCCTTCTCCATGTCTAGACTGAGATTCGTTTCACCCCAAAAGCCATTCATGAATATTTTCATTAATGAATAAAGCACCATTAAGCTTGTGAGTAAACCAATACCTCCAAGCCAGTAGAGCCCTGCTTCAAAGGTTCCTTGTGTAATAAACACTTTGCCAATAAAACCACTTAACGGTGGAATTCCTGCTAGTGATAACGCAGCAATGAAGAACATCCAGCCTAACAATGGATGATTGCGGATGAGCCCACTTATTTCTTTCAGCTTGCTCGTGCCCACAAGCACAATCATTGTTCCTCCTAGAAGGAAAATGAGTGCTTTGACAATCATGTCATGAATCAGATAATAAATCGAACCAATAACTGCAGCCGACGTAAAGGCAGCGAGCCCTGAAAGAATTAAGCCAACAGCTACAATGACGTTATACGCTAAAATTTTTCGTATGTCCCAATAGGCCATTGCCCCGATGCCGCCTAACAACATCGTCAAGCCTGCCATGATTGCAATCAGCATGTGGGTAACTCCCGGTTCATGGTAAAACACGAGGGTGAACATACGAAAAATCGCATAGATCCCCACTTTGGTTAAAAGCGCCGCAAAAATCGCTGCTACGGCAGTTGGCGGAGCACTATAGGAGCCTGGTAGCCAATAATAGAGTAAGAGGCCCGCTTTTAGTCCAAAGACAATTAAGAATAATATTGCCACGGTTGTCAGCAATCCGTCTTGTCCAGCCTCAGCTACCCGTTGAGAGAGATGGGCCATATTTAACGTACCCATGATCGCGTACAAATAGGCAATCGCAACAAGAAACAGAAACGACGACAACACGTTAATAAGCACGTACTTAATCGACTCACGAAGCTGTACCCTTGTTCCCCCAAGCGTAATTAAAACGTAGGATGCAATCAGCATCACTTCAAAGTTAACGAACAGGTTAAAAATATCTCCTGTTAAAAACGATCCGTTTACACCCATGATGAGAAATTGAAGGAAAGGGTAAAAATAAAACTTTTCCCGTTCTTCGCCAATTGAACGAAATGCGAACAAAAGGCAGGCAATGCTGACAATGCTTGTTGTTAGGATAAGCAGTGCGGCAAACATATCAGCGACGAAGCTAATACCGAATGGCGCCTGCCAGCCACCTAGCTGCAGTGTTTGGATTCCATTTATGGAGATCTGATGAACGAGAGTTGCCGAAGCCAGACCTGCCAACACGATTGAGATGACACTCAGCCATTTTTGGAACGTGATTTTGTATCTGAAAATCGCCATCAGGATGCCTGCAATGAATGGTATGAGCAATGGTAATATGACTAGGTTATTCATCTTCCGTACCCCTTAATTGATCCATATCGTCGGTCCCTAATTCTTGGTAAGCACGATAAGCCAAGACTAAGAAAAGGGCGGTGACCGCAAAGTTAATGACAATTGCCGTTAAGATAAGCGCCTGTGGCAAGGCATCCGTGAATGAAGCCGTATTTAGCTCCAATAAAGGTGGTCCTCCTGTTTTCAGTCCGCCCATTGTAATGAGCAACAGATGAACACCGTGGCCAATCACCGCAGTTCCTAAAATGATTCGCAACAGGCTTTTTGTTAAAACAAGGTATGTCCCCACTGTAAAGAGGACGCCGATAAGTAACGACATTAACGTTTCCATATCTAATCATCCTCACTTATAGATAGAATTATTGTAACCGCCGTTCCAATGACCGCCATCGCCACTCCAACATCAAATAGAACCGATGTGGCAAGCTCCGTTTCCCCAAAGAGAGGCAGGTCAAAATAGTCGAACGTATGACTGAGAAAGGCTGCGTCAAAAAGAAAGGAGCCAACGCCAGTCAACACTGCAATCAAGACGCCCACTAAAGCGACCATTTTAAAGTCAATCGGAAAAATCTTATTGACTGTTTCAACATCAAAGGCAAGGTAGAGGAGAACAATGGCAGAGGCAGTTACGAGTCCGCCGATAAACCCTCCACCTGGATTATGGTGTCCAGCCAAAAACAAATAAACAGAAAAGGTCAGGATAACAAAAGCTGCAACCTTTGTGACAGTTTGTAAGATGACATCATTGATTTTCACTCATTATCCCTCCCAGCTAATCGAAGCTTAATTAACGTATACACACCTAAGCCCGCAATGCTGAGTACAAGCACTTCAAGCAACGTATCGAACCCCCGGAAATCAACGAGAATCGCATTGACCATATTACGCGCTCCTGCGAGTTCATAGGAATCCTCAAAATACGTTGAAATCGGCTCAAACACTCGAGCCCCTTGTGCAGAAAGAGCAATGAGTGTAACAACCGTCCCAACACCAAGAGAGATTACAAGGTTGGCCGCTCGGAATCGAACCCCACTCTCCTCTTTTTTGAACTTCGGCAAGTGATAGAAGCAAAGAAGGAATAGGGCAACAGTTACCGTTTCCACGACCAGTTGGGTTAATGCCAAATCCGGCGCTCGAAAGTTAACAAACATCAGAGCAACCATATACCCGAGCACACCAACAGCTACGATGGCGGTTAAACGGGATTTTGCAATCAAAACACCTATGGCTGCCACGACCATGACGGCAACGAGTACGACTTCATAGACGCTAACAGGTGCGTTTCCAGACGGATCATAGCTAAAGCCTTGAAGCATCACGACCGCTCCACCAAGGACGACAACGATAAAACCAAAGATGTAGAGCAAATAGTCACGAATAAAACCAGTCATATGGAAAGCTGTAATCCCGTGCGATGCCTTCTCTACTTTCTCCAACCCAAGATCATAGGCATGATTTAATGTTAGCTGTTCAGGCATCACACCGTAGAGCCAGGACCATTTCTTTAACGAAACAAACAGTAAGCTTCCAAAGGCTACCACACCAATGGTCATAAATAATTCCGTGTTCCATCCATGCCACGCATAAATTTTTACGTCAAATCCCCCACCCGCTTCTATAAAGCTTGGCAAAATGGCTGCCATCGCTGGTTCAAGTAAGTTTTTTGAAAGGATGTTCGGAAAAAAGAAAAACAAGACAACAAGTGAAGCGAGCACAATGGGTGGAATTAACATACCGATCGGTGCTTCGTGGGCCTCTTTTTCAAGCTTCTTCGGCTGATAGGTTCCTGTAAAAGTTTTAAAGACGAGAATCATCGAGTAAATAAAGGTGAAGACACTAGCAACCCACGCAATGATTGGAAACAAAATCCCCCATGTTTCCATTTGGAAAATATTCAACTCTGAGGCGTTTAGCACACCTGTGAAAAACATCTCTTTACTGAGAAACCCGTTAAATGGTGGCAGCCCTGCCATTGAAAAGCTTCCAATTAAGGCGATCGTGAACGAGATCGGCATAATCGTCATTAAGCCACCGAGCCGGCGAATGTCACGGGTCCCTGTTTCGTGGTCGACAATCCCAACAACCATGAAGAGGCTCCCTTTAAAGGTTGAGTGATTTATAAGATGGAAGACGGCTGCTAAAATGGCTGTTGTATACATCGCCGATTCGTTTCCGTAGCCAAAATAGAGGGCTGCAGAGCCAAGTCCTAAGAGCGACATGATCATTCCTAATTGGCTGATCGTCGAATAGGCAAGGAGTGCTTTTAAATCGGTTTGCTTTACTGCAAAAACGGAGCCCCAAATGAGGGTGACAATCCCAATGGTTGATACGATCCAAAACCATTCCACGCTCCCGCCAAAAATTGCGGTAAAGCGGGCCACTAAGTAAATCCCTGCTTTAACCATCGTTGCAGAGTGCAAGTACGCACTGACAGGGGTCGGCGCCTCCATTGCATCAGGCAGCCAAATATGGAATGGAAATTGAGCAGACTTTGTAAATGCACCGAGCAAGATAAGGATCATCGCTGGTACAAACAGTCCATGGGCAGCGATTTGATCGACTTGACCGAGCATTTCACGAATGCTGTACGTATCAGTAATAATGGAAAGCATAATAAAGCCCGCAAGCATTGAAAGCCCGCCAAAAATCGTAATCAACATTGATTTTTGCGCACCGTAACGGGATTGCTTACGTTGGTACCAATAAGCAATCAAGAGGAAGGACGACACACTTGTTAATTCCCAAAACAAGTACAAAACAATGATATTATCGGAGAACACAAGACCCATCATGGCGCCCATAAACATGAGCAAGTACACATAAAAATTGTGAAGCGCCTCACGTTCCTTCGCCATGTAATAGACAGAGTAGAGAACAACAAGTGCCCCGACCCCTGAAATGAGAAGACCGAAGATGAGGCTTAATCCATCGACATAGGCTGTAAAGTTAATCCCCAGAGACGGGATCCAATTTACGGTCTCGTAGGAAGTTTGTCCCCTTGCAATGAGGGGAATGTAGCTCAGCAAATAAGCAAATAAAGCCACTGGCACCACAAAAACAAACCAGCCCGTATGAATACGCGGAAGGTACTTATAGAAAAACGGGACAAAAATAGCAAATATAAATGGGAGTAAAATGATCAAATGTAACCAGGACAACAATGTTACCTCCTTATGCAAGATTCCTTATGTGCACTTGTTCGCACGTTGCAGTCAATCTTCTTCTCGGCGTCATCCTTGAGAGCAAGGTATTTGAATACTTAGAGACGCAAGCTGAAAAATCCTGCACACCTATCGTCTAGGCCAATCAGATTAACTGCCGATTGATTCAGACGATAAATGTCTCTAATATCCTCTGCGTTAAGCTTCAGGCCAAGAGTGAGCTTCACATGCTCCGCTCTCACCTCGTCACAGCTTGCCGCCTTTCCTTACAACTCAAGAACTCTACAAGCCTAATGTAACAGGTCGAAAGCTAGAAAAGAAAACCAGCTTTTTATCCAATAACCCCAGCTTTTTTACATCATAAGGTTGACCTCAGTATGCTTTATTAAATGAATATTGATAGCGACTTAAACAAAGCGCAAACTACTTACCATCAATGGCTTACACAACTGAAAACATTCATTTAGGGAGAAGCGAGCACTTTTTTATGCTTACCGCCTACTTATCGTACAGAAAGAGCGAAAGCAAATGCCTTCAACACAAAAAGGATCATTCCTTTTGTAAAGGGGGAAATCAGTGAAGTGAGACGCTAACATTCAACATCTTTAACTTATCCTATGAAAAGGATAACAGAATAAAACGTCAACTAGCTTAAATACGGTTCTGTATCGCGTGAAACCGAGATGGTTTACAGAATGCATAGGGACCCTTCCCTATCTTTGACAACAGCAAGCCATTTACCTTCTCAACAACCTGTATCAAACGAAGAAGATTTTGACATGCACCTAAACATGCTTTTTAAGGGGCTGGGACAAAAGCGTTTCTATTGATGAGAAATCCGAACGTCATGATCGTTGCTGCATCGCCTTCGCTTCGGAAATATACTTCGCTAAGGTTGTGCATTGTTCGCTTTTTCAATCATACACCTTAGTATGTCCCAGTCTCTTTTTAAAACGTGTACAAGTAAAGTATATACTAAAACGCAAACGCATGCACATCATCGGCTTTGTATTGCACGGTTTGTTAAATAATTGTCACTTTTAGCCTAATTATTATCATTATATAAATAACACCCCTTCCATTTATGGACAAGTAGGTTTTATTGTTCGAGCGTCACCTTGGGTAAATTTCAATTTGGCCCTTTTGATTTCGACAAAATCTACCATTTCTAAGTGTCCTACGTTATGGGAACCCTTTTATGTACCGACAGCTTTATCGGCTGCAGGAATAGAGGGCATAATTGCTTTTTTTTAGTTGTTATATTATAATTTCTATTTAAAACCTTCCATTTCGAATTGACAACATCAGGAAGGATCAGCTATAGTCATTTATAGTCTGAGGCTTTAAGGCCTCTTTCATTTTATTCCCAGGTGTATGAGGTGAACGTGAAATGAAAAAAATTAAAGGGCGGATGGATGAGAGCATTTTAGTCTGTGTTTACTATGGACCAAATGGAGAGCGCTTAATTCGCCGTGGCTGTAAAATTGCCAGCATGCTAGACTGTCCTCTCTATATATTAACCATTGACCCAAAACCATTTGATGAGTTAGATGCGGAGAAGTCTGAATATATTTCAAAATGGAAGCAATTAGCTGAAGAGCATGATGCGGAGGAGTTTATTCTTCGTGATAATGAAAAGCGCCCTGTTGCCAAGGTCATTGCAGAGGTAGCCAGAGAAAAGCACATCACGCAAATTATTATTGGGCAAACTGCGCAAAGCCGCTGGGAAGAAATTGCAAAAGGCTCCATTATTAACGTATTGCTCCGTGAAATACCATTTATCGATCTTCATGTCATCTCTGTTGCACGAGGTCTTAAAGACCATGAGGGGCATTTTGAAAAAGGGGTTCGCGCCTATTTGATCAAAGAAGGCGACCACTATCGCTTAAGCTTCAACCATACAAAAGACATTGCCCACGAAGGGATTTTCTTTAAAGAGCTAGGAACGGACTTTAACAACGGTGTCTTTAAATTTATGCATGACAAAGAAACGCTTCAAGTGCATGTAACGGATGACATCGTCAAAGAGCTGAAGAACGTTAGTCTTTCAGAGGTTCAAGGGGAAGAGGAAACGAACGAATAAAAATGATAAGGGGCTGCCTATAAGTCAGTAATTTCGACTTAAGGACAGCCCCTCATTTTTGTGGAAAAGGGGACGGAGCTTCAGTACAAGCTGATGAAACAATGAAGCCCTTCCGCTCACCCCCCTTCTGGGCTCTCGTCATGAAAGCGAAAAAGTTTTATTATTTATTCTCTTTTTCATGTTGTCAATATACGTCTGAGGAATCGTTTTTTCTAGTGAGTGATTAGCGTATGCGACGATTCCCCGTTCTCTTTAAAAAATGAACGGATCATCAACTAGCTTAGGTTGGCAGGCTGACGAAAAAGACACCCTCGCTTTTAGTACGAAAGTGTCTTAGGATTTAAAAATATCGCTTTACGCCAAGATAGCGTTCGTTCCAGTAGCTTGAGGTCATGTTGCTGATGGTCACACCGGACGAGGACCCACTATGTATGAATTGCTGATTTCCGATATAAATGCCCGCGTGTGATGGGCCCTTTGTGTACGTTTCAAAAAATACGAGGTCGCCAACTCTCGGCTCCGATACCGTTCTTCCTGCATCCCAAATGGCTGCAACCGTTCGAGGAATCTGCACTCCATTGTTGTGGAACACATAATTTAAAAAGCCACTACAGTCAAAACCGCTTGGTGTGGTGCCTCCCCACACGTACGGAACACCGATTTGCTCAGAGGCGTCGGCGATAAGATTCATGACGTTAAATTCACCGCCGCTTGGGTTCGTCGGCTCTTTCGGTGCTTGATTGCCTCCGCCACTTCCCTTGCCTCCGTTCAGCTCATTTAGCTTGTTCCACGTCTGTGCGCCGGCAATCCCGTCCGCTGTGAGGCCATGCTGCCTTTGAAATGCACGTACAGCATCTGTGGTGACCGAACCGTAATATCCTGTTGGCTCCGACCGAAAGAAGCCATACCGCTTCAGCTCCGATTGCAAGCGAGTCACAGCCTCCCCTTGTGAACCATTTCGCAAGGTCGGCGTTCCGTGTGCCAGTGGCGGCTGGGGAGCCGGCGAAGTGACGCCTGGCTTTGAAGCTGCTGCTTGCTCAATCGCACGTAAGGTCTGGGGACCGACGATCCCATCCACTGTAATCTTGTGTGAACGTTGGAATTCACGAACCGCCCGCTCCGTGATTGGGCCAAACTGTCCATCAATGCCCAATTGTAAAAAGCCAAGCTGGTTAAGCTGGGTTTGCAGCTGACGAACCGAATCCCCCCTTGCACCAATCCGTAACGTTTGGAAGGCTGGGGAGCCCGCAGACACCTTTTGTGTCGGCTGGCTAATGGACTCCATTTTCACCGCTGTTGCATTTTGCAAGGCACCAAACGTTTGAGGTCCCGCAACGCCATCCACGGTTAATCCGTTACTTCGTTGAAAGCTTCGAACAGCCTCCGTCGTGATGCGCCCATAGTAGCCCGTTACACCCTGTGTAAAGTAGCCTGCCTGCTTGAGCTGTTGCTGTAGCTCTCTCACTGCTGCCCCTTCCGCCCCTTGACGGAGGATCGCCGGTCTTGCCTCTTGCGCACTGTTTGCCCTTACTTGCCCTCTGGCCTCTTCTTCATTCAATAGGGCTTGTATGGTCCCAAGGGTCGCTTGTCCTGTCTGCGGAAGCCCTTTTGCTTTTTGGAATGCTTTTACGGCCTCTGCCGTGATCGAGCCATAGTAGCCTGTTGACGTGTGGTGTTGGAAATAACCTTTCGCTCGTAACGCTTCTTGGAGGTCCTTTACATCGGGATTGTCCATCCCTTTCGCAAGCGGCTGATCACCTAGTGCTGCTTGTCCATTCATTGGCACAGCCAAATAAAGACCTGCCGCAAAAGTTGAGGAGAGAACCACTCGTTTCATTGCCGAATGTCGTTTCACCCTGAAAAAACCTCCCTTTCCTACATAAATCGTCACATCGGTTCAATTCGTTAACATTCTTTTCATCTGTTTGTCGACGTTTTACGTCTATTTTACTTGAAAACGCTCCAAAATGGAGGGCTTTTTCTTAACTTCCCTCGAAATTTCTCAAAAACAGGAAAAAAGACACAGAAACCTTTCAGTGCCTTTTAATATAAAAGAAAAAGCTTTTTGGTCAAATTTAGCTTATTCTGCAAGAAGAAGGGAGTCTTCAATTGCGGCCACTTTTCACAGAAAAAAGGAGAGCGCTTCCCTTAATGATCCACGTTCTCCTCGTATGCAAACATTCAAATGATTTTTTGGTTTTGCTGTGTTTATCGAGTTCCTTCTTCGTCTTCGTCATCCATGTCCATATCCATATCAGCATCGTTATCCATATCCATGTCCATATCAGCGTCATCATCAACTGCCGGATCATCCACCGCCGGATCATCTACTGCCGGATCATCTACTGCTGGCTCATCTAATGCTGGCTCTTCAGCTGGTGCTGGTTCTTCAGTTGGAGCTGGCTCATCTACGATCGTATCATCATCAGCTGGCTCTCCACATGCGGCTAAAACTCCTAATGCTAATACAGCAGACGCAGTCGTTAAAAATAGTTTCTTTTTCATCGTTTTACTACCCCCTAATTCAATTTAACTAACATGACATTTGCTGTTAGTATGTGTGTATCGTAGCAAGGATATTCAGTAATGTCTACCGATTGCAGGGTTTTTTGGCAATCTCTAACTAGCTTCACAATCTCTCTCATAATTTTTTACATTAAAAATAGGAAATACGTAATAAACAAGGTTTAAAATGTATGAAAAGTGGTTAAGCACCTGAGGATATTGTGTTTTTCCCCACCTTTCCGTGCCCTTTCCCCTGACGGTTTTAATCAAAGATTTCGTGCTAGATTTTTACACAAATTTACTTTTTCTACTTTCCTTCTGTACAGTTTTACCATTCATGGATGGTTGAACGAATTTTTGCTTATCCCGGTGTAGAAAAGGGCATTTTCCCTTAATCGGCTCGATGTCATCGCCGATAAAAAATTGTTTCCATTCATGGTGTGCTGGATCTCCATAATGACTGATGTCGGGATGCTTCGGTAATTGATCCCACTTTTCAACCCGTTCTCTGACTTTCTCCCGCGACATGATCCCCCCCTTTTCAGTACCCTCCAGCCCTTGAAAAATTTTACGAGGCTGAAATCCGAGCACCAAGCAATTTCCAAGATTTCTTGTCTTCCTTTGTTTATAGGCAGGGGCATTTCCAAAAACAAAGATCGGTTCACCTGAAAAGTGAAAGTCCCACAAGTAATGATCGGGATCAATTGGACTTCCTTTTGGCCAAGGACTCGGGTCATGCTCATGCAAATATTGAAGAATCCTCCAAAAGTATGAACGGTAATGGCTGATGTCACCTTCTTTGTCTTCTGGCTCAACAAACACAAACAGACCGTGTCTTGGAAATGGCGGGTCTTGGAAAAGGCTTAAAAAGCTCTCAATCGCTTTCGGTAGATTTGACCAATCGTCTTGTGTAACATAGGCATAGCGGAGCTCTCCTTTGTTTTCAGCTTTCATTCCAAAATAACAAGGAAAGGTAGGGTCTGTGACAGTCTGATGAAATGTTTGGTATTCACGAAGAAGCCATTCTGGGATTCGTTTTGGATTTGTCATATCTTTTTTTGTCAGTAACCACTGATTTGCTAATTGTGCGTTCATACTCCCTCTCCTTTATTCAAAAGATATTGCTCTTTTTTCATGGAGCATTAAAAACCTACGATAAAGTTACTTATTTATTTTCTTGTACAGGTTATTTCCGGTTTCTGCATTATTTAGAACATGCACAGAAAAGAGAATCACAGCAAGCCCTAGCAGGATGAAACTTATTTGTCCCCCTATTCCAAAAGAAAGCCCGGTAAATGCAAGGGTGAGCAAAAGGACACTTAGTATTGCGATCATTATAACTACCTCTCTTTCATCTCATTGTTGTTCCATTCCTTTTCTCGTTTTACCCGTGTTTTAAACCTCCTTATTAAAGGGGGCTTTCTGCTTATTGAGGAAAAGAGGCATTGCTGAGCAGGCGATGAGTTACACCGCTATTCCACTCGAGCAAAACCAAACTATGTATTTTCTTTTTATTCCAGCAAATAACGCGGCGACTTAGGAAGGGATACTTTTTGCATGTAAAAAAATAAGCGCCCATAATTGGGACGCTTATTTAAGTACAGATTCATTTAATTTGATTCTTTTCCGCCTTTACGGCCGATTTCTTCAAAATGTTCTTTTCCGTATTCACGCTTTACTTTTTCTCCGCCTTTTCGACCTGCTTCTTCATAGCTCATTTTCCCGTTGTTGTTCTTGTTGTTGTTGTTATTGTTATTGTTGTTGTTGTTGTTTGCCATTTTAAAAACCTCCTTTAATAAGTTAGTTATGCTATACCTTTTGCATCCAATATAAAAACTCTTATTCCTGTGTGAGAATAAGAGTTTTTATGAGTGAAATCCCAAAAATCGTGAATGAAGGACGATAAGCATTGCTCTCATTAACTTGAGGCTGAGACAAAAGAGTTTTTATTGATGAGAAATCCGAACGTCATGATCGTTGTTGCATAGCCTTCGCTTTCCGCGGGCGGCTGGTGAGCCTCCTCGTGCTTTTCGCACTGTGGTTGCCTTTGATCCCGCAGCAGTCTACGTCTGTTCGTATTTTCAATCATACACGTTCGTTATCTCCCAGCCTCTTGTTCTGCTTCTCGTTTATTTTTTCTTCCATTAAGGCTGCAATGTCGTAAGCATGAATCTGGTTGCTTTCCTTAAGTCCGTTCACAGCGTTTTGCATTCTTTCGATCGAATGATTTTGATTGAGCTTCCATTTTCCTTCAATTTTTTTGACCATAATTTCAAAGCCGACAATGCCATTCATTAAACCATCAATAAATGGCTCCTGAACATTTGCCTTCCATGGTGCTGGCATCGGATCTTCATAGGCAGCAACCGTCTTTTCAATCAGTTCCACCAACTCGTCTTTTGCTTTGATCACCCTTACTGTTCCGGTAACATGGGCGGTAACATAATTCCATGTTGGGACCGTATTTTCTTCGTGGTACCAGGACGCTGATATATATGCATGTGGTCCTGGGAAAACAACGAGCACCTCTTTCCCATCGAGCTGCTGCCAATGAGGGTTGGCTTTTGCCATATGGCTAATAAGAACACCGTTGTCCTTTTTGTATTCTTCAAGTAAAAATGGCAAGTGAGTGGCAAAGGGTCCGTCCATTTCTTGGGAAAATAAAATTCCAAAGCTATTCGTTTTTATAAAATCAGCAAGCACTTGTTTGTCGCTCTCTTCGAAGGCTTTCGGTATGTACATGGCCGTTCCTCTCCTTCTCATGTCCTCTCACCATTTAGTGAATGGAGATCGTATCTCCAATTTTAATGTCACCTGTTTTCATAACCGAAGCATAGACGCCAAAATGGTTGTTTCTTTTATCCACAACTGCTTTTAATAACGATGAATGACGAAACGCCGTATCAGGGTTCACCGTAATGATCATACATCGCTCGCAAGGCCTTTTTATCTCAAGCTCTACCTCGGTGCCAATTTTCAGTCTTTTCCCGGTCCATGTTTCTTCAATAAAAGGAATGTTATCCTTTAAGGCAATGAGAAGATTCGGGCGAAAGCGTCTCGAATCAATCTTGTCTCCCCAAATCTTTTGTATTTCTTGAAGCGATGCATCCGTCACGAGTAAAAGATGTTCTTCCTCGATTGCTCCGAGCGGTACATTTGTTGGTTCATATTGAATCGGGGAGAGCACTCGGTTTGATAACTGCTCCATTTCCCGGGTCAGCTCTTCATCGCCCCACTTGAGCACTCTCTGGTCTGGTGTCATGATCTCTACCTTAGGAAACCGATTTAATGCTTCCTCGCCAACAAATCTTGCTTGGTACAGGACCAGTTGCGGAGCCTGAGTAATCGTTAAAAATGCATGGTCTCGTGTTTCGTCTTTGAAGGCATGGCTTCGATCTCCATACAGCCCATATGGCATCACCTTTGCTTTCTGTACAGCCTCTCCTGTAAATGACTTAACCGGATGACGGAAAAGCTCTTTCACGTGTCCAACTTTCATTGGAGATCCACTCCTTTTTCCAAACAACTTTCTGCTTCAAGTACAGCAAAACAGCAATCAATATTGTTTGCATGTCTAGGTTAACATTAGCGTTTTTTTCATCGACACGACGTTCACATTTCCTTTTGGCTTTGGAATACGTTCTTTTTCGCATATATGATACCCTATTGATTCATACAGATGGATGTTTCTCGGCACATCGACACGTACTTTGCACGTAATTGTCGCTTTATGGTGCTTTTTTGCATAATTCTCAAGTACTTTTAAAAGCTTTTTTGCCACCCCTTTTCCTTGATGCTCAGGTACAACTGAAAGCCGAAAAAAATATATATGATCGTCACGAACATGAAAGCGCAGCATCCCTACCGCTTTATCTTTTAGATAATGAATGAAAGCCTGTTCATCCTTCTGTAAGCCGCTAGAAATCGATTCAATCGTTTCATCTAATGCGCTTGAAGGCGGTTCAGCATGCCTGTACTCCTCAAAAGCACGTATCATCAAAGCATGAATGATTGGCGCATCACCAGCCGTTGCTAATCGATTTTCCATTTCAACTTCCCTCCGTTGGACGTATTTTCACGATTTAAACATAAAAACATACTAGGTGCATTTGCGTCTCTTTCTCGATAGTAAATGAACATCTTATAAATATACAACATTCATAATAATTATTCAACCATTTCAATAAAAAGCCCCTCAGTACGCGCAGCTGAGGGACGAACCGTTACAAAAGGTTCACTGGTTTTTCAATCACCGATTTCATTTGATGGAGCATTGCTGCACATTTTTCAAAAGAAAGGGGCTTACTAAAAAGATGGCCTTGCGTATGCTCACAGCCTTCATTGCGAATAAGGGTCAACTGCTCTTCTGTTTCCACCCCTTGGCAAATGACCGAAACATTTAAGCTTTTTGCCATACCAAGAATCAGCTTAGCAACCGCACTGCCTACAGGCTCCTCTGGCGGAACAAGGGATTGGTTAAATTTAAGCGCATCTACCGGAAACGCTTTCATCCGATTTAGATGAGAGTAGTCGGTACCAAAGTCCTCAAGGGAGACATGAACACCAAGCTTTCTCACTGCCAGGAGCTTTTCAGCGCTTTCCTCCAGTTCTTCCGGCTTGAACTTCTCCATTTCTAAACATAGAAACGCTGGCGTGATTCCCGACGAGACGAGGACATCTTCAACCTTTTGAACAAAGCTTTGTTGCTGAAAAAACGCTTTTGAAATATTGACTGAAGCCATAAGCTGATCGTGGCCGTTTTGATGCCACGCTCGTACCTGCTGACAGGCACGGTTTAACACCAACAAATCAATATCCTTTATCAGCCCCGTTTCCTTGGCAGCGGATAAAAAGGATTCAGGTAACAGTAGGCCTCTCTCTGGATGATTCCAGCGAACGAACGCCTCGACACCATACACTTTTCCATTTTGAACATTCACTTGAAGCTGGTAGTAGACTTCAAGCTCATCGTGCTGGATGGCTTGCCGCAGCTCTGTTCCGAGCAGCAACTCCTGCTCAAGCTCCTGATTGAGCTGAGGATGATAGACATGAAAGCTATTCCTGTTAGTTCTCTTTGTTTCATACATTGCTCGATCCGCATTCGTTAATAGCGTATCCCCGTCAATACCATGCTCTGGATAAAAGCTAACCCCGATGCTTGTTGTCATGTAATGCTCGGTTCCAGCCACATAAAAAGGTTGCTCGAAGGCTGAAAAAACCTCGTCAATGATTGCATACACTTCCTCTTTCGATTTCAAATCAGGAAGAATAGCTGTGAATTCATCCCCACCAAATCGACTCACAATGCCCCTGTCGCCAATTGCTTCATGAAGACGACGAGCCACATCAATCAGCAGCTCGTCACCTGCATTATGTCCATAGGAGTCATTGATTTTTTTAAATCGGTCCAAATCAAAAAACAAAAAAGCCGCCTTATCTTGCGCTGGTGAATACCGGCTTAGCCTCTCCTGAAGCTGCTCCATGAAATAATAGCGGTTCGAAAGCTGGGTAAGCCCATCATAAAATGCCAGAAATGACATTTGCTTTTCAGCCATTTTTTGCTCCGTTACATCCCGCATGACACCAATGTAAAAGCAATCTTCTGACTGCTCTTTATCCACCTTTGTCACGGTAATGAACGCCCAAAAAATCTCGCCATTCTTTCGTTTGTTGATGATTTCACCAGACCATGTCCCGTTTTCGTTTATCTCTTGCCACAGCGCTTTATACACTGACGTTTCTGTTTCTCCTGACTTAAGGAGGCTAGGATTCTTCCCTTCAGCTTCAGCAAAGGAATAGCCTGTGATTTTTTCAAAAGCGGGATTGATCGCAATGATGCGATTGTTAGCGTCTGTGAGCATTAATGCGTCATTCATTTGACTAAACAGTTTCCACACATTTTCTTCATCCTTCGCAAACCGCGAAAATGCTCCATCCATAATCTAGTCCCCTTTATCTCCGAACAATCCTACTTTTTTACTACCCCCCTTTATTTAATTGCAAACATAATATCTGTTTCTGCCACAACTTTTCCGTCAACGGTTGCGATTCCATGTCCTTTTCCAATCGGTCCCTTGATCCGCACAATTTCCACCTCAAGACGAAGCTGGTCACCTGGCTTTACTTGCTCTTTAAAGCGACAATTATCAATCCCTGCGAAAAATGCAAGCTTTCCTTGATTGGCTTCCACCTTTAAAATCGCCACTGCGCCAACTTGGGCAAGCGCTTCAACAATGAGAACGCCAGGCATGACTGGATAATCAGGGAAATGCCCGTTAAAATATTCTTCATTGGCCGTCACATTTTTTATACCAACAGCACGCTTCCCGTCCTCTACTTCCTCGATGCGGTCAATTAAAAGGAATGGATATCGATGTGGGATGATTTTTTTTATTTCTTCAATTGATAGCATATTTTCAACCCTTTCCAAAAGCAATTTTCGTGTAACCACCTTCTATCATACTGTTGTCAATACTTGTTTGTCTACGGAGTTATGAATGGAAATACAAAAGGCGGGGAATGTCCTTTTTGACTGAATGTATAGAGAAGAATCATCGAGAGGATGTGGGATGACTGCATGCCAAGGTGGGTTAATAGGGGTTCTAATGAGAAGGGAATTAGGGATGGAAGAATGGGGCTTAGCCTTCATCAACGACATCCCCGTCCATGAGATTCAGAATATGCTGCCACGTTTCCATTTTTAGGGCATCAAGCGGTTCACCGTTTCCAACGACCCCATACCCGAACATGACGCCCAAAAGTAAGCTAGCGCTGACAAGAACGGCCACAAGGATCAAGCGGAGCCAAATCGGGATTAGACGGATACGCTCTCGCTTTGGTCGCCGTTTTTTTTCACGTGTCTCCCCGTCTGCTTCTCCCTCTTTCCCTTGAGGCTCTGCTTCCTTTGTTTCCTGTACGTCTACTTCTTCAATTGTCTCACGCTGCTTTTCTTGTTCACTCATGGTTCTCTCCTCAGTGGTCTAGCGGGATATAAGGGGATTAACGTCGAAGGCCATTCACGAGTCCCATCATGTCATCCGCTATCGAGATGGATCGGGCATTAAATTGATAATGACGCTGAGTGTTCAGGAGCTCCGTCATTTCACGACTCATGTCAACATTTGATGCTTCCAATGATCGTTGCATTAAGTTTCCTTCATCACCAGGCACAACTTCAAACACATCAGCTTCAGCATAGCCAAGGGCAGCTAAATCTGGCATTTGAAAATGATTACCACCAACAGCTTCTAACAATTGTGGCTTGATCACACTGATTAACTGAAGCTGACCCGCATCAACCACCGTGTCATCAAGTAATGTGATGGTCAAGTTTCCTTCTTTGCTAAGGGTTATCTCCTTATAATTCAAGGGGATATTGATTCGTTGTTGTTCCCCGTCTAATAGATAATCACCGTTGCTTGTGACAAGCGTTAGCGCATTCGGGTTATCAGGGTCTTCACTTAAATAAAACGCGCCATCACGGGTGAGACGGGTGACCATTTCTCCGTTCACATTTGTAGCAACCTCAAAAAAGTGGTTCGGATGAGCAATCGCAAAATCAAGCATCCGTCCAGTTTCACGGATCGCCCCCTGCTCAAGGCGCACGGCCGTTTCCCCGAGCCTCGCCCCTGATCCGACGCGAAGTCCGTTCGGTGTGAGGCGGCCCCCTTCTTGCTGCACTGTTTGGTTGTTCACTTGCTGGAACAATAGATCTGAAAATGTTGCTTCACGACGCTTGAAGCCCGTCGTATTGCTATTTGCTAGATTATTTGAAAGGGTATCAAGCTTCCGTTGCAGCTGCCCCATCGTGACAGATGCAGAAATCAACGAACCATTCATTGTTATCCCTCAATTCCTCTTAATCCTGTCTTAGCCAAGACGTCCAATTTCATTCACTGCTTTTTCTAAGCTCTGATCATATGCTTGCAGGACGCGTTGATTCGCTTCAAATGAACGATATGCCGCCATCATTTCCGTCATCGTTTGCGCTGCATCTACATTTGAGCGCTCCACAAACCCTTGTTGCAGCTGATAAGTCACTGCTGCATTCCCAATCGCTGTCGGAAGTTCACCCTCGCCCTCAAAGCGAAGCAAACCGTTACCTTCCTTTACGAGTAGCATTGGATTTTCAGCGAAAACAACGTTTAGCTGACCGACAACCGCACCATCGTCACTCGTAATAACACCCTCACGGTTCACAACAAACGACTCATTGTTCACCTGCAGTGGCTCTCCATCCACTCCGAGGAGATAGTTTCCGTTGCTTGTAACAAGAAATCCTTGTCCATCAACGGTAAAATTACTGCTTCGTGTATAACGTACTTCCCCGTCACCAGCAGCCTGAACCGTGTAAAACAAAGCCCCAGGCTGTCCATTTTCAGGATTTTGCGGAACGACACCTTGGAGCAGGGCAACATCGGTGCGGTTCCCTGTTTCTGCAAGGTCACCTTGGCGGTAGTTTGGCATTCGCTCCTGTAAATAAACCCCTGTTGTGAGTTCACCTATGTAAGGCGCCGCATGACGAGGCATACTTGCCGTATCCATTGCAGCAATTAGCATATTCGGAAATGAGCGCAATGACGCTTGGTCTGCCTTAAAACCAGGGGTATTCGCATTGGCTAAATTATTGGTCAGCATTTCTTGACGCTGCTGTTGGGCGATCATCCCTGCAGCGGCACCGTACATTCCACGAAGCATTCCGTTATCCTCCTTTTTACGCACACATGAGCATCATGGCCGAGTATCATCCTCGCCCATTTGGACATTGAGCACGTGAAGATGAGATTCGATCCATGATTCGATCGTCTTTATTCATAGTATCGGTAAAATCAATCACAGATTTCATCCGTTCTTTCAACTGTTTAAATCCGAACTTTTTTGCTCGACATCCGGTCTAAATTTTCTAAAATTCTTCCTGTTCCTTTCGCCACACAGTGCATCGGTTCATCTGCTACAAGAACAGGAACCTTTAATTCCTCAGCAAGAAGTAAATCAATGCCATGAAGCAAAGCACCACCGCCGGTTAAAATCACACCACGATCAATAATATCAGCAGATAGCTCTGGAGGAGTTTGTTCCAGAACTTGTTTTGCCGCTTGCACAATATAGGAAACAGGTTCAGCTAACGCTTGCTGTATCTCTTTTGAGTTTACCGTAATCGTACGTGGAAGTCCACTGACCATATCACGTCCGCGAATCTCAATTTCTTCATAACGAGCACCCGGAAATACCGTTGCCACTTCGATTTTAATGTTTTCAGCTGTCCGTTCTCCAATGAGAAGCTTGTACTCTTTCTTAATGTAATTTAAAATTTCAACGTCGAATTTGTCGCCTGCAACTTTAATGGAAGAGGCGGTGACGATATCACCCATGGAAAGAACAGCAACATCCGTTGTTCCACCGCCTATGTCGACAACCATGTTACCGCTTGGTTGAAAAATATCCATTCCTGCACCGATTGCAGCTACTTTCGGTTCCTCTTCCAAATACACATTTTTGCCGCCACTCTTCTCTGCCGCTTCACGGATCGCTTTTTGCTCAACGGACGTAATGTTCGTTGGACAACAGATCAGGATGCGCGGCTTAGAGAACATCGTTTTTACATTGATTTTATTTAAAAAGTGCTTCAACATCGATTCTGTCATTTCAAAATTGGCAATGACGCCATCTTTCATAGGACGCAAGGCAACAATATTTCCTGGTGTTCGTCCGACCATGCGAAAAGCTTCTTCTCCCACAGCAAGCACTCGATTACTTGAAGTTTCTACAGCAACGACTGCCGGCTCATCAAGAACAACACCATTTCCTTTCACATAAATCAGGACATTTGCTGTACCTAAATCAATCCCTATATCCCTACCAAACATGTTTTGTTCCTCCCTATTTTCCAAAACATTAGGCGTAATTACTGATTCGTTTTACCTAATTAATCATTTTAACATATTTTTCTCATACAGGGATTGATTTTATGAATTTTAACTGCGAGTTTTTATCGTCTGTGACTCCTTTGCATCACCCGTTTTCTTGTATTTGACCTTTGTCGCCTCACCGCCCCGTAAATGGCGAATCGATTTGTGGTACTCAAGAATCTCCTTGACCTCGTTTGCTAGCTCTGGATTAATTTCAGGCAAGCGTTCTGTGAGATCCTTGTGTACGGTACTTTTCGAGACGCCAAACTCCTTGGCGATTGTTCGCACCGTTTTCCTCGTCTCGACAATATACCTGCCAATCTTGATAGTACGCTCTTTGATGTAATCGTGCACACCACTCGCCTCCCTAAGTCTGTGTTGGTGAATGGTACAGTTTATTAAGGAGGGATGGCATATATACCATATTATTCAAAGGACGAGTATGATTCTAACGCCCAGTCTTACAGGAAAAAAATGAATTAACATGAGCTACACCTGCGAACAATCAATTTACGAATTGACAGACAACTGAGGACAATGGTCGATGGCTTTTTGAATCGTGACAAATATTTGCTTCATTTTTCTACAACGAGTTCAGCGCCCCCTCTGTACACCAGTTTTAAGACATGTACAAGCGCCTTGTTTAGCGGCGGCAAGCGCTGAGAACGCTGAACAGAAAACGTTTCTTTATTTCGCAACAGGAGTGGAGGCGACGTGGAGCCGCTGGCGCCCAGTTTATCTTTTGAATGAACGAAGCTGGAAAAGACACATCCCCTCACAAATGCCCTTTCTATCAGCTTTTATCGTCAATGCTTCCTTTATCCTATGAAGCAATCGCTCTTGTTATTAAAATTTCAGCGTTCTCGTTGTGAGTCTACTAAGGTCAACAAGATCCCCCTCACTGCCACCATCCTCAACAAATTGAAAAAACCGCTCATCCTTCTCCCCTCTGATAGCGTGATACTGCTTCGTTTAATCGAATCGAGAGGATCGCCTCATCGGCAAAATGGAGATTTCCGCCATTCCCCTGGAAATAACCCCTTTTTTCGCCAAAGCACGCACCTGCTAGCGGCGTCCCTTCCACGATTTACTGTGGGCGCTAAAGGATCCTATTTATTATAAGCGCTATCATTCCTTGTTTTAAAAAACTACCACGCATATGATGCAGATAAGGATCTATCTATACTATTACAGAATATTAACTTCACACCTGTTATATCTAATTGTTTAGAATTTTCAGATGTTTATCAAGCGAATTTTTTATTTTAACAAAAGGGGACGAAGCTTCAGCACAAGTTGATGAAACAATGATGTACTTCCGCTCACACCCCTTCATTAAACGGTGCTCCGCATTACTTGACGAACTCGTTTTCATCCTTGTGGGAAGAGTATCCACTCATGAGACTATATGCTTCCCAACGTATTCGTTACATTTCTATTTAAAACGCCACTCACGTATTATGAAAGGGCCTGCCATCTCATCTGAGAGGACAGACCCTTTGAAGATAGACAACTCGAAATCAACCTTTCCCTAAACTTTATGCTGGTTCACGGTACCCTGTATTCGCTTTTACCTTTACCTCTGCAAAGCGCTTCGCATCGATTTTTCCTGAAATGATGGTTCCTAAAAATCCCCCTAGAAAGCCGAGCGGCACAGAAATAATCGCCGGGTTAGATAAGCCAAATAGAGGCTCTCCAACAAAGATAGCTGCACCTTCAACAGGAGAAATGACATTTGGACTAACAGCAACAAGGACAATTGCAGAAATTAAACCTGTTAACACACTGGAAATGGCTCCTGTTGTATTGAATTTTTTCCAATAAATTGTATAGACGATAACTGGTAGATTCGCACTTGCAGCAACACAAAAGGCAAGCGCTACAAGAAAAGCAACGTTCATACTTTGAGCAAACAACGCTAACATAATTGAAAAAACAGACACACCGATTGACGCATAACGAGCCGCTAGTACTTGCTGTCTTTCTGTTGCTTGTCCTTTTTTAATGATCTGGCCATAAATGTCATGGGCAAAAGCGGAAGCACCTGATAGAACAAGACCTGCAACGACAGCTAAAATCGTCGCAAAAGCAACGGCCGAAACAAAGGAAAATAATAGATCTCCACCGAGTGCGTCTGCAAGCATTGGCGCAGCCATATTCCCAGCTGGATTTGCTGCAATAATTTGATCATAGCCAACGAAGATTGCAGCGCCAAATCCTAAGAAAATCGTTAATACGTAAAAAATTCCAACAATCCATGTCGCAGTAATGACTGAGCTGCGTGCAGTTTTTGCGTCCTTCACTGTAAAAAAGCGCATTAAGATATGTGGCAGACCGGCAGTCCCAAGCACAAGGGCAATCATTAATGAAATTGAATCCAACGGCAATCTTGATTGGAGACCAGGGTTTAAAAAGTCAGCTCCATGAGGTGTTGCTGTCTTCACCTCGGCAAACAGCTGGAAAAGATTGAAATTAAATTGGACTAAGACAAGAATGGAAATGAGGGCGGTCCCCACCATCAATAAGACAGCTTTAATTATTTGAACCCAGCTTGTTGCTGTCATTCCACCAAATAATACATAAATGGTCATCATGACACCAACTAGAATAACGGCAGCCCAATAATCAATGCCAAACAATAATTGAATGAGAGCACCAGCACCTACAAGCTGGGCAATCATATAAAAAATAACGATTGTAATCGTACTGAACGCGGCAACACCGCGTACTTTTTTTGCATCAAAGCGGGCATTAATCATATCGGCAAGCGTGAATTTCCCCAAGTTTCGAAGTGGCTCTGCAACAATAAACAAAACAACCAAATACGCCACGAGGTAGCCGATGCTGTAGAGGAAGCCGTCAAAGCCAAATAATGCGATCGCTCCCGCAATTCCGAGAAAAGATGCCGCTGACAAGTAGTCCCCCGCAATGGCTAACCCATTTTGCCAACCGGTCAACCCTCCGCCAGCTGTATAAAATTCACTTGCGGTACTCGTTTTCTTTGCTGCAAAATACGTAATCACCAAAGTGCTCAGGACAATTGCTACGAATAAAACAATGACGGTCATGTTCATAGGCTACTTCCCTTCCTTCGTATGCTCTGCGATGATTTCTTCTGCAACTTTGTCAAAATATGCGGCTTTTTTTACATAGATAATACAGAGCACCCACGTCATAATAAATTGAGCGAAAGCTAATACCCAAGCTCCCGTTATATCACCGATAACTGGTTGATCCAGGACAGTTGTATAAACAGCTAAAACAGGTAAAGAAAAATAAAACAACAAGAAGAAGATCGTAATCGGTACAATAAACTTCTTTTTCTCTTGCAGTAGCTTTTTAAATTTTGAGCTATTCACAACCGCTTCATAATCTAACGGTTTTTTATTCGGATCCTTTGCTTCTTCTACATAATGAAATTCCATATGTACACCACTCCTTGTTCATCGTTAAGGAATTTTTTAAATCTTCTGTAAAATTTTTACGGAGAACAAATACGATTTTAATCGAAATTTTTTCACTTCGACAAACGGCAGGCATTGCTTGAGATTATGTAAGCGCAACCATTTTATTTGTCGTCCTTTTCATTTGCCTGGAAGATGACCTCCCTTCTATACTATGACAGTTTAACATCTTTTGTAGTGTTATAGTTCACATTATTCCAAATTTTCGAATCCGAGTCAAGAAGTAGATTTTTATTTATATTTCGAAGGTTGTGTTGATTTTTATGAAAGTATGAATTCAACAGTGAACTGCTCCCACCACTTACCACCCTTACGGGTTGCTTGAAGTGGGGGCTTCTTGGGTAGTCGTCACTTTTAGTAGCTGACGAAATGGACCAAGCTAACCCTCTTGTTCCAAGAGTTTATTTTGTTAGGCAATCGCTAATAAGCGTATGCCTTCTTTCTTGATGTTGATTGCAGAATTATAATCTCTATCAAGTTTTAGACCACAAGAGCATTGGTAAGTACGTTCTGATAACGTTACTTCTCTAACTAAACCACAATCCGAACAAGTCTTTGTCGAAGGAAACCATTTATCAATTTTGACAAGTTGTTTCCCTTGTTCTTTTAGTTTGTACTGTAAGAAAGAAGTGAACATTCCCCATCCGTTATCAGCAACACTTTTGCCAAACTTTAGCGCTTGTGACATACCTTTCATATCTAAATCTTCAATCGCAACAGCATCATAATTCGTTGCTAATTCTTTCGATTTATGGTGAAGAAAGTTTTTGCGTTGATAAGCAACTTTCTCTTGAATTTTCGCTACTCGAATACGTTGTTTATTCCAATTCGAAGAACCTTTCTTTTTACGAGAAAGTTTACGTTGTTCTTGTGCTAACTTATTGAGCATCTGTCGATAAAACTTAGGGTAATTGGCTTTCTCACCCTCGCTATCAACAAACAGCCCATCCATTGCAAAATCTAACCCAACTACTTTTTTGATTGCTTTGGTTTCAATCTCCTTCTCATACTCTGTCAAAATAGAAAGATAGTATTTTCCTGATGCAGTCATAGACAGGGTACACGATTTGATTTTTTGTTCAGAAGGGATTGTTCTATGTTGCTTGATTTTTACCATTTTCAATTTAGGTAATTTGATATGACCATCTAACAACTGAATATTCCCGTTTACGACATTTGTTGTGTAGCTTTGTTTGTGGCGTTTGCTTTTGAATTTTGGGAATTTGGCATTCCTTTTGAAGAATGCTTGATAAGCCTTATCCAAGTTTAGTTGTGCGTTTGCTAACGCTAAAGAGTCTACTTCTTTTAGCCATTCATACTCTTTTTTGTACTTGGCAGGTGTCGGATGTTTTACCTTTTTCAGTGCATCTTTATCATCTTTCAGTAAATCATACGTTTCTTTTCGTTCTGCTAACATTTTGTTATAGACAAAGCGAACGCACCCAAAGGTTTTGTGTATCATTAATTTCTGTTCATCTGTTGGATACAACCTGAACTTGTACGCTTTATTTTGTTTAGTCATATCAAATCACCTCACTTTATCCCTTGATTTTCAATATATTTTTTCACCACTTCAATAGGCGAACCGCCAGTCGTCAACAAACAAAAACTTCTTGACCAAAACATTTCTTTCCATAACCTTTTACGCACATGAGGAAAATCCTTCTTGATAAGTCTTGAACTGGCACTTTTATAGGCATTGATGAATTTCGATAATTCACTATTTGGTTGTGCTTTGAACAAAATATGAACATGGTCAACATCGTGATTCCATTCAACTAATGCAATATTATATTTCTCACTCAACGATACAAATTTATCTTTGGCAAAGTCTGAAATAGTATCATCTATCACTTTCCTTCTATACTTCACTACCAACACAAGATGGTAATACATCAAGAACACTGAATGATTATTACTATCTAATTTCACTGTTATATCAGTCCTTATACTTTATAATACTGATTATGCCACTTTGAGAAAAAAAAGACAAAACTAAAATCCTTTGGGCTGTTGCCCAACCGAAATTCATCTCCCCCTTACCGTTGGGCTACACCCTTCGCACGGTTGAAGAGGGAGACTTCTTTCGGAAGTACGTTAAAAACACAACAATAGGCGCGGTTGTTTTATCCTAGGTTTTGGCAAAACAAAAACAGCTCTCTCGTAAGGAGCTGTTTTTATGATGCTACGGATATCATTGGATAACGTAGTGCTTACGCGCTTTCGTTTATTTCTTCTTCGTCTCCAGCTTGATCATCTGCAGATTCATCTTCATTCGCAGGCTTGTCTGTCTGATCTTTTTCTTCATCTACAGGCTTTTCCTGCTCATCCGCAGCTTCTTTTTCCCCTTCTTGAGGTTCTTCCGCCTTCTCCGTATCTTGGTCCGTCACATTGTTCGGTTCTTCATCGAAAGAAAGCTCCGCCAAAGACTGTATCGTTTGATGAAGAACTTCTTCAGGGTTTAAGGCTAGACCATTTTGACGAATTTCAAAATGAGCGTGAACGCCCGCATCCTCATTATAGAGACTACGTCCAGCTGTTCCGAGGACATCCCCTTGGCGGACTGTCTCGCCTTCTTCTACATTTAACTCTCCTAAGCTATGATAGTGGGTCACGATCCCATTATCATGGTCAATTTCAACGACATACCCTAGTAGTGAATCCTTCTCTGCTTTTACGATTGTTCCGCTTAATGATGCCGTAACATCAAAGCTTTCTTCCCCGTCTTTTGCTAAATCAATGCCTTTGTTTTGGTAGTAGTAATTATTGTAATAGACGAGAGCTGATTGCTGTTCTTCTGGTGTACCATTGACATCATAAAAGGAACCAACGATGTTCACTTCATTTTCATCCGCCACAGGAAGCTTAATGACTTCACTTCCACTTGCAACAGGTACAGCGTCCTCTCCTAGCCCTGTAGAGCCAAATTGATTCTCTTCCACTTCGATGCTTCCATCATCTGGTGCGACAATCTCATCTTGACCTTGCATAAAATATAGGGCACTACTAAGGATCCCAGCGGCAGCCACTAAATAAATGGCAGGAACGAGCCAGCGTTTTCTTAAGAAGCGTTGTACTTGAAATGAACGTTCTTCATTTTTAGACGTTTTTTTGTTGTCTTCATTCATTTTTTTATCACCTCAGCAACCATTCTGATCAGATTGCTGACAATCTATACATCGGTCCGTCGATCTTTTTCCAATAACTTTTCGACAAAAAGGCTCAAAACCTGAAAAAGAAGGATCCTTCCTCGTAAAATAATCGAAAACAGCCGCTCTCTAAAGCTTTTTTATGACATTTTTAATCAGAAAGCATAGGACGTTGCCGGCAAACGCTCTGATGCTTCATGCAAAAAAACTTTCCTGTGTTGTTTTTTTAAAGTATTGTCGCCCATAGGTTGAGTTAGGATCGACCTTTTCATCGTCTTAACGGACATCTCATTCCCGATTTGTGAAAGAATGTTCTCTCTAATGAATCGAAAATGGGCAGTGCCCTCAGCACCACCCTTTCTCATTCTATATAGGCGGTTAATTTTTCTTCATATACGTCAATGGTGTCGATCGTCACACCACGATAATAATGATTGACGATTTCTTTGTAATCGCTGCCACCTCGCGCCATCCCATCAGCACCGTACTGACTCATTCCAACTCCGTGCCCCCAGCCTTTTGTTTCAATGACAATCTCTTCCCCCTGCCTTCGCCACTGAAAATCAGAGGAATCAAGGCCAAGCAAATCCCGTATCTCCCGTCCACTAAGTTCTTTGCCACTCACATTAACGGTGGCGACGCGTCCTCCATCGGTTCGCGCCACGATTGTCCCTACACTTCCATCTGCAGGCAGTGTCACACCAAGCTTTGTCTGAAACTCGCTTACTGAAATGATTTTTTCTCCTGTAAAACGAGGCGAATTTTGATCCCAAGGGCTTTCGACGCTCCGTAAATAGGGAATTGGACTTAACCAGTAATCCTCGGAGTTTTCCGTATACCCGTTACTCGTTGAAAAAAAAGCTGCCGTAATCGGCTCTCCCTCATACGTGAGAATTTGACTCTGTGTTGAAAAGACTGCTTCTCTAATGCGCGCGATCTTCCATTCGTATTCTTTTCCCCAAAGCTCCCTTAGTTCCTCATCATTATGGTAAACCTGGTGCGAGACCGTATCCGTGACAACTGCCCCTTCTGGCAGCTCAATGTCTGCTGGCTGCAGCATTTGCTGCAAAATGTACGTTCGAGCAGTGAGCGCCTGTGCTTTTAATGCTTCGACTTCAAAATTGGCGGGCATTTCGGAGGCAACAACGCCAACGACATAGTCTTCTAGTGGTACTTCCTCCACTTTTTCTGAGCTGCTTCGATAGACGTGAACTGAAACATCACTACCTGGGTGTTCAAGCTGTTCGACGGCTTGATGCTCTCCCATCGTTTGCATTTGAGAGGTGACGTTTTCTTGTTCGTTCGAAAATAAGACGAGCATCGCTGGCAAGATAAGAATGACTGTGCAAAGAATGCTTCCAAAAATAATGAAACGTTTCATCCCAATGCCTCCATTAATCAATTGTCTACCCAATCATTCTATGCAGGCTGGGTTCATGCTAGACCTATTTTCCGCAAAGAAGCAATGCTACCCTGAGAATAGGATTAACCTATAAAAAGTTCCTTCTATCTGTTTGTTGGAAATTGCAAGTCTTTACAAAAGGGAACATTTGTTCTAAAATGGTTCAAGAGGGAAATATAAAACAATTGATTATGCAAGCGGGTATAATTTGGAGGAAAAAGGACAAGCTATAAAGATGAATAGGGTTATAGCTTATGGTATGTCTTTAAAATCGCTCCCCTATGTTTAAAGCACTGTTTCCTTTTTCACCAAACCTGCATGAGCGGATCAATCAAATAATTTTGAGCAGCCTTTCAATGAAGGGGGTGGAAGCAAAAGAGTTTCCTTGTTGCATCAGCTTGAACGGAAAGATCCTTTTCCAATGAAAAAGAAAAGCCCTTTTTAACAAAGGGCTAGACTAGGTTCGTATTTAACTTTAATGGGACAGGAGCCGCAACCGTTTCTATAACGGTTTCAGCGACCATTTCTGTACGCTCCACATCAGCTCCAAGCTGAGCCAGCTTACCTGCAAGGTTTACATAGCCTCGGTCCACGTGCTTTAATTCAACAACGCGCGTAACACCTTCTGCTACAAGACCCGCTAAAACAAGGGCCGCACCTGCACGAAGGTCCGTTGCAGAAACTTCCGCTCCTTGAAGCTTGGATGGTCCTGAGATAATCGCTGAACGTCCTTCAATTTTAATGTTGCCGTTCATGCGGCGGAACTCTTCTACGTGCATAAAACGGTTTTCAAAGACCGTTTCTGTGATCACACTTGTTCCATCTGCTTGTAAAAGCAATGCCATCATTTGTGCCTGCATATCAGTTGGGAAGCCTGGATGTGGCATTGTTTTTAAATCAACTGGCTTTAATTTCTCTGGGCCGACTACGCGTAATCCGTTTTCTTCTTCTGTAATTTCCACACCCATCTCTTCCATCTTTGCCACAAGCGGACGTAGATGCTCAGCTACCGCACCTTCAACAAACACATCCCCTTGGGTAATCGCAGCTGCCACCATAAAAGTACCTGCTTCGATGCGATCAGGAATCACTGTATGGTTCGCACCGAAAAGCTCGTCAACGCCTTCAATTCGAATCACACCTGTTCCTGCACCACGAACCTTCGCACCCATTGCATTTAAATAATTAGCAAGACAGACAATTTCAGGTTCTTCTGCTGCATTTTCAAGGATTGTTGTTCCTTCAGCTAACACAGCTGCCATCATAATGTTTTCTGTGGCACCTACACTTGGGAAGTCAAGGTAAATTTTTGTTCCTCGCAAACGACCATCAATTTTCGCTTCAATAAACCCATTACCAATTTCAACCGTAGCACCCATTGCTTCGAAGCCTTTTAAATGTTGATCAATTGGTCGTGAACCGATTGCGCACCCACCAGGAAGCGCAATTCGTGCATGACCAACGCGAGCAAGCAAAGGACCCATTACGAGGAATGAGGCACGCATTTTTCGGACATACTCAAATGGTGCTTCTGTTTTTAATGGTTTTTCCGCATCAACGGTAAATGAACCATTTTCATACTCTACGTCTATATTAAGATTTCTTAATACTTCTTTCATTGTGTATACATCTGCTAAGGAAGGCACATCATAAATTGTGCTCGTGCCGCGGCTTGCTAGAATCGATGCAGCAATGACAGGCAACACGGCATTCTTCGCTCCCTCTACTTTCACGGTACCACGTAGCCGCCTGCCACCCCGTACAATAATTTTTTCCAACGTATTCCCCTCCGCGTCTAGTTATTGTGGTCTCTTCTATATCATTAATATTCATTCGTAATAATAGGCGTGCCAATTGTGACGGTCGTTCGTCCGCCCAATCCATCGTTGTGTCGAAGCGCCAGTTGTAAGTTCATTGTTTTTCCATTCGTCACAATGAAATCGGTCCACTGGTTATTATATGCAGAGAGGGAGACAAACGCTTCTTCTTTTAAGGCTTCCACTTCCTTTGCGTCAAATTCCATCAGAAGTTGTTGTGCCATTTGATAAAGGGTTGTATCATTGTTCGTATCTGTTTTTCCAACGACCGTAACAAACATGTCGTTCTCTTGAAGCCCGAATGATTGTTGCTGGGTTTCCACATACGTTACAACCTTTTGTTTGTTTGCTTCTCTCCATTTCCCGTGAACATCATAAATCATATAGATTTGCCTACTATTATGTGTTGGGTAAGCAAGAATGGTTAGTTTCTCGGTGAGTGCTAGATGTGGGTGAGCGCGAACAGCCTTGGCCGTCCAATGAGGGTCTTCTGCACTTGGTTCTGATACTTCCCAGCCTGATAAGGGCTCAAGCACAGCCCTAACCTGTTGGTCGTATGACTCAAAATCCTTTGCATGACTTACATGTTTTCTCGTATAGAACGTCCACTCTTCCACATCAATGTTGTTCGCATTCAATTGCTCAACCATATGCTGAAGCTTGTGCATGGATGACTCCGTTTCTTCCCCGTATGCATGAAAATGTGCGAACCATGTTATGAGCGTAAGAACCATAAGCCCTAACCCTGTTCGTGCTTTCATGTTAAAATCCCCTCTCCGTGTCAATGTCATTACTAACATTTTTTCCAAGAGAAGGCCTTGCATACATGGAAGTTGTAGTCAACACTCGACATTCTTCACTTCCATTACCAAAGGTGGCGAAGCATCATGGATGAATTGAAATAGTCCATAAAAAAGCTACTCACTAGATGACCAATGGCAATCGTCAATAAAATCATCAGTAATTTCGCTTGTGGACCTTTCGGGTTTTTGACAAAAAGGTCAAACCTAAACGATTGTAGAGCCCACCACGTAATAGCAAGGAACACTACATTTACAAAAATATGTATTAGTGCCTGCTGTCCGAAGCCCTCCATCATCTCTTTAGTCTCCTTTTTCGACATTTATGAAAGTGCTCTTTTGCATCTTTCAAAAAAATCCGACTTCCTCAATATAAAGCAGACTGTTCTTGAAAAAAAGGGGCAAAATTCCCATCCTTATTAAAAACAATCCACATTTCATATTACCTTATCACCCGCCAAAAATCTACAATTTTCATCGAAATGACACTAAGTCGTACGTACCTTTTTTTCTTCAGTGCTAAGTGCCGCTCATCACATTTTTGTCTAAAGTCATTGATTTTTGTTGAAATCCATCGTTCTAAGTCGTTTTCACTTTAAAAAAATCCCTTTGCTTTCCCTTTTTAACCAAACAAAAACGAGATCAGCTAACAGTCTGTTCCCGTTTTCAGTGAAAAAAAAACGTTTTTTAGGCTGGTTAAAGCAATTCACCAAGTTGAAAATATTGAAAAAAGAACTCGAACGCAAGATTTGGAAAAAGACCAAGGCCAATGACCGCAGCGATGGCTACTGTGATGACCGCACGGATCCCAAGAGGCACTTGAATGACCTCCTCTGACTCTGGTGGTCGTGCAAAGATTTGGGTGACGATTCGGAAATAGTAAACGTAGGATAAAACAGAGCCTGCGACCATCACTCCAGCTAGAAAATAATTGGCACTACTGAGAGCACCGACAAAAATAAAATATTTTCCCATAAACCCGGCTGTCAATGGAATGCCGGCAAGAGAGAGCAAAAATCCGGTCATGGTCATTGCTAGGAACGGTGAGCGCTGGTAAAGACCGGCAAATGCAGCAATTGTTTCTGTTTTACTATGTGCTAAAACGACTTGAATAATCGCGAAGGCTCCGACATTCATCAAAAGATAGATGAACAAATAAAACCAAATGTTTTCGAACACGAGAACGGTAAGCGCTGCAAGTGGTACGAGGACATACCCGGCCTGTGCAATGCTCGAATAGGCAAATAAGCGTTTCATTCCGTATTCCTTCAGAGCTAGAAGGTTTCCAACCAGAATGGTTGTCGCCGCCAGAAAAATAAAGAACCATTGCGTATCAAGTAGAAAAGGCTGATTGAGAGTAGCATTGGGTGCTGATGCAAATATAACGAACACAATGCGCAAAAGCATGGCAAAGCCAGCAATTTTAGAGACGACACTTAAAAAGGCAGCAATCGGTGTAGCGGCACCATCATACACATCAGGTGCCCACATATGAAAAGGAATGCCGGCAATTTTGAACATCAGCCCACCAATCATCATCACAAAGGCAATGACGAGTAAAAAAAGATTCTCAGCCACAGCTGGCTGCTGAAGGGCGGCGCCAATTTCAAAGAGATTCGTTTGCCCTGTTAACCCATACACATAGCTCATTCCAAAGAGTGTAAAGGCCGTTGCTACCCCTCCGTTAACATAATATTTAAAAGCTGCCTCGTTCGCTCGAAGCGCTGTTTTTTTCAGTCCCACTAACACATAAGAAGAAAGAGACAAAAGCTCCAACCCTACAAAAAGTGTAAGGAGATCCGCACTTGAAGCCATAATCATGGCACCAAGCAGCGCGGTTAGTATTAGGTAAATATACTCACTACGATGAGAAATTTGCTCTTTTTTCACATCGAAGGAAAGCACTAACACCGACAAAGTACCTAAAAGCAAGAGAAGCTTGAACGAAAGAGAGACGGAATCAAGCCGGTACGTTTCATATAAAATCATCTGTACTGGCGCCCCCAGTTGCCGCAAAGAGAAAAGAAGTGCAAGTACGACCGCTGCAATAGCAAGCCAGTTCAGCATTTTTCGGTCCACTTTTTCTTTCAAAGCGAGATCAAGAATCGATAAGATCGCTGCCGCAATGAAAATGGTAAATTCAGGAGCCATCACTCCCCAAGGGTAGCTAAGCATTGTTTGAAGATCCATGTCATTACCCTCCTATCCGCATGAGCAGTAAGTGTATTGGTTGTTGGAGTGGTTCGGCTAACAGATTCGGATAGATCCCGATGAGCACAATCAGACCGGTAAGAACGAGGGCAGGAATCCATTCTGGTCCTTTTATGTCTTGGAGAATCGCCCATTTTTCTTTGAGCGGACCAAATGTTACACCTAGCACTGCCCGTAGCA
>NZ_ANNK01000013.1 GCF_000334155.1 Halalkalibacterium ligniniphilum | reverse complement strand
ATCAAGTAGAAAAGGCTGATTGAGAGTAGCATTGGGTGCTGATGCAAATATAACGAACACAATGCGCAAAAGCATGGCAAAGCCAGCAATTTTAGAGACGACACTTAAAAAGGCAGCAATCGGTGTAGCGGCACCATCATACACATCAGGTGCCCACATATGAAAAGGAATGCCGGCAATTTTGAACATCAGCCCACCAATCATCATCACAAAGGCAATGACGAGTAAAAAAAGATTCTCAGCCACAGCTGGCTGCTGAAGGGCGGCGCCAATTTCAAAGAGATTCGTTTGCCCTGTTAACCCATACACATAGCTCATTCCAAAGAGTGTAAAGGCCGTTGCTACCCCTCCGTTAACATAATATTTAAAAGCTGCCTCGTTCGCTCGAAGCGCTGTTTTTTTCAGTCCCACTAACACATAAGAAGAAAGAGACAAAAGCTCCAACCCTACAAAAAGTGTAAGGAGATCCGCACTTGAAGCCATAATCATGGCACCAAGCAGCGCGGTTAGTATTAGGTAAATATACTCACTACGATGAGAAATTTGCTCTTTTTTCACATCGAAGGAAAGCACTAACACCGACAAAGTACCTAAAAGCAAGAGAAGCTTGAACGAAAGAGAGACGGAATCAAGCCGGTACGTTTCATATAAAATCATCTGTACTGGCGCCCCCAGTTGCCGCAAAGAGAAAAGAAGTGCAAGTACGACCGCTGCAATAGCAAGCCAGTTCAGCATTTTTCGGTCCACTTTTTCTTTCAAAGCGAGATCAAGAATCGATAAGATCGCTGCCGCAATGAAAATGGTAAATTCAGGAGCCATCACTCCCCAAGGGTAGCTAAGCATTGTTTGAAGATCCATGTCATTACCCTCCTATCCGCATGAGCAGTAAGTGTATTGGTTGTTGGAGTGGTTCGGCTAACAGATTCGGATAGATCCCGATGAGCACAATCAGACCGGTAAGAACGAGGGCAGGAATCCATTCTGGTCCTTTTATGTCTTGGAGAATCGCCCATTTTTCTTTGAGCGGACCAAATGTTACACCTAGCACTGCCCGTAGCATATAAATCGCCGTCAAAATGAGACCGAGGGTGCCAATGGCTGCCATGATTGGTCTTTCTGAAAACAAGCCGAGAAAAGCCATCCATTCGCTAATAAAACCAGACATCCCCGGGAGCCCGAGAGAAGCAAGCCCACCTGCAAGTAGAAACCCTGATGCAAGAGGCATAGACCGTGCCAGCCCACCTAGGGAAGGAATGGTCGATGTGCCCGTTCGTTCCCAAAACACACCGATAAGGAAAAAGAGCAAGGCCGAAATCAGTCCGTGGGAAACGACTTGAAAGACGGCTCCTTGGACGCCAACATGATTCATCGCTGCCATTCCAAGGAGGACGATCCCCATGTGAGAGATGCTGGAATAAGCCAAAACGAGCTTCAAATCCGTTTGGATGAGGGCAAGATAGGCCCCATAGAGTAAATTGGCAAGACCTAATATCACTAATACAACAGAGAGGGTGTTCATTTGCTCGGGAAAAAAGCTAAAGCCGAACCGAAACAAACCGTAAGCTCCGATCTTAAGCAAAATACCTGAATGAATCATGACAATTGCTGGCGGTGCTTGAACGTGAACATGGAGCATCCATCGATGCAGCGGGACAATCGGGAGCTTTACCCCGAAGCCGATAAGCAAGGCGAGGAGAACCCCCATTTTTAAGTCATTGGCCCCCTCATCCAGCAATGAAAAGGTGGCTGCTGCTTCTGTAAAGCTCATCGTTTGGGTTATCACAAAAATAACGGCAAAGGCAATGAGGATCACAGCTGACCCTAAGCCGTTATAAATCAAAAATTGATAGGCGGCTCTCTCCCGTTCGCCATAGCCCCATTTACTGATAAGAAAAAATAAGGCAATAAGCGTCATTTCAAAAAACAAAAAGAACAAAAGCAAATTTTGAGCGACGAACACCCCAAGCATACCAACTTCAAGAAAGAAATAGAGACAAAAGTAGGCACGTAGATTTTGGGTGATGGACGTTGAAGCAATGGCAGCGAGGGTAGCAACAACTGTCGTCAGTAAAACAAGCACGAGACTTAATCCGTCGACCCCAAGCTCGTAGGAAACAGTGAAATCGACCCCAAGCTGTGATAAGCTTGGGCTGCTAAAGCTGAACCATTCCCTTACCTCCCCGAACTGTAGCTCCGTCACAGAGCGGTCGAGCTGAGCAAAAAGAATGCTTGCGATGACAAGGGGTGGCAGCGTTCCAATGATTCCAATTTTCCTTTTAAATGAGTCCGACTGTGATGGAAAGAAAAGAAGAATGAGCAAACCGAGCAGCGGTGAAACGATCAGCAATGTTAACATCATCGTAGGTACCCTCCTGTAACCGACAATAAAACAAAGAGAACGACAATTCCAAGAAAGGCCGTCAAGCTGTAGGTTTGAACATGACCGTTTTGGAGCTTGGCCCCTGTTTTACCTAACGCATTGATCGTTCCTGTCACCATTTGCTCCACCACTTGAACCACATAGATCTCAAGATAATAAGCGAGGTAGCTTACTACAGTGGTGAAGAAAACAACCGTTCGCTGGTAGAGAGCATCAATGTAAAAGCCTTGCTGTAATAACGCTTGGATCAGCCCTTCCCCCTTCGTCTCCTTCTGTGGTTCTTTCCCGTAGCGCTGATAGGCAAGACCAATCCCCATAAGTGCACAAGCGCTTGCTACGATCATAACCCATATTGGAGCTGAGACCGATTCAACCCCTATCCATTGAGCTCCACTGAACCAATCCCCAAAAAATGTGCCAAACCAATGGGTATGTACAAACCCCGAAATCACAGCAAGAATCGCAAGCACAACCATTGGTCCCTTCATCACAGCGGGCGCTTCATGAACCTCTGTTATCTTATGACGTGGACTTCCCATAAAAACAAGATAGAAGAGCCGGAACATATAGAACGCTGTTAAGATGGACGTTAAAAGTGCGAGACCGAATAGAACAAACCGTCCATCTGCAAGGACGGTAAGGAGAATTTCCTCCTTGCTGAAAAACCCGGAAAAAACCGGAACACCTGCAATCGCAAGACAGCCGATTAAAAATAGCGGACCTGTCACAGGAAGTCGTTTCCACAACCCACCCATTCGTTCGATGTTTTGCGTATGAACGGCATGAATCACACTTCCTGCAGCTAAAAAGAGCAACGCCTTAAAAAAGGCATGGGTCATAAAATGGAACATGGCTGCCACATAGCCAGCCGAGCCAAGGGCAAGCATCATGTAGCCTAGCTGACTTACGGTGGAGTAGGCGAGAATTCGCTTAATATCCGTTTGCCCGAGGGCAACAACGGCCGCAAAAAAGGCGGTTACCCCTCCTACTAC
>NZ_ANNK01000012.1 GCF_000334155.1 Halalkalibacterium ligniniphilum | reverse complement strand
CGAGGGTAGCAACAACTGTCGTCAGTAAAACAAGCACGAGACTTAATCCGTCGACCCCAAGCTCGTAGGAAACAGTGAAATCGACCCCAAGCTGTGATAAGCTTGGGCTGCTAAAGCTGAACCATTCCCTTACCTCCCCGAACTGTAGCTCCGTCACAGAGCGGTCGAGCTGAGCAAAAAGAATGCTTGCGATGACAAGGGGTGGCAGCGTTCCAATGATTCCAATTTTCCTTTTAAATGAGTCCGACTGTGATGGAAAGAAAAGAAGAATGAGCAAACCGAGCAGCGGTGAAACGATCAGCAATGTTAACATCATCGTAGGTACCCTCCTGTAACCGACAATAAAACAAAGAGAACGACAATTCCAAGAAAGGCCGTCAAGCTGTAGGTTTGAACATGACCGTTTTGGAGCTTGGCCCCTGTTTTACCTAACGCATTGATCGTTCCTGTCACCATTTGCTCCACCACTTGAACCACATAGATCTCAAGATAATAAGCGAGGTAGCTTACTACAGTGGTGAAGAAAACAACCGTTCGCTGGTAGAGAGCATCAATGTAAAAGCCTTGCTGTAATAACGCTTGGATCAGCCCTTCCCCCTTCGTCTCCTTCTGTGGTTCTTTCCCGTAGCGCTGATAGGCAAGACCAATCCCCATAAGTGCACAAGCGCTTGCTACGATCATAACCCATATTGGAGCTGAGACCGATTCAACCCCTATCCATTGAGCTCCACTGAACCAATCCCCAAAAAATGTGCCAAACCAATGGGTATGTACAAACCCCGAAATCACAGCAAGAATCGCAAGCACAACCATTGGTCCCTTCATCACAGCGGGCGCTTCATGAACCTCTGTTATCTTATGACGTGGACTTCCCATAAAAACAAGATAGAAGAGCCGGAACATATAGAACGCTGTTAAGATGGACGTTAAAAGTGCGAGACCGAATAGAACAAACCGTCCATCTGCAAGGACGGTAAGGAGAATTTCCTCCTTGCTGAAAAACCCGGAAAAAACCGGAACACCTGCAATCGCAAGACAGCCGATTAAAAATAGCGGACCTGTCACAGGAAGTCGTTTCCACAACCCACCCATTCGTTCGATGTTTTGCGTATGAACGGCATGAATCACACTTCCTGCAGCTAAAAAGAGCAACGCCTTAAAAAAGGCATGGGTCATAAAATGGAACATGGCTGCCACATAGCCAGCCGAGCCAAGGGCAAGCATCATGTAGCCTAGCTGACTTACGGTGGAGTAGGCGAGAATTCGCTTAATATCCGTTTGCCCGAGGGCAACAACGGCCGCAAAAAAGGCGGTTACCCCTCCTACTACCGCCACTACACTCATGGCAGCGGGGGCCGCGAGAAAAACAGGAAACATTGTCGCCACAAGATACACACCTGCCGCCACCATTGTCGCTGCGTGAATGAGTGCCGATACAGGAGTCGGTCCTTCCATCGCATCAGGAAGCCACGTATGAAGCGGCAGCTGACCTGATTTCCCAACCGCGCCGATAAATAAGAGAATGGCAGTCAAGGTAAGCATCCCTTCCCCGAATTGATTCTGATTGACCGCTTCAAAAATGACCGCCAATTCCAAGCTTCCTGTCTGCCAAAACAGGAGCATCATGCCGATAAACAAACCCATATCGCCGATCCTTGTCATGATAAAGGCTTTTTTGGCAGCCGCACGGGCCGCTGGCTTTGAAAAATAAAATCCAATTAAGAGAAAGGAGCACATCCCTACTAGCTCCCAAAACATGTAGAGCTGAAGAAGATTCGGCGATAGAACTAAGCCGAGCATGGAGAATGTAAACAAGCCAAGATAGGCATAGAAGATAGGCAGCCTTTCACGATCAGCTGCGTCCATATACCCTTTCGCATAAATATGTACAAGTAAGCTCACAAGTGTTACGACAAAAAGCATGAGGGCATTTAGTTCATTAACCGACAAGCCGACAGTGATGGTCGTTTCCCCAAATTGGAGCCACGGAGCTTGAACACTTCCCCCCACTCCTTTAAAGCTAAGAAAAAGCAGGGTGCAGGCTACGAAAAAGGACCCTGCTAGGAGGATGCTTGCTAGATTAGCAGCTTTTTCTTTCAAGCTTTTCGCAAAGCATAAACAGAGGATAAAGGATAGTAAAGGGAGAAGCAGGAGCACGATTGCAAACCCAGCCATCGTGAATCACCGCCCTTTCATAGATTCATACTGTTCATCTCTTGGACATTAACTGTTCGACGATTTCGATAGAGGGCAATGATAATCGCAAGACCCACTGCTGCTTCAGCTGCAGCAACAGCAATGGTAAACAACGCAAACACTTGACCTGTAATACTTGGCATCACGCCATGATACGCAAAGGCCACAAGATTAATATTGGCTGCGTTTAACATTAGCTCAATCGAAATCAAAACAACGATGGCATTCCTTTTCGTTAAAACGCCATATAAGCCGATACAAAAGAGAACGAGAGCAAGAAGCAAATAAGCCGACAAAGGGATGCTACTCATGATGGTTCACCTCTTTGTCGTCCTGCTTTGCCAATGAAACAGCACCGACTAAAGCCACAAGCAAAATGACACCGACAACTTCAAAAGGAATCACGTAGTGTGAATAGATGGCAAGACCAATTTGCCTCGCATTTTCCATTTCAAATCCAGTCCCTGGTTCCCCGAGAGTTAAGCCATTAATCCCCCTAAACATCGTGACAAAGAAAACGAAAATACCAAGGATGACAAGCCAAGAATGAAGACGACGCCGATTCCCCTTTTCCTCGTCGTCGTGCTTTGTTAGCATAATCGCAAAAAGCATCATGATTGAAATGGCTCCACCATAGATAAGGATTTGGACAAAGGCGACAAACTCTGCTGCGAGAAGAACATAGAGACCACCAATGCTGATAAACGTAAAGGCTAGGGCAACAATTACATGGACGACTTTTTGTAAATTGATCATAAAGACGCCGCCAGCAATAGCGATTAAAGAGAGCAGAAAAAAAGCAAGGATGCCACCACTCATGTTTTATTTTCCTCCCTCACATTTGTGTCGTTCTCGTCAAGCCATTTCATATCCTTGAACAGCTCATCCCGGCTATATTCGGCAAGTTCAAAATTATTGGTCATGACGATCGCCTCCGTTGGGCAAACCTCCGTACAGAGGTCACAAAGGATACAGATTTCGAAATTGATGTCATACGTTTCGATGACCTTTCCCTTTTTCGTTGGGTCGGGATGACGCTTACCTGTGAGAGAAATGCAATCGGTTGGACAAATGGTGACACATTGGTTACAGACGATGCATTTCTCAGGATAAAATTTTTGGATGCCGCGAAAGCGATCAGGCATCGACACAGGTTCATCTGGATAGCTCGTTGTCACGTTTTGCTTTGATAGGTTTGAAAGGGTATACTTCAATCCTTTTATAAGCCCTTTTCCTAGCATGGGTATTCCTCCCTTTCCGCACTGCTCCATTTAGAAAAATAGTTCTTTTCCGATGACAGTGAGTAGGATGTTGAGAATTGACAGTGGCAGGAGTACCTTCCAAGCGAACTCCATTAATTGATCGCCACGTATGCGTGGGAATGTTCCGCGCATCCAAATCATTAAGAACACGACAGCGGAAAACTTTAAGGCAAACCATATGACACCTGGTATGAAACCGAGAAACGGCAATGGGTGCCAGCCACCGAGAAAAAGAACGGTAATGAGCGAAGCCATGGCAAATAAATAGACGTATTCCGCAAGCATGAAAAAGGCCCAGCGAAAGCCTGAATATTCAACATGGTAGCCTGCTACAAGCTCTGATTCCGCTTCTGGCAAATCAAAGGGAACCCGGTTCAGCTCTGCAGTTGCAGCAATGATAAAGATAAGAAACGCTAAAAATTGAGGAATGATGTTCCATAGGCTTGCTTGCGCTTGAACAATCTCGATTAGATTTAAGCTTCCAGTTAAAAGAATGATCCCAACAACAGATAAAACGAGTGGAACTTCATAGGAAATCATTTGTGCGGCAGCCCGCATGCCACCAAGGAGTGCGTACTTGTTATTTGACGCCCAACCTCCTGTCAGCATGCCGAGCGTCGTGATACTCGTGATGGAAAGATAAAAAAGTAGGCCGATACCGAGATCTGAGAAGTAAAGATTTTCTGAGAAGGGAATAATGCCAATAACGACAAAGGCCGGCACAAAGGCAAGAATGGGTGCTAGCATAAAAAGTGGTTTGTCAGCTTTTTTCGGGATCGTATCTTCTTTGATTAATAGCTTGAGGACATCAGCAACTGTTTGTAATAAACCGAAAGGCCCCCCAACCCGATTAGGTCCGACCCGAAGCTGCATAAAGCCAAGTACTTTTCGTTCGGCTAAAATGGCATAGGTAACAAAGCCAAGAACGACTGAAAGCATTCCAGCAGCCAGGCTAACATACAGAGCAACATGCACCCAGCTAGGTTCTGACATCAACCATTGCTCCATTAGCCATCCACCTCCCCGAGGACGATATCGATGCCACCAAGGATGGCAATCAAGTTTGCTAAGGGCTCTCCCTCTAGTAGCTTTGGCAAAATTTGCAGATTGTAGAAAGAAGGCCTACGGAATTTTAGCCGGTATGGTTCTTTCTTTCCTTGAC
>NZ_ANNK01000011.1 GCF_000334155.1 Halalkalibacterium ligniniphilum | reverse complement strand
TTGAGAATTGACAGTGGCAGGAGTACCTTCCAAGCGAACTCCATTAATTGATCGCCACGTATGCGTGGGAATGTTCCGCGCATCCAAATCATTAAGAACACGACAGCGGAAAACTTTAAGGCAAACCATATGACACCTGGTATGAAACCGAGAAACGGCAATGGGTGCCAGCCACCGAGAAAAAGAACGGTAATGAGCGAAGCCATGGCAAATAAATAGACGTATTCCGCAAGCATGAAAAAGGCCCAGCGAAAGCCTGAATATTCAACATGGTAGCCTGCTACAAGCTCTGATTCCGCTTCTGGCAAATCAAAGGGAACCCGGTTCAGCTCTGCAGTTGCAGCAATGATAAAGATAAGAAACGCTAAAAATTGAGGAATGATGTTCCATAGGCTTGCTTGCGCTTGAACAATCTCGATTAGATTTAAGCTTCCAGTTAAAAGAATGATCCCAACAACAGATAAAACGAGTGGAACTTCATAGGAAATCATTTGTGCGGCAGCCCGCATGCCACCAAGGAGTGCGTACTTGTTATTTGACGCCCAACCTCCTGTCAGCATGCCGAGCGTCGTGATACTCGTGATGGAAAGATAAAAAAGTAGGCCGATACCGAGATCTGAGAAGTAAAGATTTTCTGAGAAGGGAATAATGCCAATAACGACAAAGGCCGGCACAAAGGCAAGAATGGGTGCTAGCATAAAAAGTGGTTTGTCAGCTTTTTTCGGGATCGTATCTTCTTTGATTAATAGCTTGAGGACATCAGCAACTGTTTGTAATAAACCGAAAGGCCCCCCAACCCGATTAGGTCCGACCCGAAGCTGCATAAAGCCAAGTACTTTTCGTTCGGCTAAAATGGCATAGGTAACAAAGCCAAGAACGACTGAAAGCATTCCAGCAGCCAGGCTAACATACAGAGCAACATGCACCCAGCTAGGTTCTGACATCAACCATTGCTCCATTAGCCATCCACCTCCCCGAGGACGATATCGATGCCACCAAGGATGGCAATCAAGTTTGCTAAGGGCTCTCCCTCTAGTAGCTTTGGCAAAATTTGCAGATTGTAGAAAGAAGGCCTACGGAATTTTAGCCGGTATGGTTCTTTCTTTCCTTGACTCGCTATGTACCAGCCAATCTCTCCCCGTGGTGACTCAATTCTCACGTAGGTTTCTCCTACTGGCGGTTTGATGATTCGTGGTGTTTTTGCCATGATCGGACCTTCAGCTGGAAACTGGGCCAGTGCCTGCTCGACGATCTTTAGCGACTCTTCCATTTCCGCCATCCGGCAAAGATATTTCGCCCAGCAGTCCCCTCCCTCTTGAACCGGAATGTCAAAATCAAAACGGTCATAAATGGAATACGGTTCGTCCTTTCGAAGGTCAGCTTTTATCCCTGTGCAACGAAGATTGGCACCACTTAACGAGTATTGCAAAGCTTCCTCCTTCGTATAGGTACCCACACCTTTGACACGGCTCACAAAGATTTCGTTCCCTGTAACGAGCTCATGATACCCGTTAAGCTCCTTGCGCATGTACGGAACAAAGGCAGCAACCTTTTCTAGCCATCCTTCAGGCGCATCCCATTTCACCCCGCCTACCCTCATGTAATTGAAGGTTAGCCTTGCCCCTGATAGCTCATTGAGGAGATTAATAATCGCTTCACGCTCGCGGAATGCATATAAAAATGGGCTCATGGCGCCTATATCAAGTAAATATGTACCAAACCAAACGAGGTGACTTGCTACACGACCAAGCTCCATAACAATGACACGTAGGTATTCTGCCCGCTCAGGCACCTCTAAATCCATCATTGTCTCAACTGCATGGCAAATGACGTAATTATTCGTCATCGCTGAAAGATAATCCATCCGATCGGTGTAGGGGATAATTTGTGTATATTGTAATTTCTCCGCAAGCTTTTCTGTTCCTCTGTGCAAATAGCCAACAACGGGGGTCGCCTCTTTGATGATTTCTCCATCAATTTTTACGACAAGACGAAACACTCCATGTGTGCTTGGATGCTGCGGACCTACATTTAATAGCATTTCCTCTGTTCGAATCATTGGTTAGACCTCCTCATCATGAGGCTCATAGTCCTTACGTAGGGGATGACCGACCCACGAGTCTGGCATCATAATCCGCGTTAAATTCGGATGCTCTGTAAAGGTGATCCCTAACAAATCATACGTTTCTCGCTCTGGCCAATTGGCACCTTGCCACAAGGGCGTGAGCGAAGGAATCACAGGCTCATCCCGCTCAAGCTTTACTTTTAGGACAACATTTTCTTTTTGTGTAAACGAATAAAGATGATTGTAAAGCTCCATATGAGTCTCGTAGTCAATCCCGTGAGAGTCTGATAAATAGTCAAAATGGAGCTGCTCCTTTAAGCATTGAGCCACTTGAAAATACGTCTCTTTTTTCGCAACAAGGGTTGGTACCTCTTTCGCCAAGCGGTTTATATAGGCAGCTTCTAAGGCCTCATCTCCAATCCTTTCTTGAATCATTTTGATGTACTTGTTAAGCAACGGTTCATTTATAGATGGTGGCGGTGGCTTCTCTTCAACCTGTTCTTCACCTCCAGCTTTGGTCCGTGCTTTTGCCGCAGCGGCGGCTTTCG
>NZ_ANNK01000010.1 GCF_000334155.1 Halalkalibacterium ligniniphilum | reverse complement strand
GGTTCTTTCTTTCCTTGACTCGCTATGTAACAGCCAATCTCTCCCCGTGGTGACTCAATTCTCACGTAGGTTTCTCCTACTGGCGGTTTGATGATTCGTGGTGTTTTTGCCATGATCGGACCTTCAGCTGGAAACTGGGCCAGTGCCTGCTCGACGATCTTTAGCGACTCTTCCATTTCCGCCATCCGGCAAAGATATTTCGCCCAGCAGTCCCCTCCCTCTTGAACCGGAATGTCAAAATCAAAACGGTCATAAATGGAATACGGTTCGTCCTTTCGAAGGTCAGCTTTTATCCCTGTGCAACGAAGATTGGCACCACTTAACGAGTATTGCAAAGCTTCCTCCTTCGTATAGGTACCCACACCTTTGACACGGCTCACAAAGATTTCGTTCCCTGTAACGAGCTCATGATACCCGTTAAGCTCCTTGCGCATGTACGGAACAAAGGCAGCAACCTTTTCTAGCCATCCTTCAGGCGCATCCCATTTCACCCCGCCTACCCTCATGTAATTGAAGGTTAGCCTTGCCCCTGATAGCTCATTGAGGAGATTAATAATCGCTTCACGCTCGCGGAATGCATATAAAAATGGGCTCATGGCGCCTATATCAAGTAAATATGTACCAAACCAAACGAGGTGACTTGCTACACGACCAAGCTCCATAACAATGACACGTAGGTATTCTGCCCGCTCAGGCACCTCTAAATCCATCATTGTCTCAACTGCATGGCAAATGACGTAATTATTCGTCATCGCTGAAAGATAATCCATCCGATCGGTGTAGGGGATAATTTGTGTATATTGTAATTTCTCCGCAAGCTTTTCTGTTCCTCTGTGCAAATAGCCAACAACGGGGGTCGCCTCTTTGATGATTTCTCCATCAATTTTTACGACAAGACGAAACACTCCATGTGTGCTTGGATGCTGCGGACCTACATTTAATAGCATTTCCTCTGTTCGAATCATTGGTTAGACCTCCTCATCATGAGGCTCATAGTCCTTACGTAGGGGATGACCGACCCACGAGTCTGGCATCATAATCCGCGTTAAATTCGGATGCTCTGTAAAGGTGATCCCTAACAAATCATACGTTTCTCGCTCTGGCCAATTGGCACCTTGCCACAAGGGCGTGAGCGAAGGAATCACAGGCTCATCCCGCTCAAGCTTTACTTTTAGGACAACATTTTCTTTTTGTGTAAACGAATAAAGATGATTGTAAAGCTCCATATGAGTCTCGTAGTCAATCCCGTGAGAGTCTGATAAATAGTCAAAATGGAGCTGCTCCTTTAAGCATTGAGCCACTTGAAAATACGTCTCTTTTTTCGCAACAAGGGTTGGTACCTCTTTCGCCAAGCGGTTTATATAGGCAGCTTCTAAGGCCTCATCTCCAATCCTTTCTTGAATCATTTTGATGTACTTGTTAAGCAACGGTTCATTTATAGATGGTGGCGGTGGCTTCTCTTCAACCTGTTCTTCACCTCCAGCTTTGGTCCGTGCTTTTGCCGCAGCGGCGGCTTTCGCCTTGGCAACTGCCGCTGCTTTAGCTTTCGCGATTTCTTCAGGGCTTTTTTCTTCCACTTCTTTTTCTCGCTGTTTTCTCAATGCGGCGGCTTTTGCCTTCGCTGCTGCCGCTGCTTTGGCTTTCGCTAATTCATCGCTCACCGGCTCACCCTCTTCCCGGGCTTCGCCTGCTTGCGAATTTTTTCTTGGAGTTTATTAATGCCATAGATGAGGGCTGCAGGGTTTGGAGGACAACCAGGTATGTACACATCAACTGGAACAATTTGGTCAACACCTTTGACAACAGCGTATGACTTCACATACGGACCACCAGCGGTTGCACAGGACCCCATGGCAATCACCCACTTAGGCTCGGGCATTTGATCATAGAGGCGACGTAGGATGGGGGCCATTTTCTTGGTGACCGTACCGGATACGATCATGCAATCAGACTGACGTGGTGAGGTGCGAAAGATTACACCAAAGCGGTCTTGATCATAATGGGATGCACCCGTTCCCATCATTTCAATGGCACAGCAGGCAAGGCCAAATGTAAGGGGCCAAAGGGAGTTGCTTCGAGCCCATCCTTTTACTTGTTCCAATGTCACAAAGAAAACATTCTGCTCTAATTCAGCTTTTTCCGCCTTCGTTAAGGAGCTCAAATCTAAATCCATGTTAACACCTTCTTCTTCCAAGCATAGAGTAAACCGATGATAAGCATGAACATAAAAATAACCATTTCTATGAGAGCAAAGAGACCTAAGTCATCATAAGCAACAGCCCACGGATATAAAAAAACAGCTTCCACATCAAAGAGGACAAAAAGAAGGGCAAACATATAGTAACGAACATTGAATTGGACCCAGCTCCCACCTGTTGGTTCGATTCCACTTTCATAGGTTGTTTGCTTTTCTGAGCTTGGTCGATGAGGACGTAGAAGCTTTCCCAACGTTAAAGCTATAAGAGGTAGCAATATTCCGACTATTACAAAAACAGAGACGACAATGTAGTTATTTTGATAGAGATTTTCCATGCCATTCAACGCTTTGGCCCCCTCTACAACAAAGTCTTCTTCTAAATATAGCAAACTTATGTAATCGCCTTCATTATAACAAATCGTCTAGCCTGTGTCGACCGCCACAGTTTTGCCATATTTAACGATAAGAGCCCCCTCTTTCCTTTTAAATCAATGGTTTTATGAATCCATTAATAGATTGGAAAAAATGGTAAAAATTCTTATTTTCGTATGTGCTCTATTTATATGCTCCCAATCGGATCATTACCTTCATTTGCTTTTTTAACGGACATGTCATCCTCTAATTGTGAAAAAACGCTCTTGATATTACTCGATCCGGGCTTAGGATCCCTTATTTAGTCAAAGCCCCTGTTCATTAGCCATACTTTCTGCAAATAGCCCAGTACACTTCTAGCCTACAAACGTATCTTTTTTCACATAAAAAGGAACCTGTGTCCGCTTCAAAAGCGACAAGCTCTCCAACTCTCTGAAGGACAAACAAAATTTGGCTTTTCGTTAAGTTTGTTCCTCCTTTTCTTGCGATGATGGCCAAAACAAAAAGGAGTTTGGTCTATGGCCAACAACTCCTTTTTATGTCCATACGAACTTCTATTTCTCAGCAACTTCGATGCGATTGATCGCACGTCGTAAGGAAAGCTCAGCTCGCTTATGGTCGATTCCATCTTGCTTTGCATTATTGATGCGCTTTTCAGCACGTTCCTTTGCAGAACGAGCGCGCTCAACGTCGATGTCTGAAGGCAATTCAGCTGCTTCCGCCAATATCGTTACTTGGTCTGGACGAACTTCTACGAAGCCCCCACTCACTGCAACAAAATCAACATTCGCATCTTTCTTTAAGCGCACAGCTCCAACTGTAAGCGGAGCGACAAGGGGGATGTGACGAGGAAGGATACCGAGTTCACCTTCAACCGTTTTTACACTCACCATATCCACATCGCCTTCGTACACTTTGCCATCAGGAGTTACAACGTTGACATGTAATGTTGGCATTGTAAAACCTCCTTTTTGCAAAACTCCCTGTCTAAGTCAAAACGAAAAAGCGTCTTCCGCACGCATCACTAAAACACGTGACGGTTCTTCCACATATACAGGGAGCGAGTGCTAAGCAACCCGCTCTTCTGCGCTATGTGACACAAATGAGTCATTACGCCATTTGCTTCGCTTTTTCAACAACCTCTTCGATACGTCCAACAAGACGGAATGCGTCTTCTGGAAGATCGTCATACTTACCTTCAAGAATTTCTTTGAAGCCTTTGATTGTTTCTTTTACAGGTACGTATGAGCCTGGTTGTCCCGTAAACTGCTCAGCTACGTGGAAGTTTTGAGACAAGAAGAACTGGATGCGACGTGCACGGTGTACGACTAGCTTGTCTTCTTCTGAAAGCTCATCCATACCGAGGATCGCGATGATATCTTGAAGCTCTTTGTATTTTTGTAGGGTTTGCTGTACTTGACGAGCAACGCTATAATGCTCTTCTCCAACGATTTCTGGAGTAAGGGCACGAGATGTTGACGCAAGTGGGTCAACGGCAGGGTAAATCCCCATCTCAGATAGCTTACGCTCAAGGTTTGTTGTTGCATCTAAGTGCGCAAATGTTGTTGCAGGAGCCGGATCCGTGTAGTCATCGGCAGGTACATAAATCGCTTGGATTGATGTAACAGAACCGACTTTCGTTGACGTAATACGCTCCTGAAGCTGACCCATTTCCGTAGCAAGTGTTGGCTGGTAACCAACCGCTGATGGCATACGTCCAAGAAGGGCCGATACCTCAGAACCTGCTTGTGTAAACCGGAAAATGTTGTCGATGAAAAGAAGAACGTCCGCACCGTCTTTGTCACGGAAGTGCTCGGCCATTGTTAGTCCAGTAAGCGCAACACGCATACGCGCACCAGGTGGCTCATTCATCTGACCAAATACCATCGCCGTCTTCTTGATAACGCCAGAATCAGTCATTTCATGATAAAGGTCATTACCTTCACGTGTACGCTCACCAACACCAGCGAATACTGAGATACCGCCGTGCTCTTGAGCGATGTTGTTGATAAGCTCTTGGATAAGAACCGTTTTACCTACACCGGCACCTCCGAAGAGACCGATCTTACCACCCTTAATGTAAGGAGCAAGTAAGTCTACAACTTTAATCCCTGTTTCAAGGATTTCTGTTTGGTTTGATAACTCTTCGAATTTCGGAGCTTGACGATGAATTGGATCACGCTTTGCATCTGCGGCAATCGGTTCATCCAAGTCAATTGTTTCACCTAAGACGTTGAAGACACGACCAAGTGTTACTTCACCGACAGGTACAGAAATTGGCGCACCTGTGTCAACAACTTCCGTTCCACGAACAAGTCCGTCTGTAGAACCCATCGCTACCGTCCGAACGGTGTCGTCACCAAGATGTAACGCCACTTCAAGTGTTACCTTGACGTCAACCGCATTTTTATCTGAACCCTTTTGCTCAATCGTTAATGCGTTATTGAGTGCAGGTAACTGTCCACTGTTGAATTTTACGTCAACAACTGGACCCATTACTTGAGTAATGCGACCTGTATTCATAATTTTCCTTTCCCTCCTAATGGCTACACGCCATGTTTTTGCTGATAAACAACAGCTCTTTGCTCTTTGCTCGTTGTTCTCCTGCAGTCCCTTTTGGTTTTTTCAAGGTAAAAGGGAACCCTCCTATTGGCTACACGCCAATCTTTTATGTGTGTGGGCTGGTGTGACCCTTTGAGTGAATCACACCCTATTGACCCGAAAAAATTTATTCTAATGCTGCGGCACCGCCGACAATTTCGGTGATTTCCTGAGTAATTGCCGCTTGACGCGCTCGGTTGTAAGAGAGCGTCAACTCATCAATTAAAGCAGATGCGTTATCGGTAGCCGCACTCATTGCTGTCATTTTCGCACCAAATTCACTGGCTTTTGCATCAAGCAAAGCACCAAAAATAAGGCTTTCTGCGTACTGTGGCAGCAATTGCTCTAAAATCACCTGCTCGTTTGGTTCATACTCATAAGAAGCGTTGCTCTCATTTTCAGACAGGTCTGTTAATGGGAGAATTTTTTTCTCTGTTACTTGTTGAGTAATTGGGCTCACAAAATGGTTGTACCAAATGTATAGTTCATCAAATAAACCATCTGCGAACATTTCAACCGTTGTACGAGCAATGTTCTTAATATCATTGAATTCCGGTTGGTCCGGTAAACCAACGATTTCCTGCATGACTGGAAGATTGCGTCTTTTAAATAAATCACGACCGATTCGACCCATAACGATGATTCCATACTCATCTGGAGACTTGTGTCGCTCATTAATTTTGTTAAAAAGAGCACGCGTGATGCTACTGTTATACGCTCCAGCTAGCCCACGGTCTGACGTAATGACAATGTAGCCTGTCTTTTTCACAGGGCGTTCTTCAAGCATCGGATGAGAAACATCTGTGCTGCTTGTAGCAATACTTGCAACCACCTCACGAATTTTTTCCGTGTACGGTAAAAACGACTGAGCGTTTTGCTGGGCACGGTTCAATTTCGCAGCTGCAACCATTTGCATCGCTTTTGTGATTTGTTTTGTCTTTTTTGTCGACGTAATCCGTGATTTAATATCCCGTAATGAAGCCATACTATTTCACCACCTTTTCGCAAAAACTGGTTCACTTACACCGCTTAGTTTTTAGAAACGTTGAAGCCTTTTTTAAATTCTTCAATCGCAGCTTTGAACTCACTATCTTCTGGAAGGTTACCAGTCGTGCGAATGTGCTCAAGTAATTCTTTCTTATTATGATCAAGGAACGTGAATAGATCCGCCTCAAAACGTTGAACATCTTCGAGAGGAATATCATCTAAGAAGCCATTAATAAGTGCGTAAATAATCGCTACTTGCTTCTCTACTGGAAGTGGTTGGTGAAGTCCTTGCTTTAAGACCTCAACTGTACGTTGACCACGATTTAGCTTCGCTTGTGTTGCTTTATCAAGGTCTGAACCAAATTGCGCGAAAGCTTCAAGCTCACGGTATGCAGCAAGGTCAAGACGCAGGGAACCAGAAACTTTTTTCATTGCTTTAATTTGGGCAGATCCCCCTACACGTGATACGGATAAACCTGCGTTAACCGCCGGACGCACCCCTGAATAGAAAAGGTCAGATTGTAAGAAGATCTGGCCATCTGTAATGGAGATAACATTCGTTGGAATGTAGGCAGATACGTCACCTGCTTGCGTTTCAATGAAAGGTAGAGCCGTAATCGAACCGCCACCCTTTGCATCGCTTAGCTTCGCTGCACGCTCTAAGAGACGAGAGTGAAGGTAGAATACATCCCCTGGGAATGCTTCACGACCTGGAGGACGACGTAAAAGTAGTGAAAGCTCACGGTATGCAGCTGCTTGTTTTGAAAGATCATCATAGATCACAAGCACGTGCTTGCCGTTGTACATGAATTCTTCTCCCATTGATACCCCTGTATACGGTGCAAGGAAAAGAAGTGGTGCAGGCTCAGATGCACCTGCAGAAACGACAATTGTATAATCAAGGGCGCCACGTTGACGTAATGTTTCGACAACGCCTGAAACCGTTGATTCTTTTTGACCAATTGCAACATAAATACAAATCATGTCTTGGTCTTTTTGGTTAATGATCGTGTCAATGGCAATCGATGTTTTACCTGTTTGACGGTCACCGATGATTAACTCACGCTGACCACGACCAATTGGAATCATGGAATCAATTGATTTGATCCCTGTTTGAAGTGGTTCGTGAACCGATTTACGGTCCATAACCCCTGGAGCTGGACTTTCAATTGGACGAGTTTTTGACGTTTCGATTGGACCTAAACCGTCAATTGGTTGACCTAATGGATTGACAACGCGTCCTAGCAGTTCTTCTCCAACTGGGACTTCCATGATGCGGCCAGTTCGCTTAACCTCGTCCCCTTCACGAATGCCTGAATATGGTCCTAAAATAATAATCCCGATGTTGTTCTCTTCAAGGTTTTGAGCCATCCCCATAACCCCGTTCGAGAATTCAAGGAGCTCACCAGCCATGACATTTTCGAGGCCATGAGCAAGGGCAATCCCGTCACCGACACGGATAACCGTTCCTACATCTTGAACTTGAACATCAGACTGAAAATTTTCAATCTGTTGCTTAATAAGAGAGCTAATTTCCTCTGGTTTAATGCTCATTTCATTCACCCCTATCTTCTACTAACGTTTCCCTACAATGAGTTCACGTTGCAGGCGGTCAAGTTGACCTTTGACACTTCCATCGTAAATACGGTCCCCAATTCGAATCTTGAGTCCGCCAATAAGGTCTTTTTCCACCACGTTTTCAATGAGTAATTCATCTTTTCCTAATTTCCGTGCAAAAAGCTCAGAAAGCTGCTTCTTCTCTTCGTCTGTTAATGGCTTCGCAGAGAGTACTTTTGCTTCAGCAATGTTTTGCGCTTCATAAGAAAGAGTTTTGAATTTATTAATAAATGGAATAAGAATGTCAGTACGTCTGCGTTCAATCAGCAAGTAAAGCGTTTGAAGAACCGTCTCGCTTAGTGCTTCATTAAAGCTTGTGCGAATCAGTTCTTGCTTTTTTTCTACCGCTATTTTGGGATGATTTAACACATCCATGACGGCAGGTGTAGCAGCAATGACGTCTTTTACAAGCTGAAGCTCGCTTCCAACTTGCTTAACTGTACCTTTTTCTTGAGCCACCTGAAAAAGAGCAACAGCATAACGATTCGCTACCGCATGGTTGCTCATAGCTCTTCGCCTACCTCTTTAAGATATTCCTGAATAAACTTCTCTTGTTCTTTCTCATCAAGCTCTTTTTCAATCACTTTTGTAGCAATGAGAACGGATAGGGAAGCAACTTGCTCGCGTAGGGAAGCGACTGCTTGTTCTTTCTCACGTCCGATTTCAGCAAGAGCTGCATCCTTCAAACGTTCTGCCTCATCACGAGCTGCTTTAATAATATCTTGACCTTGTTGTTCACTAAGCTTTTTCGCATTTTGAATAATTTCTTGTGCTTCTTGACGAGCTTTCTCTACCTCTTTGCGTTGTTCTTCGAGGTACTGTTGAGCCGCTTTGCGATCTTTTTCAGCAGAATCAATTTGTTCATTAATCATTTCTTCGCGCTTTTGCATGACGCCCATTAATGGCTTAAGGGCAAACTTGTTTAGAAGCGCTAAAAGGGTAAGAAAAGCAACTAATTGATATATAATCGAACCCCAGTTAATATCAAACAAATGGAGCCACTCCTTTCTGTGACGATACATAAGGAATGGCGAAGGTTCAAAATAGAACGCTGTCGCCATTTTTACCTATTTTGCCGACATGATATTATGGAAAATCACAACGACGATTATTGGAATAAAAGTAAGAATGAAATAACGATCGCGATAATCGGAACCGCCTCTGCAAGAGGTACCCCGATGAACATAAGTGTTTGTAAAGTTCCGCGGAGTTCTGGTTGACGAGTGACACCTTCTAAAGTTGCTTTTACGATTAATGCTACCGCGATAGCACCACCTACCGCTGCTAAACCTGCCGCGATTCCAGCTGCTAATAAAGACATAATAAAATCCTCCTTGAAAATTCAAATTTTAGTTAATAATATTTAAACGCTCAAAAAAACGAGCATTGTTTAATGATGTTCAACCTTATGTGCCATGTACACCATTGCAAGCATCGCAAAAATATATGCTTGAAGGGTACCAATAAACATACCGAACGCTTGCCATAGAATCGTTGGCAGAAACGCTCCAAAAGCTCCCATTACTCCAGAGGTTCCTAAACCTACGAGTAATATCATTAAAATTTCCTTTGCATAAACGTTACCGAAAAGACGCATGCCTAATGTTAACGTATTGGCAAATTCTTCGATGATTTTAAATGGAAGCAAAAATGGTACAGGACGGATATAGTCCTTTGCATACTCACCGAAGCCTTTTAGCTTAATGCCATAGTAGTGTGTCATTAAGATAACGAGAGCGGCCAAGCTCAACGTTAATGCTGGGTCAGAGGTTGGTGACTTCCACCAAACTTCATGCGTATTTTTATTATAAATTTCAAATGGAATCCCGAGCATATTCGACACAAACACAAAGAACAACAATGTGAAAGCAAGAGCGGTAAAGCGACCTCCTGTCTTCCAATCCATATTTGCTTTAATGATGCCTCGAACGAAGTCAATGACCCATTCCAAGAAATTTTGTAACCCGGAAGGTCTCATGGCTAAGCGTCGTGACCCTATGTAACAAATGAGGAACACGATAATACAAGCTACCGTTGTCATTAAGACGGTGGACATGTTAAACGTCAAACCCATAAATTCTCTTATAGGAGATTCATGCATAATCTCACCTCTTTCGCACAAATTGTAATATCAAATCTAATAGGATAATGACATAAATCAGGGAAAACCCTGCAATGACTGAAAGTAAATGAATGTTCTCAGGAAACTTTAGGGCAAGCGCTACAGCCGTAATCGCCAAACCAATCCGAATCACCATTCCCAAACTTGCCATGCCATATGAAAGGAGAGATTTTTTAGACGTTTCAGCTGAGAATCCGCCTATGATAACTGCCTTTCTGTAGGTTGTCCAAAGATTTAAAAAGCCAAAAAAAAGACCTACAAAAAATCCAAGGAAATAGGATGGGTAGGGTGTTAAAGCATAACCGATTAGGGAGAGTACAGCCAAGCTTCCTAAAACAAAGGAGTATCCTTTCATCTTTGTCTGCAAAGCGGTCATGAATCATCGTCTCCTAAAAACGGTTGAATTACTTTGTAAACGCCATAAAAACCACTGCCAAGCCCGAGCAAGAGAAAAAATATGAGGAAAAAAGGCTTTGCACCGAAGCGTTCCCCTAACCAAGAACCAATAAGGACACCAACAGTGACGCCGCCGGCAATATAAGAGGAAACAATCGAGACGAGCACCATTGCTCGCCATGGATTCCGATTTTTAGATGGCATGATACCGCTCCTTCCTCAAATGACCCGGAGCTAATATTTCCACTCAAAAAAAGTTGAAAACCCTGTCATGGAACATCCTTTGTAATCGTACAATAGGGGGCACTTCATGTCAATGCGTTTTCCTCATAAAAACAACGGATAAAAGCCTCATATTTATTTGTTCATAATTCAGACAAAAATCCTGTTAAATAAGCATTTTTAGGGAAAACAGGTCTCTGCTTCCGTTAAGCGAGACCTGTTTGCTTTTATCAGTATTGCTTGGGCGGAAGTAGCTCATTTCCAATCGAAATCCATGCCTCAAAAGTGTCTTCCTGACCATCCTGCCTTGCAAAAACAAGTGCTTTGTACACACCTTCCTCAAACGGCAAATCATGAAATTCCTCCTGCAGCATACCTCTACCTACATTTCGTTTGACATCAAGGAAATCAATGAACTTAAAGGTATCAGGGTCATATAAAGCAATTCCTACCTCTTCAGCTCCTCCAGGTAAATAAAGCTCATAGCGATAGGTATCAGGCTCATCCCCATGCTCAAAGTGAAACGCCATGACTCGTGGATAATCCGGCTCTTCGATGAAAAAGACGTAAGGAATTGACAATGGTTCCTCCCCACCCTCCACGGTGATTTCCCCGTGGTGCAGGCCTGATTCAAGCACAGAGGGAAGCATATCCATTTCAACGATGACGTCTTTTTTGTTGCCTGGCTGGATCGTTGTAGCGAAAGGCACCTTCCATTGCAAGCCATCTGGGATATCAAACGGTGGTTGGACATGATAGGTTCTTGCCACTGTATCGTGATTTTCAATCGTTAATATGATCTGTCTTTTTTCTCTCGGGTCATTTTTTGACCATTTTCCAAATGTCACAGCTCCAGGATAGACAATGGTTTTTGTTCGCAGAGCTTTTTCTATTTGTATCCGTCCGGCGCCTTGATCATGCGGAAGATACGGTTCACCATTTTGGTCAATTAGCTTTTTCGCTGTATTCATTAATGCTGCTTTTATTTGTTCAGGTGACCAATCTGGATGTGCTTGCTTTAACAGTGCTGCCGCTCCTGTTACATGAGGTGCTGACATGCTCGTCCCGTTCAACCCGAGATAGCCTTTAGGTATCGTACTATCAATGTCTACACCTGGGGCAACGACATCAGGCTTGACTTCCCACGTATAGGTTACCGGTCCTCTCGAACTAAAAGGAGGAATAAAATCCTCTTCTTCTCGATAAATGGTTCGTAAGGTCAGCTTGTCCTTTTGATGGCTGATTTGCTCAAGCAGCCATTCTCCATCTTCCCTTGAAATGCTCACGACAGGAATTTTCACCCCGCCTTCAATGACACCGACAAAGGGGCCAGGTGTATTATTGTAGAGGATGACTGCCCTTGCACCTGCAGCTTTCGCCCGCACCGCTTTCTCTGTAAATGGTATCAGCCCTCTTTTTATAAGAACAATGCTTCCTTCCGCTTTTACTGTGTCCCATTCTGTTTCTGTACCATATCCTGCATCGACAAGAGGGAAATCCCGTTTTAACGTCCAAGGAAGTCCACCACTCATATTTGAAAGAGCAATCTCTTGTTCCTCTCCAAACACGGTTAAATACGGAGTTTTAACCGGAGGGGCGGATGCACCGACAGAGATTGCCTTCGTCGATGTTCCAGGTGAACCGACCGTCCACATTTTTGGCCCACTGTTTCCGTTGGAGGTAACACAGACGACCCCTTGATCTACCGCTTTATCCAATGCAATACTTGTGGGCCAATCAGGGCCATTGACCGTATTCCCTAGGGAGAGGTTAATGATATCAACTCCCTCCTCAACTGCTTTTTCAATCGCCCCAATTACTTGCTCTGTCGTCCCTTGGCCTCCTGGACCGAGAGCTCGATAGGCGTAAATCTCCGCTTCTGGAGCCACACCCTTTACTTTGCCATTTGCCGCAATAATGCCAGCAACATGGGTTCCATGGAGGGTTGGCTCTCCTTGACTTGAGACGGTTTCCATCGGGTCATTGTCATCATCCACCACATCATAGCCTCCTTTGTAGCTATCTTTTAAATCTGAATGATGATAATCAATGCCCGTATCAATGACCGCCACCTTCACCCCTTCTCCAGTTAAACGCTCCCCGTCTTTATCAAGTATGCTGCGTACATCATCTCCCCCAATAAAAGGCACGCTTTCATCGAGCATCGCTTCATATGTCTTCACTTTGTCTACTCGTTCAACCCCGTCAACCCCATCTAAGTGCTCAAGCTCATATTCTGGAAGCTGAAAGGAAAAGCCTTCGAGAAGGCGAAAGGTTTTTCTTATTTTCCCTGATGGAATAGCTGCCTTCACGTTCGCAATCGTTTCTTCCATTTCTTTATTTGCAAGAACAATCACAACCGCTTCTTTTTCACCGTCCCTCATTGCTAAGGAAAGCGGCGGATGATCTGGATCATTAACTGCAAGCGCCCATGAACTTGTATAGCAAAGCAAGGTCATTCCGATGATGAATGCGACGATCAGCCTTCTCATTGTTGGACACCCTTTCCCAGTCGTCTCGGTATGTGCCCTAGTATATGGAAAAAGTTATTCTTTCATGTAAATAAATCGTAATCAGAGAAAGCCAAGCCTCGATTCTAGCGGTGACAAACGATTTTTGTTTTCATAGGAGGTGTCGTGAGCCGCTGGCACCAGCAGCTAAAAACCTTTGAAATCTTCTCCCTTTCTAAGCTTTTAAACAAAACTTGACAAGAAAATAACAGCTTCTAAAGCTTTCTCATGTCATCTTTAAATAAGAAAGCGTAAGACGTTGGCGCCAAACGCTTTGGTATTTCACGCATAAAAAAACAACTTCCCAGCTGTGGTTTATGGAAAGTATCATTACTCAGAGTCGTGCCAGTATGAACATCTCGTCGTTTTTTTCAACGTTTGAATTCCTCATTAGAGATTTTTCGTTCTCCAAAAACTCTCCTTGTATTTTTAACAGACATGTATCCTCTATTTGCGAAAAAACGCTCTTTTTTTAATCATCCTGACTCAGGGTCCCTTATTCAGTCAACATGACGGTCAATGGTCCATCTTTTCTGCAAATAGCGAATTCTCCGTCCACTTCTACCCTATAAACGGATCTTTTTTCATAGATAAAGGAACCTGTGTCCGCTTCAAAAGCGACAAGCTCCCACTCCCTGAAAGACAAACAAAACTTGGCTTTTCGCTATGTCCTCCATAGCGAAAGCCTTCGTTGCCGTGATACTTAGCCGTTGTTAAATAATTTATGCTTTCCTAACGTATTAAAAAGCCCTCTTGTAAGCATCACTTGACAAGAGGGCTTCTTTTCTTCTTATTTTGTTCCGAACAAACGGTCTCCCGCATCCCCTAAACCTGGGACGATATAGCCTTTTTCATTCAGCTTTTCATCCATGGCAGCAAGGTAAATATCCACATCAGGGTGTGCTTCTTTCACAATTTCAACCCCTTCTGGTGCTGCAATGAGGCACATGAGCTTTATGGTTGTTGCTCCACGTTTTTTCAAGCTATTGATCGCTTCGACAGCAGAGCCTCCTGTCGCAAGCATTGGATCGATGACGATAAATTCACGCTCTTCAACGTCTGCTGGTAGCTTTACATAGTACTCAACGGGCTTGAGTGTCTCAGGGTCCCGATACAAACCAACATGACCAACTCTCGCAGCCGGGATCATTCGTAGAATCCCATCGACCATCCCTAAGCCTGCACGCAAAATTGGAACAAGACCAAGCTTTTTACCAGCAATCTTCTTCGATTTTGCCGGACCTACCGGAGTCTCCACAGTGACATCTTGTAATGGAAGGTCACGTGTAATTTCAAATGCCATCAATGCTGCCACTTCATCAACAAGCTCACGAAACTCTTTCGTCCCCGTCGACTTGTCACGAATATACGTTAACTTATGCTGAATAAGAGGGTGGTCGAATACAAAAACTTTGCTCATGTTTTTAGCTCCTTTAGTACGATTGATTTCCATCGTGCACAATCAATAACGTTCTTTTTCAAAATACTCCTTGAAAAGTTTACAAAAAAACAAGCAGGCATTCAACCCTGATTATCGGAAAAAGAGAGCAGCGACAGATTATTTATTCCAAATTTGATTTTTCTTCATTTTTTTCGATGAAAAGGGGACGGTGCTTTAGTTCAAGCTTCTCTTAAAAAAGAGACTAACCCTATTTGGGGTTAGTCTCGCTGCTCGATTAAAGATTCGGATACATTGGAAACTTTTTCGTTAACGCATCGACACGCTCACGAGCTTCTTGGAGCTTTTCTTCGTTATCGATGTTTTTCAATGTTAATGCAATAATTGCTCCGATTTCGTCCATTGCTTCCACATCAAGACCACGTGACGTGACCGCTGCGGTTCCAATCCGAATACCGCTTGTGACAAATGGGCTTTCTGGGTCAAATGGAATTGTGTTTTTGTTCGTAGTAATCCCGACTTCATCAAGTGCTTTTTCAGCTACTTTTCCTGTTAGGTTAAGGCTTCGCAGGTCCAAAAGAAGAAGGTGATTATCCGTACCACCTGAAACGAGATTCACGCCTTCACTGACAAGCTTTTCTCCAAGACGCTTTGCATTTGCAATAATCGCTTCTCCATAGGTTTTGAATTCTGGACTAAGAGCTTCACCGAATGCTACCGCTTTGGCTGCAATTACATGCATCAATGGTCCACCTTGGATACCAGGGAAAATGGACTTGTCAATTTTCTTACCAAATTCTTCGTTACAAAGAATCATTCCACCACGTGGTCCACGCAATGTTTTGTGAGTTGTCGTTGTCACAAAATGAGCATGAGGAACAGGATTTGGATGAAGGCCAGTCGCAACAAGTCCGGCAATATGAGCCATATCAACCATTAAATAAGCGCCAACTTCATCGGCAATTTCACGGAATTTCGCAAAATCGATTTGACGAGGATACGCACTCGCTCCAGCAACAATTAATTTTGGTTGGTGTTCTTTAGCTAAGCGACGTACTTCTTCATAATCAATACGCTGGTTCTCTTTATCCACACCATACTCAACAAAATTGTATTGAACGCCACTGAAGTTAACAGGGCTTCCATGTGTTAAGTGTCCACCATGTGAGAGATTCATACCAAGTACTGTATCACCTTGCTCAAGAATGGTAAAATATACCGCCATGTTTGCTTGGGCGCCTGAGTGTGGCTGCACGTTCACATACTCTGCTCCAAAAATTTCTTTTGCGCGATCACGTGCTAAATCTTCGACAATATCTACATATTCACAGCCGCCATAGTAGCGACGACCTGGATAGCCTTCAGCATATTTGTTCGTTAAGACCGAGCCTTGCGCTTCCATCACGGCTTCACTAACGAAATTTTCAGACGCAATTAACTCAATTTTGTCTCGTTGACGACCTAGCTCTAATTGTACTGCTTCAAAAACTTTAGGATCTTGTGCTTGTAACGTTCCCATTCTGTTTCCCCTTTCTAAACCACAAAATTCGTCTTTTCTCACATAATATCATTTCCTATGCCATCATAACATGATATTTATGTTCATTTCCGCATATTTTTTAAAAAATTACGTACAATTTTCATGTTCTTTATTTTTTTCATACACAGCTCTCGTCCCACCAATAAACTTCGGCCTTGTTTTTGCCATCGTCAAATGAGCATGTCCAACGGAGCGAACAGTGCTACGCACAGGAACAGCCACCTGCTTCAAATGCATACCAATGAACGTGTCACCAATGTCGATGCCTGCTTCAGCCTTAATGCTTTCAACAACAACAGGCTCAACCATCTTCCCATATGCATAGGTGGCCATGGCGCCACCCGCTTTACGAACAGGAACGACCGCGACTTCTTCATATCCTCTTTCTCTTGCTGTTTCCCACTCCATGACAAGGGCGCGATTAAGATGTTCACAGCATTGAAAAGCAAGGTGGACACCGGTTTTCGCTTTGTATGAAAAGAGAGCTGCATAAATGGCTGCAGCCACCTCTTGAGATCCATTAGAACCGATGTGCTCTCCAAGAACCTCGCTTGTACTCGCTCCAACGACGAGAAGATCCCCTGTAGACAAAGGCTTAGCACTGTGTAAATCCTTTAATGCCGCTTCCACCTGTTGTTGAATATTTGCAATCAAATCACTCATCGGCCGTTGCCCCCCTTATTTTTCGTAGGTTGTAATTTTTTCAATGCGCCGGGCGTGACGACCACCTTCGTATTCCGTCTCTAGCCAGGTTTTTGCAATCTCCCGAGCAAGTCCTGGTCCAATCACACGTTCACCCATCGCCAAAATATTGCTGTCATTATGCTGACGCGTCGCTTTAGCACTAAACGTATCATGGACTAGCGCACAACGAATGCCTTTAACTTTGTTCGCTGCGATCGACATCCCGATCCCAGTTCCACATACAAGGATGCCTCGGTCAAATTCGCCGCTAGCCACCTTCTCCGCTACTGGAATGGCGTAATCTGGGTAGTCAACGGATGTATGACAATCACAACCAAAATCTTCATATTGGATGCCATGTTCATCCATTAACGCTTTGATTTCTTCTTTAATCTTCACACCACCGTGATCTGCACCAATTGCTACTTTCATATCCTCGCCCCGCTCTCATTTCTTATAAGAAATTTTGTTTTCATTCGTAAAAAGGGGTAGAGCCTCACAAAATAAGGAAGCTTGGATGCTTTCTCGCTCACACCACCTTTTTATTGACTATACAGATTAAACGTAGAGACCTACTTCCATTTCATACCGCCAGTGTAACCGCTCGTTTCTGTCGTTACCTGTCCGGTCCTAAGCTAGACGACGCCATCCACACAATTCACCTTGCTTTTCTACCTACCATCCTTGAGAATATGGTTTTCGATAAGCTTGTCTACACACTCCTCGATTTCAACAGCCGTTTGGCGATAAACATCGAGAGATCCGCCGAAAGGATCAGAAACATCTAATTCTTCTACACTACCTAGGGCGTATTCTTTTAGTGTGAAAATTTTCTCTTGTTGATGCGGGGCATGTGCTAATAGCAATTGCTTATGACCCTGTGTCATCGTTAACACCACATCCGCCCAGTCTAAAAGCTCTTCAGTGACTGGCTGTGCGGAGTGATTCATTTCAATTCCCCGCTCTGATAAAATCGTTTGTGTGCCTTCCGATGCGCTGCTTCCAGGAAAAGCATGAACTCCAGCGGATCGACTCTCTACTTGCGAATGATCCTTCAGCTTGTGACGCAGCAGCGCTTCTGCCAGCGGACTGCGACATGTGTTTCCCGTGCAAACAAAGAGTACACGCTTTAAACTCATAGCAACCCTTCCTTCCATCTAACCCTCACATAAATCTTCTTCAATTTTCCCAATCTTTCTTACTTCTTATGCATGTTTTTATCTTATCACAACTCCTAAATGGTTGTGATGAAATCGATTGATGATTTTCTTTACTTTTGCGATTTGACCTTCACAATAAAAACGTTAAAAAGCCAACACCATTCACAGAAAGGTCTCGACTCTTTAAAACACAATGAAGTTTAGATCGGAAGCATCAGCTTCACTCCAAATGAAAACAAAATAAAACCACCTAGCAATGCGCCGAACGTACCGATATATTGATGAAACCTTGAACCAATGAGTAGTCCGAGCCAGGAAAGGAGCATGCTCATCAGTCCGGTCGCCGCAACAGTGAGGGCTGTTTTTGCTCCAATCATCCCAAGGCTTAATCCTGCAGAAAAGCTATCAAGGCTAACACTTAAGGCAAACATCAGCAAGCCAATCCCCATCGGTCGAACAAGTGGCTCCGTATTTACTCGAAAGGTAGAAAGAACCATCTGTACCCCTAAAAGGCAGAGAAGGCCCCCGCCAATCCATGTAGCGATGTAGCCAACATAGGTTGATAGTATTTTTCCAGCCGCAATCCCGGCTAGTGGCATGATCACATGAAAGAAACCAATTATTAGTCCAATCTTCAAAATTTGTAGCATTCGTAAGCCAAGCATGCCCATTCCGAGTGCAATAGAGAAGGCATCCATTCCAAGGGCTCCCGCCATAATAAATATTGTGACAAATTCATGCACCATGCACTCACTCCCAGACATGCAGTTTGTTTCCGTTTGTGCTTCCATTCGCGTTGCAGCGAACAAAGCTCCTACTTCACTCTATGCATGTCCGAGGAACAAAAGACATGTTCCTAACCTTCTTTTTTAAATGCTTGAATAGGATAAGGAGGATGTATTCGTATGAAGCCTTATACGTGTAACGCCATCATTAAAATTCTCCTCTTCAGCCGACAACATTAATAATTTTTTCATTTACATCTCATTGGTCGTACAATGTTTAAAGAAGTGCCCAAATTCATGAAAAAAATCATCATTTTTCAAGAGGCTAATTTTATTCAAATCCCATGATAATCCTACCCCTCTTTATAAATATGTGTGTCTGGACATTCTACCGTAGTACCATCAGGATTATCATGAGGAGATCCTTCAATGTCAATTCTTAACAATCCTATAGTCTTTTTATACTTAGGTTCCAGTTTACGCATCCCTTCGTATCACACGACCGCCTGCCGCTTTCTCAAGGCGGTTCATGACCGCTTCACCTACACCTTCCTTGGGAAAGGTTTCGCTAAAAATGACATCAACATTTGTTGCATCAAATTGACGAAGCACACTGTAAAGCTGTGTAGCAACTGTCGCTAATTTTTGCCGCCTGCCGCACGTAAGAACGACATCTGCTTCATAGCGTCCTTTCCGCTCTTCCGTTGTCAGGACACCTACCTTCTTTCCTTTTTTCTTTTCTTCGTTCACAAGGGCTTGAATGATATGAACGTCCTCCACTAGGACGAGATCCCCCTCTGGTGCATAATGGGTATACTTTAATCCAGGTGATTTGGGTACTTCGCTTCCACCGACCAACGCTTGGTCGAGGCAGACTTCACCAATGACTGCTTCAATTTCTTCTTTCGTTACTCCCCCCGGGCGATAGATCATCGGTGGATGGACAGTGCAATCAATAACCGTTGACTCTAATCCGACCCCCGTTGGACCACCATCGACAATTCCTGCAATACGACCGTTCAAGTCTGCGAGAACATGCTGTGCTGTTGTTGGGCTTGGCTTCCCTGATAGATTCGCACTTGGGGCAGCTACAGGAACATCCGCAGCTTCAAGAAGGGCTAAAGCCACAGGATGATCAGGCATTCGGATCGCGACAGTGGGCAAGCCTGCTGTCACCTTTTCCGCCACCTGCCCTGCATTTTGAAAAATAATCGTTAATGGGCCTGGCCAAAATGCCTCCATTAGCTTCCTTGCCGTTTCAGGAATTTCTTTAACAATCTTGTTTAGCTGCTCAATTTTTGCAATATGTACAATTAAAGGGTTGTCACTCGGCCGACCTTTTGCTTCAAAAATTTTCGCCACCGCTTTATTTGAGCGTGCATTTGCCCCCAATCCGTACACAGTTTCTGTGGGTAATGCCACCACTTCATTGTTTTTTATCCACAAGCCTGCTTCCTTAATACATTCAACATTTTTATCGATCTCTTTATTTTTATCCACAATCCATACACGGGTCTGTTTATAACTCATCTTGGTTCACTCCCATCTTATCCATTGTCGTTGCCAATAAATATATTGTCAAATGAACGTTCACCCTTCTCTTTTTTTCATACAAATTAGTATAAAATCAGCATTTTGTTTCAAATTTCTTTCTTATCCTTCATTTTTCTTTTTCTTTCATGATACTCCTAGACAAAAAAGAAGTTATCCACCGATGTGGACAACCTGTGGAAAACTATGCTCTTTTCTCTCACTTATTCACATGTTGATTTTATAATGAACAAGAGAAAATTCTTGTTTCTCCCCTTTCCACTTGTTGATAATACGGTGCTTTACGGAGCAAAAAGGGCACTGCAGCTTTCTCCACCTCTGCAAAACCTAACTGCTGAAACAACTCGCTCGACTGTCTTGCGTAAAGGTAAATGGTTTCGATTTGTTTTTGTTTCGCATGAGCAAGCGCAAGCTGAAGGAAAGCCACACTGTGCTGCCCTGTCCATTTTTGTGAATCGATTACGAAGGAGCGAAGCAACCCCTGCTTCCCAAAGCATTCAAGACCAACCGTTCCAATCATTTCTTGCTCCTCTGTCTCAACAACAAGGAAATCGTTGAGGTTTTCTTCAATGCCACTTGCTTGAAGCCCTGCTTTCACAACAAGTTGCTTTATCTCTAGCAAATCAGCTTCATCCGCTTTTCTCACAACCATGCTCATCAAAGCCCTCCTAAAGACCATATTGCTACAGCCTATGAAAAACAAACAAATAAAATGTAAGAAAGCTTAGAAAAACTTGGCCTCTGCCAGATTCCTAATAAGAAGAGCACTCCTAAAAACTTTCCGATTCCCTTCACCAGAGACGGCAGATCGGCGGAGGCCTTAGTTTTTCTTACCTCCCAAACTCCTCCCTCTCTCACCCTGTCATAAAGTTTAATCATGAAAAGCAAGCTTGCTTTTCCACCGCTCTTTATGACAGGGCGGATCGGGGTGTTTTTCAACGTCACTACCTTGCCTGTATCCCGTTAAGAAGAGCACTCCTAAAAACTGTCCGATTCCCTTCACCAGAGACGGCAGATCGGCGGAGGTCTTAGTTTTTCTTACCTCCCAAACTCCTCCCTCTCTCACCCTGTCATAAAGTTTAATCATGAAAAGCAAGCTTGCTTTTCCACCGCTCTTTATGACAGGGCGGATCGGGATGTTTTTCAGCGTCACTACCTTGCCTGTATCCCGTTAAGAAGAGCACTCCTAAAAACTGTCCGATTCCCTTTACCAAAGACGGCAGATCGGCGGAGGCCTTAGTTTTTCTTACCTCCCAAACTCCTCCCTCTCTCACCCTGTCATAAAGTTTAATCATGAAAAGCAAGCTTGCTTTTCCACCGCTCTTTATGACAGGGCGGATCGGGATGTTTTTCAGCGTCACTACCTTGCCTGTATCCCGTTAAGAAGAGCACTCCTAAAAACTGTCCGATTCCCTTTACCAAAGACGGCAGATCGGCGGAGGCCTTAGTTTTTCTTACCTCCCAAACTCCTCCCTCTCTCACCCTGTCATAAAGTTTAATCATGAAAAGCAAGCTTGCTTTTCCACCGCTCTTTATGACAGGGCGGATCGGGATGTTTTTCAGCGTCACTACCTTGCCTGTATCCCGTTAAGAAGAGCACTCCTAAAAACTGTCCGATTCCCTTTACCAAAGACGGCAGATCGGCGGAGGCCTTAGTTTTTCTTACCTCCCAAACTCCTCCCTCTCTCACCCTTAATTAAACACTCTCAATTACTTTGAAAATCGTTCTACTAGATTTGAGAACAGCTCTACGACAAAAAACGAAACGTCCACTTCTTGCTCTTGCTTGCCTTTGTCCTTTTGCTCCTCTTCGTCTTCTCCTTTTTCGGCTTCAACAGCATCACCATTTGCCATATCTAAGAAACAAAGAGGCGGGAATAAAACACACCACCAGTTTTCACCACTGCCATCCCCTAATGTAATAAGCACCGCATCATACATTCCTGCCGGATAAACTAAATCACCATACAGCTTCGTTGGAAATTGCACTTCGTCAAACGCCACTGTAAATGTTTGTTCAAGTCCAGCCTTGGCAAGCTCTCCCTCTACAATTGATTCAATGTTTGCTAGATTTGCTTGAATCGTTTGCTTAGCTTCCTCTAAATCAGAGATATCGGTTACCCACTCAGTAATTGCCACATTCACTGCATCACGAATGTCTCGCTTTACTATTTGGTCTTTAACCGAGTCACTATTTGCGAGAATACGCAAGCGAAGCGCTTCCTCTTCACTCACTTGCTGATGCAAGGACGCAACAGCCATCGTATGCTGCGCCTCCCAATTTAACACGATCACAAATAACGAGAATAATAGATAAATAAGAACTTTTTGATTCATCGTTTTTGCCACCACCCTTTCACACCAACAGTGTCGTCAGGAATAGCAAAAACTAAACATATCATTAATAGAAAAAAATAAAAAACTGACTCCATCAGATAACCGAATTCACTATATTTTTCAATTTGGGACGAAAAATCAGCCAGAGTCATGAAAACTAAGGCAGATCGATCGGAGTGATTTTTCAGCGCTTCGCTCTGCGATAATCCCATTAAGTAGAGCACTCCCTAAAGCCTTGAGATCTCCTCCCCAGAGACGGCTGTTCTCACCCCCACACGGCGAGCACGATCCGATCCTTCCCATTGATGTCATTTAGCACAACCACCCTTGCCTGCGGTAATGCTTTTTGCAGCATCGCTTGAACGTCTATTCCTTGACCTGCACCGATTTCAAAGGCGACAATCCCTTTATCTTTGATTACTCTAGGTAGTTGTTCAGCTAGTCGTCGATATACTTCAAGACCATCATCTCCTCCAAAAAGAGCAAGATGAGGCTCATGATCCACCACATTCGCAGCTAATGAACCCTTTTCATTCAGCGGAATATACGGTGGGTTAGAAACGATCACATCAAAGGTACGCCCCTCCTCCAAAAATGGCAGAAGCAAGTCGCCGTGAACAAACTCAATTTCTCCTTGAAGTGATTCAGCGTTTTTCCTTGCTATTTGCAGAGCATCTTCTGATAAATCAACCGCTGTTACGTTCAAATGCCGCTCTTCTAAAGCAAGGGTAATCCCAATCGCACCACTTCCTGTCCCTATATCCACAACCTGAACGGATGACTTCATTCCAAACAGCTCACGAATGTTTTTTAAAACAGCAAGAACAAGCTCTTCCGTTTCAGGGCGGGGAATCAGGACATGACGGTTGACACGAAAAGGCCTGCCGTAAAACATTTCATAGCCAATAAGATGCTGAACGGGGACGCCCGTTGCATACGCACGGATGTCTTGCTGAAATGCTGTAAGCTGCTCTGGCTCCATTTGTTCTTGCATACGCAGAAAAAATTCCGTCCTTGTCACATTTAAATGATGACGAAGCAGCCACTCAATCGCTGGCTGCTCGCCATTCTTATCTGCTAAAAAAGAAGAAGCCCATTGGAGGGCTTCATAGACTCGCATCGTCATCTTATTCTTCCGCCTTTTTCATGAGCTCTGCTTGCTCTTCCATAATTAATGCATCAATAATCTCATCAAGCTTCCCTTGCAAAATTTGGTCCAGCTTTTGCAGCGTTAAGCCAATACGATGATCGGTTACACGGCTTTGCGGAAAATTATACGTGCGAATGCGCTCAGAACGGTCCCCTGTTCCAACCGCCAATTTTCGAGTTTCGTCATACTCAGCCTGAGCCTCACGTTGAAACTTATCATACACACGGGCACGGAGAACCTTCATTGCTTTTTCCTTGTTTTTAATTTGCGATTTTTCGTCCTGACATGATACAACAATCCCTGTCGGTAAGTGAGTTAAACGGACCGCAGACATGGTCGTATTTACACTTTGCCCACCAGGACCACTTGAGGCAAACGTATCGACACGAATATCCTTTTCGTGAATCTCAACCTCGACTTCTTCTGCTTCTGGTAGAACAGCGACCGTTGCTGTCGATGTATGAATACGGCCACCTGATTCCGTTTGCGGAACCCGCTGAACACGGTGAGCACCATTTTCATACTTCAGCTTTGAATAGGCACCTGCCCCATTTACTGAGAAAATAATTTCCTTATATCCGCCTAGCTCTGTTGAAGTCGCTTCAATCACATCGATTTTCCATCCTTGCGCCTCTGCATAGCGAGTGTACATTTTATAAAGATCACCAGCAAAAAGCTGTGCTTCGTCTCCGCCAGCAGCACCGCGAATTTCCACAATGACGTTCTTATCGTCGTTCGGATCCTTTGGTAAAAGTAAAACCTTCAAGCGGGCTTCAAGATCTTCTTTTCTCGTTGAGAGCTCCTCAATCTCTTCCTTTACCATGGCATACATTTCATCGTCGAGCTTTTCCTCAAGCATCGCTTTTGCATCCTTGAGCTGCTCAACCACTTCTTTATATTCACGATACACTTGTACCGTCTCTTCAATTCCAGATTGTTCCTTCGAATACTCACGTAGCTTATTGGCATTGTTAATGACATCAGGGTCACTTAATAATTCATTTAAACGATTATACCGATCCTCAACAGATTGCAAACGTTCTAACACGGCTTTTCACCTCATTGTTTTTACCAGTCCATAACAGTGTCATTATAGTATACAGGGGACAGTCGGTCAATCTGCCTCTAAGCAATAATCGTTACAATATCGCGTTAATTCTTGAATCGTAATTAGCAAAATATAAACTTCAGTTTGAATGCTATATTATGAGAAGATACTAGTAGAAAGAAAAAGATGAGGTGATTTCAGATGAACTATGTGATTATTGGCGGAGACGCAGCAGGGATGAGCGCTGCTATACAGATTGTCCGTGGTGACGAGGACGCAAAGATCATAACCTTAGAAAAAGGTGCGATCTATTCTTATGCTCAATGCGGCTTGCCCTATGTCGTTGGCGGCGTCATTTTGAAGATGGAAAGTCTAATCGCAAGAGATGTTGAAACCTTTCGGAGAAAATACGGCATCGATGCACGCATTAATCATGAGGTCACAGCTGTAGATCTCGAAAAAAAGCAAGTACGTGGAAAAGAGTTTGAGATCTCCTATGACAAGCTGCTCATTGCTACTGGTGCAAGTCCAGTTGTTCCAGACTGGGATGGACTGAGTCTTGATGGCATCCATACGATTAAAACCATTCCTGATACGCAAGCTTTGCTTGATGATCTAACCGATGAGACGAAAAACATCGTGATTGTCGGCGGTGGCTATGTCGGCTTAGAAATGGCAGAAAATTTCGTAGAGCTTGGCAAGCAAGTGACCATTATCCAACGCGGCTCTCAGCTTGCGAATATTTTTGATGAAGACATGGCGGAGCTGATTCATGACGAGGCAAAGAAGCATGGCGTTTCTCTCCTATTTGGCGAAGCGGTACAAGGATTTGAAGGCACTTCACGGGTGAAAGGAGTAAAAACAGACAACCAAACGATTCCTGCTGATCTCGTTGTACTAGCCATCGGTGTCAAACCGAACACAGATTTCCTTCAGGGGCTTGGCTTTCACTTTCATAGCAACGGTGCTTTGCTTGTCAACCCATATATGGAAACGAACATCCCTAATGTCTATGCTGCAGGAGACTGCGCTACCCAATATCACCGCATCAAACAACGGGATGATTATGTCCCCCTCGGAACCCATGCCAATAAACAAGGACGTATTGCTGGAATGAACATGGTCGGCAAGCCTCGAACCTTTAAAGGCATTGTTGGAACTTCGATTTTAAAATTTTTTGATTTAACACTAGGTCGGACAGGCCTCTCTGCTCGTGAAGCGGAAAGCTTAGGCTTCCCTTATGCAACAACGAAAAGAGAGGTCAAACACATTGCTGGTTATTACCCCGGGACAAAGCCTCTCACCATCAAGCTTATCTACCACAAAGAGAAAAATACGTTGCTCGGCGCCCAAGTCATTGGAGAAGATGGAGTGGACAAGCGAACCGATGTCCTTGCAACGGCACTGTTTCAAGAAATGACGCTTGAAGAGCTTGAAGATTTGGATCTCTCTTACGCCCCGCCTTACAACGGTGTATGGGATCCGATTCAGCAAACCTTAAGAAGGCGACGGTCTTAATTCTATCTACTAAGAGACTCCCGTCTAGCGGCGACAAGCGCCGGTGGATCTGACCAGAATCGTTTTTGTTTTCGTAAGAGGAGCTGAAGCAGCCTAAAAAGGGATGACCCCCAAAGTCATTGTAAGCTAGCCCCATTAGTCATTCATTCAGCTAGCTATTGACAGCCTTTGGGGCCACCCCTAGTGAATTAGCTTTTTTCTTCATTAACATGAACACGGTAACGAGGAATCCCCTGTTGCAGAGCTTTTTCAAGCTCTGCAAGCCTTTCGTCTTTTTGTTCCCTTGAAATACCCTCTGGAAACTTGACGTTCACCCATGCATGGCTCCCTGCAATAATAACCATGCCGGAATTAAGATCAAATTGATCCTGGATAATACTGCGGATTCGTTCCTGATCATCCCCTAGATGCTGCCTGCCACGATTCATCGTCCGAAAGCTTGTGCTCGTGTTTTCTTCCCCTTGATGGTTGTACACAAGCGGCTTTCGAATTTCTCCATAGTTTATCGGTCCTGGTCCAAAAAGTCCATACGAAATTTGCTGCAATGTTACACCGTTCTTCCTGACGCCTTGTACTTCTGGGTTCTCTGGCTGAGAACACCCTCCTATAAACAGGAGCAGGGCAAGGCAGCAACTTATCCACTTTTTCATCCCTTTGCACCTCCAGCATGCAGAAACACGTTCTGCACGTATAGTGTGCCCACTCTATTCGGATGATGAGCGGTTAATTTTGACCATGTTGAGCCGTTTCTGGTAACCGACTCGGTTTATCGGGAACTTCGTGACAATGGCGACAACGTGGCTCATATGCTTCCGCCGCACCAACTAATATGATCGGATCATGGTACGAGGCAGGCGCTCCGTTAATTAAGCGTTGTGTTCGGCTTGCTGGTGAGCCACAAGATGGACAGATTGCTTGAAGCTTCGTCACGTCTTCCGCCAACGCCATCAACGTTCGCGTCGGCTCAAAAGGCTCGCCACGGAAATCCTGATCAAGTCCTGCACAGATGACGCGAATCCCACGGTTTGCGAGTGTATCAGCAACAGCTACCATTCCTTCATCAAAAAATTGAACTTCATCAATCGCCACCACCTGCGTTTCAGGAAGAATTTTTTCGAGAATCACATAGGACTGAACAACGGGCTCTGCACACACCTTCGTACCGTTATGAGACACGACTTCCTCTTCACTGTAACGATTGTCAATGGCCGGCTTAAACACTTGAACCTTCATTTTACCAAAGCTGGCTCTGCGCACCCGGCGAATCAGTTCTTCAGATTTTCCAGAAAACATACTTCCGCAGATGACCTCAATCCATCCTTCTTTTTTCATCATTTGCATGACGCTCCCCACCTTACCGAACATTTTTATCAAAATCATGGTTATGTATCTTTATTTATAAGCTGTTGTATATACTGCTGAACAAGGCGATAACCTATAATAAAACCAAATAAAAAAAGGAGTTCATTTATTATAACTCCACAAGCAACGCTACATCCATTTGAACTCGCGCGCATCCCTTTACATTATCCTATCGGTGAAAAAGAAGGAATGCTTCAATAGGACCAATTTGCATATATTTTCTGGATTACCTCGTTCTTTTTTGATATGCACTATGGCGCACTGCTCATTCCCCAAACCTCTGCCTTGCTCCGTTGGATAGCGACCAACTTTTGTTCCAAAGAAAATTTTGTCATAAAAAAACTACACCTCCATTTATTAGATCCTGTCTAACAATAGGGGTGCAGTTCAGCGCTGAGCTGCTCATTTGCAGATTACTTGATGTTGTATTTTTTCTTAAAGCGATCAACGCGTCCACCAGCGTCAGCAAGTTTTTGCTTCCCTGTGTAGAACGGATGAGAGTCAGAACTAATTTCCACTTTGATAAGTGGATATGTGTTTCCGTCTTCCCACTCGATTGTTTCGTTTGATCCTTTTGTTGAACCGCTTAGAAACTTGAATCCAGTACTTGTATCCATGAATACAACCTTTTGGTAGTTAGGATGGATGTCTTGTTTCATCGTTTTCAGCTCCTTCCGCCCTGATTCTTTCGAAACAGAGTTATCTAATCACACATGACGAAATTATAACAAGCCCTATCCGTTTTTGCAACTGCTGTTTTAACGAAACCAGCTTATTTTTTTCGTCCTGCTCCCATGTCCTGCTCCATCGCCTTAAAAAACTCTTCATTGGTTTTTGTTTCTTTCACACGACGGATAAAATGATCAACGAAATCAGAGGAATCGTTCATCGTTTTGCGAACAGCCCATAGCTTTTCAAGATGCTCTTTTGGCATGAGAAGCTCTTCTTTTCTTGTTCCAGAACGACGAATATCGATCGCTGGGAAAATTCGGCGCTCCGAGAGCTTCCGGTCCAAATGAAGCTCCATGTTCCCAGTTCCTTTAAATTCTTCATAAATGACATCGTCCATTCTCGAGCCTGTTTCCACAAGTGCCGTTGCTAAAATCGTTAAGCTGCCACCTTCTTCAATGTTACGGGCGGCACCAAAAAAGCGCTTCGGACGGTGGAAAGCGGCAGGATCAATCCCTCCGGACAACGTCCGACCACTTGGTGGAATCACAAGGTTATAGGCACGTGCCAAACGTGTAATACTATCCATAAGAATGATGACATCTTTTTTATGTTCGACTAAGCGCATGGCCCTCTCTAAAACAAGCTCGGCTACTTTAATATGATTCTCGGGCACTTCATCAAAGGTTGAACTGACGACTTCTGCTTGCACAGAGCGCTCAATGTCTGTTACCTCTTCAGGCCGCTCGTCGATAAGAAGGACGATGAGCTCTGAATCTGGATGATTTTGCACAATGCTATTTGCTACTTCTTTTAAAAGAGAGGTCTTTCCTGCTTTTGGCGGTGCAACGATTAAGCCACGCTGTCCAAAGCCAACAGGCGAAATCAAATCAATAATACGTGAGGATACTCGTCCCGGTGAAGTTTCGAGCTCAATTTTCTTATCAGGATACAAAGGCGTTAACGCAGGAAAATGAGGACGTTCTTTTGATGTGTCTGGGTCTTCTCCGTTGACCGCCTCTACGTGGAGCAAGCCATGATAGCGCTCATTTTCTTTTGGAGGGCGAACTTTTCCTGATACCTTATCTCCATTTCGTAAATCAAAACGACGGATTTGTGAAGCGGAAATGTAAATATCTTCAGAGCTTGGCATATAATTGATCGGACGCAAAAAGCCAAATCCTTCTGATTGAATGATTTCTAAGACACCTTCCATAAACATCAGACCGTCTTCTTCTGCTTGTCCTTTTAAAATCGCAAAAACTAATTCTTTTTTCGTAAGCTTGCTATAATATGAAACTTTGTATTTTCGAGCAAGTTCATAGAGTTCTTTCAGCTTCATATTTTCTAAATCTGCTAAATGGACACCCATTTTGACACCACACTTTTTTAGTTTTCTGTATACGGTTTCTTGGCTTCATACATGTAAAGATAAGCGTATCAAAGAACTGAGCAAAATAAAGCTCAAAACTCTTCTTGTCTTATTAGGTTAGGAACGCCTCTATTACGACTAGACGGAAGAAAACCAGTATATATAGGGAAAATTTTTATACGCTAGTAGGGAATGTATCTTTTTCTATAATAGAAGAAAGTGGAGAAACATGAAGATTGTTTTTATCCATTTTTCGTACATGATCTATTTTAACCACATTCTCTTGTAATATTCAATAAGAGGAATATGACCTTTAACCGAAATAAGGAAGGAAAAAGATGGAAGGGGCTGGGGCAAAAGAGTTTTTATTGATGAGAAATCCGAATCTAATGATCGTTGATGCATAGCATTCGCTTCGGAAATATCCTTCACTTTTCGCGGGCGGCTGGTGAGCCTCCTTGCGCTTACGCACTGTGGGGTCTCACCCTTGCCTTTGATCCCGCAGGAGTCTACGTCTGTTTCCTCCGCTAAGGTTGTGCATTGTTCGCATGTTCAATCATACACGTTCGTTATGTCCCAGCCTCTTCTTGATTTATTTAATAACGAGATCTGGCTTCTTTTTCATGCTATGCTTTCCATCGACAAAGCGAACAGTTCCTGACTTCGCACGCATGACAAGAGATTGCGTCGTGGCAGATGTCCCTTTGAAACGTACACCCTTCAAAAGCTCTCCATCTGTTACGCCTGTTGCTGCAAAGATCGCATCGTCACCCTTCACAAGATCATTCATGTAAAAGACCTTGCTCAAGTCCTCAATCCCCATCGCCTTACAGCGATCAAGCTCTTCATCATTTTGTGGTAAGAGCTTTCCTTGCAATTCACCGCCAAGACATTTCAAGCCAACAGCCGCAAGGACACCCTCTGGTGCTCCACCTGATCCGAGCAACATATCAACACCCGTATCGTCAAAAGCGGTGTTTAAGGCAGCTGCCACATCACCGTCTGGCAAGAGCTTGATGCGAGCACCTGCTTGACGAATTTCTTCGATGATTTGCTCATGTCGTTTGCGGTTTAGAAGAACAACAACCAGGTCCTCAATGTCTTTGTTTTTCGCTTTAGCGACCGCTTTCAAATTATCAAGAACCGGGGCATTAATGTCAACCTGGCCAACTGCTTCAGGACCAACTGCAATTTTATCCATATACATATCTGGTGCATGCAATAAATTTCCATGATCCGCAATCGCAATAACTGCCAACGCATTCCATAATCCAGATGCGACAATATTGGTACCTTCAAGGGGATCAACCGCAACATCAACACGTGGGCCGTAGCCATTTCCAAGCTTTTCACCTATGTATAGCATTGGGGCTTCATCCATTTCTCCTTCCCCAATCACGACTGTCCCTTTCATTGGTATTGTGTCAAACACATCACGCATCGCTTCCGTTGCTGCTCTATCTGCTTCATCCTTATTCCCTCGTCCCATCCAACGGGCAGAAGCAAGTGCTGCCGCTTCCGTTACACGTACAAGTTCCATTGATAGACTACGTTCCATCTCCACTCTCCCCCAAAACTGTATTATGAGCTTTTCACTTGCTCTACTTCTTCCTCTGACATTTTCTCACGCCAAATTTTCGCCCCGAGTCCAAGCAGCTTGTTCTCAAGATTTTCATAGCCCCGATCAATATGTTCGAGACCAGAAACCTCTGTAATGCCCTCAGCCAAGAGCCCTGCAATAACGAGAGCTGCTCCTGCACGTAGATCGCTTGCTCGAACCTTTGCACCCTGCAATGCTGTTTTTCCATTAATAATGGCTGAACGTCCTTCGACCTTTATATTGGCGCCCATACGACGGAGCTCATCAATATGTTTAAAACGGGCATTGTAGATTGTATCGGTAACAATACTCGTCCCGTGAGCTTGAGTTAACAACGTCGTAATCGGCTGCTGTAAGTCAGTTGGAAATCCAGGGTACACTAACGTTTTAATATCTACACCTTTTTTCTCACGGTGATTACGAATGCGGACTTGGTCATCATAGGTTTCAACATCCACACCCATTTCCCTTAGCTTCGCAATAAGAGATTCTACGTGGTAAGGAATGATGTTATCAATTAAGACATTTTGCCCCATCGCCGCAGCAAGAATCATATATGTGCCTGCTTCGATTCGATCAGGGATGATGGAATGACGGCATCCCTTCAGCGTGTCCACTCCATCAATTCGTATCACATTCGTACCTGCCCCTTTTATTCTTGCACCCATGCTTGAAAGCAGTGTCGCGACATCAATAATTTCTGGCTCTTTTGCCGCATTTTCGATCACCGTTTGACCTTTAGCACGAACTGCAGCAAGCATAATATTGATCGTGGCGCCAACACTAACGACATCCAAATAAATGCGCGCACCTTGAAGCTCATCCGCTCGTAAATAGATGGCACCTTGCTCATTTGTCACTCGTGCCCCTAATGCTTCAAACCCTTTGATATGCTGATCAATTGGACGCGGTCCAAGATTGCAGCCTCCAGGTAAGCCAATTACGGCTTTTTTAAATTTGCCGAGCATCGCTCCCATTAAATAATAGGAAGCCCGTAATTTTTTTACACGTCCGTTTGGAAGTGGCATGGCGTACATTGAAGTAGGGTCGATTGTCATCTCCTGCTCGCCGATCTGCACCTCGCCACCAATTTCTTTTAATAGTTCAGCTAACAGTTCAACATCAGAGATTTTAGGTAAATTATCAATCGTAACAGGCGAGTCAGCAAGAATGGCCGCAGGTATTAAGGCCACTGCACTGTTCTTTGCACCACTAATCTGTACGGTACCTTCTAACGGATGTCCGCCATCAATCATTAATTTATCCATAATCGCTTCCCTTCCATCCATCCACGCTCTTGATAACATGGTCGAGTATCATCTTGATTCTTCCTCCATTATAACCGAATGGGGGAAAAAGTAACGAGTTTTGCCGAATCTACTATAAGTTTCCTTCAGAGAGCACTCGTTACTTTCTCAAAATTTTACTCGGTGTATGCCATTATGCCCGGTTGTTCCAATCATTTAAGAACTGCTCGATCCCTTTATCCGTTAATGGATGCTTAGAAAGCTGCTGGATTACTTTTAATGGAATTGTGGCAATATGAGCGCCTCTAAGAGCCGCTTCTGTCACGTGAACGGGATGACGAACAGATGCTGCGATGATTTGTGTGTCAAGGCCATGAACCTCAAAGATTTCGGAAATTTGTGAGATAAGTTCTAAGCCATCATGTCCAATATCATCAAGTCGACCTAAAAACGGAGAAACATAGGTTGCCCCTGCTCTTGCAGCCAAAAGTGCTTGTACGGCTGAGAAAACGAGGGTCACATTTGTTTTAATGCCAAGCTGGTGGAAGGCATGAACGGCTTTCAATCCTTCCGTCGTCATAGGAACCTTCACTGTAATGTTCGGTGCAATGGCAGCAAGATCTTTTCCTTCTTCAATCATTCCTTCTGCATCAAGAGCAACAACCTCCGCACTTACGGAGCCATCTACTAATTCCGTAATTTCACGAAGACGTTGGTGGAAGTCAACACCCTCTTTTGCAACAAGGGAAGGGTTTGTCGTTACTCCAGCAAGAATTCCTAGATCATTTGCTTCACGAATTTCATCAATGTTAGCTGTATCGATAAAAAATTTCATTCAAATCACTCCATTTTTAAGTTAAACCGTTTACAAGAACGGCGATTCCGAAAATTCGATTTCTATTTTTTTGTTATGAAAAGGGAACGGAGCTTCAATTCAAGTTGGTGAATCAATGAAGCACTTCCGCTCACACCACCTTCATTGGAAGGATGTACAGTATAACCAGGCGAACTCGTTTCCATCCAAGTTGGAAGAGCGATCCGCTCATGCAGGCTTGTGTACACTCTTTACGACAGAACGAACATATCGCTTTTTTCTTGCTCCATTGAAAAAGGAAGAGTTAAAAGCTGGTGTACCCAAAGGGCAACCGCCAACCTTTAACTCTTCATTTTGTTTGAACGACTTACGCTTTATTAGAAGAACCAAATTCACGCATTTTCCCTATTACAGTTTCCTTAATCGCATCGCGAGCAGGTCCTAGGTATTTACGTGGGTCATAAAGATCTGGCTTTTCAGCAAGCACTTCACGAACGGCTTTCGCTGATGAAATTTGGCTTTCTGTGTTCACGTTAATCTTTGCGTGACCATATTCAATCGCTTTTTGAATATCTTTTGTTGGGATTCCCGTTCCTCCATGAAGAACTAGCGGTATTCCTACAAGACTATCGATTTCCTTCATGCGGTCAAAACCGAGGTTTGGCTCCCCTTTGTAAGGACCGTGTACAGACCCTAAAGCAGGTGCGAAGCAATCAACGCCTGTTGCTTCGACAAGCTCTTTACACTCAGATGGAATCGCATATGCAGCATCTGCATCATTAACAATTAAATCATCTTCCTGTCCACCAATACGACCTAGCTCCGCTTCAACGGACACACCAAGGGCGTGAGCAACTTCAACTACACGCTTTGTAAGGGCGATATTCTCTTCAAGTGGGTGATGTGACCCATCAATCATAACAGATGTAAAACCAGCATGGATCGCTTCCACGCACTTCTCAAAGCTTGAACCATGGTCTAAGTGAATCGCAACAGGCACTGTTACGTTGTACTCTTCCATTAAAGATTTTACCATGTTCACAACGGTTTTAAATCCACCCATGTAACGTGCTGCTCCTTCAGAAACACCACAAATAACAGGGGATTTCTCTTCTTCCGCTGCAAGTAAAATCGCTTGGGTAAACTCAAGATTGTTAAGATTGAATTGACCGACAGCATAGCCTTCTGCCTTTGCTTTTTCAAGCATTTCCTTCATTGATACTAAAGGCATCATATTTCCTCCTTCATGTAAGCAAATCATCAAACGTACGTTCCATCTAACAGAGCTTCCAAGCGTATACATCGTACAATTTTCCCGTAATCTGGTGAACTTATGCACCTAACTTACCGTATGTAAAATGTCCACAACAAAAGTGACCGTTCGCTCCAATTAGTTTGAACGAGTCTATTATAGCATACTAAAATTCAAATTCATGCAAAAAAACATGAGAAAGTCAAGCTTTTTTATGCAAACGCTTTCTGGGTTTTTGCTGAATTTTTCGTTAAACTTTCAAATTTTCTTTGATGACGGCCCGTACATCATCAATATCAAAAGGCTTCGCAAAATGTGTGACCGCCCCAAGCTGCATCGCTTCATTAATCATATTTAATTCTCCATATGCGGTCATCATAATCACATCAATGTCAGGGTTTATCTCTTTTGTGCGACGTAAGATTTCAAGACCGTCCATTCCAGGGATTTTCATGTCCAAAAGCACAAGGTCAGGTGCTTCTTCTTCTACAATCGTAAGAGCTTGAACACCATTTGCTGCTTGAAACATAGTGTACCCATCTTTTTGTAAAATTTCGTTTAATAGTACACGAATTCCATATTGATCATCCACGACTAATATCTTTTTCACGTTCGTCACTCCTTCTATTTGTGTAAGGAAGTCATTAACCGTATCCATTTCGCTCACCCTCTTTCCCCCAATAAAAAGGTATTCGTTATAAAGACCGGTTCTCCTCCTTTTCCTCTAGATATATAGGAAAAATCGTTCGACATTTTTGTCGAAAACCTGTGCCCCCTTCATTGCCTTTTTTTGCGTAAAACACTATACTTTCCAGTTAGCACAAGAAAAAGAGGAGGCATTATTTAATGATTCAAATTTTTACGACCCAGCTCTCAGGTTTATTGAACCAGTTTAAAGAACAGGAAGAGCTTGCACTTGAAGACGGAGCGCGA
>NZ_ANNK01000009.1 GCF_000334155.1 Halalkalibacterium ligniniphilum | reverse complement strand
GTTGTACTCTTCCATTAAAGATTTTACCATGTTCACAACGGTTTTAAATCCACCCATGTAACGTGCTGCTCCTTCAGAAACACCACAAATAACAGGGGATTTCTCTTCTTCCGCTGCAAGTAAAATCGCTTGGGTAAACTCAAGATTGTTAAGATTGAATTGACCGACAGCATAGCCTTCTGCCTTTGCTTTTTCAAGCATTTCCTTCATTGATACTAAAGGCATCATATTTCCTCCTTCATGTAAGCAAATCATCAAACGTACGTTCCATCTAACAGAGCTTCCAAGCGTATACATCGTACAATTTTCCCGTAATCTGGTGAACTTATGCACCTAACTTACCGTATGTAAAATGTCCACAACAAAAGTGACCGTTCGCTCCAATTAGTTTGAACGAGTCTATTATAGCATACTAAAATTCAAATTCATGCAAAAAAACATGAGAAAGTCAAGCTTTTTTATGCAAACGCTTTCTGGGTTTTTGCTGAATTTTTCGTTAAACTTTCAAATTTTCTTTGATGACGGCCCGTACATCATCAATATCAAAAGGCTTCGCAAAATGTGTGACCGCCCCAAGCTGCATCGCTTCATTAATCATATTTAATTCTCCATATGCGGTCATCATAATCACATCAATGTCAGGGTTTATCTCTTTTGTGCGACGTAAGATTTCAAGACCGTCCATTCCAGGGATTTTCATGTCCAAAAGCACAAGGTCAGGTGCTTCTTCTTCTACAATCGTAAGAGCTTGAACACCATTTGCTGCTTGAAACATAGTGTACCCATCTTTTTGTAAAATTTCGTTTAATAGTACACGAATTCCATATTGATCATCCACGACTAATATCTTTTTCACGTTCGTCACTCCTTCTATTTGTGTAAGGAAGTCATTAACCGTATCCATTTCGCTCACCCTCTTTCCCCCAATAAAAAGGTATTCGTTATAAAGACCGGTTCTCCTCCTTTTCCTCTAGATATATAGGAAAAATCGTTCGACATTTTTGTCGAAAACCTGTGCCCCCTTCATTGCCTTTTTTTGCGTAAAACACTATACTTTCCAGTTAGCACAAGAAAAAGAGGAGGCATTATTTAATGATTCAAATTTTTACGACCCAGCTCTCAGGTTTATTGAACCAGTTTAAAGAACAGGAAGAGCTTGCACTTGAAGACGGAGCGCGAATGCTCGCTCAGGCGCTAGTGGGCGAAGGGCAGCTCTATATTCATGGTATCGGCGAAATGGCTGCCGTTACAGCAGAGGCTACACTTGGAAACGAGCGTCTCCCTCGGCTTCAGCCTCTTTTTTCAGATGGGCAAATGGCTCCCTGGACCGCCCAAGACCGTTTCCTTCTTTTCAGCCGGTTTTCTAACGACCAAGAGGCAATTCGCCTCGCTAAGGAGCTATCAGCAAAGGGAGCCATGATTATTGCCGCTTCAACGGTTAGAGAAACGGATGATGAACAACTTTCTGACATTGTTGATCTTCATTTAAATCTGAATGTACAAGCAAGCCTCGTTCCAACTGACGACGGCTCAAGAATTGGCTATCCCGCTACGCTTGTAGCTTTATATGCATACTTTTGTCTTTATTTAACAACGAAAGATATTTTAGCTGAGTATGAATAAAGTTCTATATAATGAACAAAAAAGAGGGTGATCCTTAGCGATCATCCTCTTTTTAATATATTGGAAAAGGGGCGGAGCTTTCAAGTTGAAGTTAAGCAAGTTGCGTGTCGCTCACACCGCCTTCATTATAGGGTGCTCAACGTTTCCTAACGTGCTTACTTTATTCCATACACAAAGAGCAGCCAATTTAGGCATTTATCTGGAAAAGGGGCGGAGCTTTCAAGCTGAAGAAGCAAGTTGCGTGTCGCTCACACCGCCCTGCGCCCAAGCATGCCTCTTTTTATCGGTTTTCTAATGATGCCCGAATAAATTCACGGAATAATGGTTGTGGACGCGTTGGTCTTGAAACAAATTCTGGATGAAATTGTGAAGCAATGAAATATGGATGATCTTTGAGCTCAATGATTTCAACAAGGCGGCCATCTGGGCTTGTCCCTGAGAACACAAAGCCTTTCGCTTCCATTTGCTCACGGTACTCATTGTTAAATTCATATCGGTGACGATGACGCTCATAAATCACTTCTTCTTCATACGCAGCGTTTGCCACTGAACCTGGCTTAAGCTTGCACGGATAAAGACCAAGGCGCAGTGTGCCACCCATATCTTCTACATCTTTTTGCTCTGGGAGAAGGTCGATAATTGGGTATTTTGTTTCAGGATCTAGTTCAGCCGAGTTAGCGCCTTCTAGGCCTAATACGTTTCGAGCAAATTCAACCGATGCCAGCTGCATCCCTAAGCAAATTCCAAGGAATGGCACGTTGTTTTCCCGAGCATATTGAATGGCTGTAATTTTCCCTTCAATCCCTCTATCTCCAAATCCACCTGGAACAAGGATACCGTCCACTCCTTCAAGGAGCTCCTTGACGTTATCACTTGTCACATCTTCTGAGTTCACCCATTTGATCTCAATGTCGGAATCATAAGCATATCCTGCATGCTTTAATGCTTCTGCTACAGACAAATAAGCGTCTGGAAGAGCAACATACTTACCAACAAGGGCAATCGTTGTTTTTTCGGACAAATGGGTTACTTTTTCAACTAATGCTTTCCATTCATCCATATCCGCTTGTCCGCATGACAGCTTCAAGTAATCACAAACGATGTCATCAAGGTTTTGTGCTTGTAAATCGAGCGGTACTTGATAAAGAGTATCTGCATCTCGAGCTTCAATCACCGCATCCTTATTAATGTCGCAGAATAACGCAATTTTTTCTTTCATGTCTTGCGGAACTGGCTTCTCCGTACGAACAACAATGACGTTCGGCTGAATCCCTAAGCTACGCAGTTCTTTTACACTATGCTGTGTTGGCTTTGACTTCATTTCCCCTGCAGCTGCTAAGTATGGTATGAGTGTACAGTGGATGTACATAACGTTGTCTACACCGATGTCGCTTTTGATCTGACGAATAGCTTCTAAAAACGGCAGGCTTTCAATATCCCCAACCGTTCCGCCGATTTCAGTAATAACGACATCAGCGTTCGTTTCACGGCCTGCACGAAAGACACGTTCTTTGATTTCGTTCGTCACATGAGGAATGACTTGAACCGTTCCGCCAAGGTAGTCACCACGACGTTCTTTTTTCAATACCGTTGAATAAATTTTTCCTGTTGTTACGTTACTGTTTTTATTTAAGTTGATATCGATAAAGCGCTCGTAGTGTCCAAGGTCTAAATCCGTTTCCGCACCATCATCTGTGACAAATACTTCCCCATGCTGATAAGGACTCATTGTCCCTGGATCAACATTAATGTATGGATCAAATTTTTGAATGGTTACCTTTAAGCCCCTGTTTTTCAAAAGACGTCCAAGGGAAGCTGCCGTAATCCCTTTACCTAATGAAGACACGACGCCGCCTGTTACAAAAATATACTTTGTTATCATAGTTCTATCGACTCCTTTAGTTATCCACCATCAACAGATTTGTTCTTGCTTATCTAAGTCCCTAAGAATACAGGGTCCATATAGGATGTAAAAACAAAAAAACAAAAGTGACACCTCACCCTTTAACAGGGGGCACACTTTTGTTTTATATACAACGTTCATTAATTATACATTTATGAAATTCTTTAGCCCAAAAATGATTCTACCTAGATTGTGACAAGAAGTCAAGACTGTTCTGTCCTTATTTTAAGTCGTCGTCCGTCTCGTCCTCGAATTCATCCTCGTCGTCTTCATAGTCACTAAGATCGTCGGTATCATCGAATTCATCCTCGTCGTCTTCATCTTCTTCATTGGAGATTTCATCAAGTTCATCTTCCAGATCTTCATAATCGTCTTCTTCATATTCTTCGAAGTCATCTTCAATGAAATCATCCTCTTCATCGACTGCTTTCGCTTTCTTCTTAGGTGCTGGTGTATACTCTTCTTCCACATGCTCAAGTGGATACCAGCTCTTAAGGCCCCAACGATTTTCACCTAACGTAACAAAACGACCATCAATGTTTAAATCGGTATAAAGGTATCCCATTCGAGCATTCATTTGTTCTTCCGTCATGCCTTTTAATTCTGCTACTCGCTTAATTAACTCAAGGTAATCGAACGGCTGACGCTCCTCTTTCATAAGGGCATAAGCAATCTCGATCATGGATAGCTCTTGAATATCTTCTTTTTTCATTGCTTGCAAACTCACCATGAGCACTTCCTTTCACGATCATCTATCATTCTCATTTGTTTATGTTTTCAACAACTGGAAATCATACGATTCATTATAAACACATTTTTTCAGTTTATGCTAGTTCGATCCGAAAGATCGATCATCTTACAGCCTTACCGAGCGTTATGACCCACATTTGATGATGAATAAGAAAACCATTCTTGTTTTCTTCCTCTCGTGTTGACTGAGTAAGCGATCGTACGTTCGGATCTTTTCGTTCAGATAGCTATTATGATTTTTATGCTTTCTGATTAGTCAAGATAAGGAAGCGAGCATTTTCGCCTCCTCCTCTCGAAAAGCTCTACCCTTCTTTTTACATGTTCCGTCTGTATTGACCACCCACTTGATAGAGAGCCGAGGTAATTTGCCCAAGGCTCGCCACCTTAACTGTTTCCATTAATTCAGCAAAGATGTTTCCACCCTTGACGGCTGTCTCTTGAAGCTGTTTTAGCGCGACAGGGGCAGAAGCTTTGTGTCGTTCTTGGAACGCGCGAAGGTTCACAATTTGCTGTTCCTTCTCCTCCCTTGTCGCCCTGGCAAGCTCCATATTGAATTCTTCTTCTGTCGTTTGGTTCGGGTTCATGTAGGTGTTCACGCCGATAATCGGTAGCTCACCACTATGCTTTTTCATTTCATAGAACATCGATTCCTCTTGAATTTTGCTTCGTTGGTACTGGGTTTCCATCGCTCCGAGAACCCCACCCCGGTCATTTATCTGTTCAAGCTCCTTGAGCACTGCTTCTTCCACGAGGTCCGTGAGCTCTTCAATAATGTAGGAGCCTTGTAAGGAATTTTCATTTTTCGCGAGTCCTAATTCCTTTGTGATGATCATTTGTATCGCCATCGCCCGGCGTACAGATTGTTCTGTCGGTGTCGTAATGGCTTCATCAAAGGCATTCGTATGGAGCGAGTTGCAATTGTCATAAATCGCCATAAGCGCCTGTAGTGTCGTGCGAATATCATTAAAATCAATTTCTTGGGCATGTAGGGAACGTCCTGATGTTTGCACATGGTATTTTAGCTTCTGACTGCGCTCATTGGCTCCGTATTTATTTCTCATCACCGTCGCCCAAATTCTTCGCGCAACCCGGCCGATGACAGTGTATTCAGGATCAAGTCCATTGCTAAAGAAAAAGGAGAGGTTTGGTGCAAACTTATTAATGTCCATGCCGCGGCTTAAATAATATTCAACGTAGGTGAAGCCATTCGCAAGGGTAAAAGCAAGCTGGCTGATTGGATTCGCACCAGCTTCCGCAATGTGATAGCCAGAAATCGACACGGAATAATAATTTCGAACATTGTTTTCAATGAAATATTCTTGAATATCGCCCATCATTCGTAAAGCAAACTCTGTCGAGAAGATGCACGTATTTTGTCCCTGGTCCTCCTTCAAAATATCTGCTTGAACCGTTCCTCGGACGGTGGACAATGTTTTTGCTTTCAGTTCCAACCGTTCTTCTTCGGTTGCTTCGCGCCCTGTCTCCTCTGCAAACCGCTCCAGCTGCTGGTTAATTGCCGTATTCATAAACATGGCGAGAATAATGGGGGCAGGCCCGTTAATAGTCATGGACACAGACGTGGACGGGGCACACAAATCAAAACCGGCGAAAAGCTTATTCATGTCATCAAGGGTGCAAATGCTCACACCGCTTTCGCCAACCTTTCCGTAAATATCTGGGCGGTAATCTGGATCTTCTCCGTATAAGGTGACCGAGTCAAAGGCAGTGCTTAACCTTTTTGCCTCGTCATCCTTTGACAAATAATGAAAACGACGATTGGTCCGCTCTGGTGTTCCTTCCCCTGCAAACTGGCGCTTCGGGTCTTCGCCCTTTCGTTTAAACGGAAAAACACCTGCTGTATAAGGAAACGCACCTGGCACATTTTCGAGCATTGAAAAACGTAAAATTTCGCCCCAGTCTTCATATTTCGGCAACGCGATTTTCGGAATTTTGAGACCCGCTAAGCTTTCCGTTGTCAATTCAGTCACAATTTCTTTGTCGCGAACCTTACTCACGAGGGTATCCCCTGCGTACGATTTTTTTAACGTTTCCCAGTTATCTAGAATCGCTTTGCACTCAGGGTGTAGCTTTTGCTCATAGATCTCTTTTGTCTGGTGGAGCTGGGTGAGGATATCCTCGCTTTTTGCCCCGTGCTCATCTAGGGCAGCAAGCGTCCCTTCAATTTGATAGATTTTCCTAGCAACCGTTACCTGCTCTTCTGTAAAGCGTTTGTATTGCCGGACCGTTAGAACAATGTCCCGTAAATACTGAATATTCTCAGGTGGAATGATCACATTTTGTTTGACGACTTCATGGCTCGTTTCAATCGAAGTGACCCATTCTTTATTGCACGTTTCATTGATCGTATTCACGATGGCGGCAAAAAGCGTATTGGTGCCCAAATCATTAAATTGACTTGCAATCGTCCCATAGACGGGCATCGCTTCTAACGGCTCTTCAAAGCGATTGCGGCTTCGTTGGTATTGCTTTCGCACATGACGAAGGGCATCCTCTGAGCCCTTTCGATCAAATTTATTAATCGCAATCAGATCCGCAAAATCGATCATATCAATTTTTTCAAGCTGGGATGGCGCCCCATATTCACTCGTCATGACGTACAAGGACACATCAGCAATTTCAACAATTTCTGCGTCTCCCTGACCAATGCCGCTTGTCTCAACGATGATGAGATCGTAGCCTGCCGCTTTTACCACATCGATGGCCTCACGAATGCTCTCGGAAATCTCCGTCCGCGACCCTCTTGTGGCAAGGCTCCGCATGAACACACGGGGCGAATGAATCGCATTCATGCGAATTCGGTCACCTAGCAATGCACCCCCTGTTTTTTGTTTCGTTGGGTCAATCGATAAAATGGCAACCGTTTTGCTTTCAAATTCATTAAGAAAACGTCGCACGAGCTCATCGGTTAAGGAGCTTTTCCCTGCTCCACCTGTTCCTGTAATGCCTAACACAGGAACCTCAGAAGCGAGAGCCTTCACTTGTGCTAAGCTTGACTCAAGGGTCGCTGCCGTCTTTTTTTGCAGCGCTGTATGCTGCTCAGCAAGCGTAATGCAACGGGCTACAGCACGAATGTTTTTTTCCTGCAGCTGACTTACCTCATCCTTCAGCTCCCTTACTGTTGGAAAATCACACTCTTTTAGCATCTGATTAATCATGCCTTGAAGACCGCTTTGCCTGCCATCCTCAGGTGAAAAAATCCGGGCGATGCCATAGGTGTGGAGTTCGCGTATTTCAGGCGGTGTAATCACCCCTCCGCCACCTCCGTAAATACGGATATGGCCTGCCCCCTTCTCTTGGAGCAAATCATAGCAGTATTTAAAATATTCCACGTGCCCTCCTTGATAAGAAGAAATAGCAATCCCTTGAACATCCTCTTGAATGGCAGCGCTTACAACCTCTTCAACAGAGCGGTTATGGCCAAGATGGATCACCTCGGCCCCGCTCGCTTGCAAAATTCGTCTCATAATGTTGATGGATGCATCATGTCCATCAAATAAACTTGATGCTGTCACAAATCGAACGTGGTGCGTCGGGCGGTACTGGGCTACCGTTCCCATCAACTATCCCTCCTTCGTTTTTTGTGTCACACCGGCTAATAGCTGCTCCGTTTGTAGCTTTGTGTACTCCTCTAATGTATAAAGCTTTTGCATCACCCATCGTCTAAAGGTCCACATATGACCAGAAACAAGAATGTTATTGGCAAGAAGCTTAATTTCTTGTTCAGACAGATCAAGGACACCTTCTTCAATACAAGCATAGATGACCTCCTCCATCATTTCGGTCATCTCCACTTCCTTTTGGAGCACATACGGAAGGTCTTCCTTCGGCAACGATTTCGCCTCCTGATACATGACGAGAACTTCATCCTGCATTTCATCAATGACGTGGAAAAGGGCAGCAATGGCCTTTTTTAGCCGTTCAAGCCCTGTTTTGTCTGTATCGATTTGCTGATGCAACCGATCGCGTACCTCTTCATAAATGGCATCACAAACTAAATAGAGGACATCCTCCTTCGAACCAATATATTCATAGAGTGTACCGATGCTAAAGCCGGATTCCTTCGCAATTTCTCTTGTCGTCGTGCGGTGAAACCCTTTTTCAATAAAAAGGCGTACGGCCCCTTTGATCATTTGCTCACGTCTTTTTTTAATCAGCTGCTGGTCTTTGACCATTGAAGGTACTGCTTTCTTTTTCAACATGGGTTAACCTCTTTCCCTGTCGTAAATTGAGCGCCTACGATACAAGGCAATCTACGATACATTGTACCGAATTTTTAGTCAGCCAACAGCATTTTTGAAATAACAAGCCGCTGAATTTCATTCGTTCCCTCATAAATTTGTGTAATTTTCGCATCCCGCATATACCGCTCAACAGGATAATCCTTAGTATAGCCGTACCCGCCAAACACTTGAACGGCTTCAACCGTTACCTCCATCGCTGTATCTCCGGCAAACAGCTTCGACATGGCCGATTCCTTCCCGTAGGAAAGACCTTCGCTTTCACGCCATGCAGCCTGGTACGTGAGCAGGCGGCTTGCTTCAATTTTTGTCGCCATATCCGCAAGCTTAAAGGCGATTCCTTGCTGTGCACCGATCGGTTTCCCAAACTGCTTTCGTTCTTTTGAATACGCGACCGCAGCATCTAATGCCCCTTGAGCGATTCCTACAGCTTGAGCGGCAATCCCGTTACGTCCTCCATCTAATGTCATCATCGCCACTTTAAAGCCTTCCCCTTCTTCTCCAAGCCTGTTTTCCTTTGGAATGCGGCAGTCCTCAAAGATAATCTCTGTCGTCGGCGAAGAGCGAATCCCGAGCTTTTTTTCTTTTTTGCCAACCGAAAAGCCTGGTGTGTCTGCTTCAACGATAAAAGCGGTCACTCCCTTATGCTTCTTTTCAGGATCGGTTACTGCAAAAACGACATAAATGTCCGCAATGCCCCCGTTTGTGATAAAAATCTTTGTCCCGTTTAACACATACTCCTCGCCATCAAGGACAGCTGTTGTCTTCATCCCCGCTGAGTCTGAGCCTGAGCCTGGCTCCGTTAAGCCATATGCTCCAATTTTCTTCCCTTCCGCCATAGGACGGAGAAAGGTTTGCTTTTGTTCCTCTGTTCCAAATTTATAGATTGGCCAGCCTGCAAGGGAGAGATGAGCAGAAAGGGTGACGCCCGTCGATGCACATACACGGGAGAGCTCCTCGACTGCAATGACATAGCTAAGATAATCTGCCCCGATCCCTCCATATTCTTCTGGCCAAGGGATGCCCGTTAAGCCAAGCTCGGCCATCTTATCAAAGATTTGACGATCAAATCGTTCTTCCTCGTCTCGTTCATGGGCTGTAGGTGCGACTTCATTTCTTGCAAAATCTCGCACCATTTTACGAATCATCTCTTGTTCATCAGTTAATAAAAAGTTCATGCGATTTCCCCCTTAATCTATTGCGAGATGCTTATGAATGACCAGTCGTTGAATTTCACTTGTTCCTTCATAGATCTCACAGACTTTCGCATCGCGGAAATAGCGCTCAACAGGATACTCTTTTGTGTAGCCATAGCCACCAAATATTTGGAGTGCCTCAATCGCTACTTCAACGGCGGTCCTTGAGGCAAACAGCTTTGCCATTGATGCTTCCTTGCCACAAGGCTTTCCCAGCTCTCGCAATTGTGTCGCCTGATAGATAAGTAGCTTTGCTGCCTCTACCTTTGTCGCCATATCTGCAAGCTTAAAACCAACTCCTTGCTGAGATCCGATCGCTTTGCCAAATTGCTTTCGCTGCTTCGCATAGGTAGTTGCTGCCTCAAGGGCAGCTTCTGCAATCCCTAACGCTTGTGCTGCAATGCCAATTCGTCCGACTTCAAGATTGGCTAGGGCGATTTTAAAGCCTTCTCCTTCTTCGCCAAGACGGTTCGTGACCGGAACACAAGCATCTTCAAAAATGAGCTCAGTCGTATTCGAGCCGTGAAGCCCCATTTTCTTTTCCTTTTTCCCGATTTGAAAGCCTGGTGTGTCTTTTTCAACGATAAAAGCACTAATTCCTTTTGTCCCTAAGCTCGGATCAGTGGAAGCAAAGACGATGTAAGTATCCGCTTCTCCTCCGTTCGTGATAAACGCCTTTGTTCCATTTAAAAGATAGCTGTCCCCTTGTCGTTTTGCTGACATCTTCAAGCTTCCCGCGTCTGAGCCAGAGCTTGGTTCAGTTAATGCAAACGCGCCTAAATATTCACCTGTTGCGAGCTTAGGAATCAACCGCTTCTTTTGTTCATCGGTCCCAAAATAAAGGATTGGGTTTGTACCAACTGACGTATGAACTGATAAAATGACGCCGACGGTTGCACTCACCTTAGACAGCTCATGAATGGCAAGAATATAAGAGGTAAAATCCATTTCCGCTCCACCATATTGTTCAGGAATCGGAATCCCCATCAGCCCAAGCTCCCCCATTTTTTTGACGATGTCGCGGGGAAAGGTATCGTTTTCTTCCATTTCTGCGACAAACGGGGCAATTTGTTCATTGGCAAAATCCCGCACCATTTTTCTCATCATTTCTTGCTCGTCAGTAAACCTAAGATTCATGGCGTTTTCACCTCTCTTTGTTGTACTAGCAAGCCAAGCATCACTTTTTTTATTAAAAGGGGCTGGGGCTTTCAAGTTGACAAAGCAGGAAGCGTATCGCTCACACCCCTTCATTAAAATGTTGCTCATCATTCCCTTACGAACTCGTTTTCATCCATTCGGGATCAGCAAACGATCATGATTGTTTTTGTGAGTGCAAATTGCCCGTTAGTCATAGACGTAGAAGCCACGACCTGATTTCTTTCCAAGCCATCCAGCTTTTACATATTTACGCAGTAGCGGACACGGACGATATTTGTCATCACCAAACCCTTCATGGAGGGTTTCCATAATATAAAGACATGTATCGAGTCCAATAAAGTCAGCAAGAGTAATCGGTCCCATTGGGTGATTCATTCCAAGCTTCATCACCTCATCAATGGCTTCTGGTGTTGCAACCCCTTCATAAATCGTATAAATCGCCTCATTAATCATTGGCATGAGGATGCGGTTGGAGACAAAGCCAGGAAAGTCATTCACTTCAACAGGTGTTTTATGAAGCTTGTAGCAAAGTGATTCCACAGCTTCATAGACCTCGTCACTTGTAGCCAAGCCCCGAATGATCTCAACAAGCTTCATCACGGGTACTGGGTTCATAAAATGCATGCCGATCACGCGCTCTGGCCGCTTCGTAGCTGCAGCAATCTCCGTAATTGGTAAAGAAGAAGTATTGGTCGCTAAAATGGCATGGGTTGGCGCGATTTCATCAAGCTTTGCAAATAATGAGCTTTTCACGTCCATGCTCTCAATGGCTGCTTCGATGATGATGTCAGCTTTTTTAGCAATTTCAAGCTCTGTTGCTAGATGAATCCGACTTAAAATGTCGTTTTTCTCTTTATCCGTCATCCGCCCCTTTGTCATTTGGCGGTCAAGGTTCCTATCAATCGTTCCTAACCCTTTTTCGGCAAATTCTTGCTTCATGTCATGCAAAATCACGTCAAAGCCTGCCATCGCGTGAACCTGTGCAATGCCTGAGCCCATTTGTCCTGCTCCGACAACCATGACTGTTTGGATGTTCATCTTTTTATACGCCTCCTTTTACCGCGTTCCTTCTCTCTATTTCGCTCACCCTTCTACTTCGAGTAAAACAGCATCCCCTTGACCTCCACCACTGCAAATGGCGGCAATGCCAAGGCCTCCACCCCGGCGCTTGAGCTCATAGGCAAGCGTGAGAAGAATGCGCGCACCACTTGCCCCGATCGGGTGTCCTAGAGCAACGGCACCACCGTTAACGTTTACTTTTTCAGGGTCAAGGCTCGCAATTTGGCTGCTTGCTAGGGCAACAGCTGAAAAAGCCTCATTGATTTCAAACAGATCAATGTCAGCAACAGATTTCCCTGTTTTCTCGAGCAGCTGCTGGATCACAAGTCCCGGTGTTTTTGGAAAGTCCTTTGGTTCAATGGCAAGAGCTGTATGAGCAATAATCGTAGCCAAGGGCTTG
>NZ_ANNK01000008.1 GCF_000334155.1 Halalkalibacterium ligniniphilum | reverse complement strand
CCTCATTAATCATTGGCATGAGGATGCGGTTGGAGACAAAGCCAGGAAAGTCATTCACTTCAACAGGTGTTTTATGAAGCTTGTAGCAAAGTGATTCCACAGCTTCATAGACCTCGTCACTTGTAGCCAAGCCCCGAATGATCTCAACAAGCTTCATCACGGGTACTGGGTTCATAAAATGCATGCCGATCACGCGCTCTGGCCGCTTCGTAGCTGCAGCAATCTCCGTAATTGGTAAAGAAGAAGTATTGGTCGCTAAAATGGCATGGGTTGGCGCGATTTCATCAAGCTTTGCAAATAATGAGCTTTTCACGTCCATGCTCTCAATGGCTGCTTCGATGATGATGTCAGCTTTTTTAGCAATTTCAAGCTCTGTTGCTAGATGAATCCGACTTAAAATGTCGTTTTTCTCTTTATCCGTCATCCGCCCCTTTGTCATTTGGCGGTCAAGGTTCCTATCAATCGTTCCTAACCCTTTTTCGGCAAATTCTTGCTTCATGTCATGCAAAATCACGTCAAAGCCTGCCATCGCGTGAACCTGTGCAATGCCTGAGCCCATTTGTCCTGCTCCGACAACCATGACTGTTTGGATGTTCATCTTTTTATACGCCTCCTTTTACCGCGTTCCTTCTCTCTATTTCGCTCACCCTTCTACTTCGAGTAAAACAGCATCCCCTTGACCTCCACCACTGCAAATGGCGGCAATGCCAAGGCCTCCACCCCGGCGCTTGAGCTCATAGGCAAGCGTGAGAAGAATGCGCGCACCACTTGCCCCGATCGGGTGTCCTAGAGCAACGGCACCACCGTTAACGTTTACTTTTTCAGGGTCAAGGCTCGCAATTTGGCTGCTTGCTAGGGCAACAGCTGAAAAAGCCTCATTGATTTCAAACAGATCAATGTCAGCAACAGATTTCCCTGTTTTCTCGAGCAGCTGCTGGATCACAAGTCCCGGTGTTTTTGGAAAGTCCTTTGGTTCAATGGCAAGAGCTGTATGAGCAATAATCGTAGCCAAGGGCTTGATCCCTTCACGGCTCGCCCGCTCATCAGACATAAGAAGCATCGCCACCGCACCATCATTGACGCCTGGAGCATTTCCAGCGGTAATCGTCCCTTCCTTGCCAAAGGCTGGCTTTAATTGACTTAATGTTTCGATGGATGTACTCTTTCTTGGCGCTTCATCCTCTGCGATAACGACAGGCTCTCCCTTACGCTGTGGAACCTCCACTGGGACGATTTCTTCTGCGAAGAGACCCTTTTCGATCGCAGCTACGGCCCGCTGATGGCTCCGATACGCCCACTCGTCCTGGACCTCTCGTGAAAGCTTAAGCTCTTCTGCGACTCCGTTTCCGTACGTCCCCATATGAACCCCTGTAAACGAACAGGTTAAGCCGTCGAAGACCATTCCATCCACAAGCTCCACATTCCCCATTCGCGCACCCCAGCGTGCCTTAGGCAAATAGTAAGGCGCTTGACTCATGGACTCCATCCCACCTGCGACAATCACTTCACTATCTCCTGCACGGATCATTTGATCTGCAAGGGTTACACTGCGCATTCCTGACGCACACACCTTATTGATTGTTTCTGTTTTTATATGCCACGGCAATCCAGCCACCTTTGCCGCTTGCCTTGATGGAAGCTGCCCCTGTCCGCCTTGCAAAACATTTCCCATAATTAAGTCGTCAATTTTTTCTTGTTTCCACTTCCCTCGTTTGATCGCCTCTTGAATGGCAATGCCACCTAGCTCACTTGCACGTAACGTCTGCAGTGAACCTCCAAATTTTCCAAATGGGGTTCTTGCCCCACTTACAATCACTGTTTTCATATGAACGCCTCCTTTATTTTATTCTGATTGAACGCTCGCTCAGAATCCTTTCACAAAAAACTGCGCTTATAAAAATGGTCGCGCTTACAAATTGCTTGAACAGGAAGGGAAGCCAATCATTCAACTCCCCACCTTTATGACCTATTTGCTAAAAAGTTGCTTGAAACTTGTTCCATTTCATATTTGCGAGAGCCAATTATAGCTGCTTCTGTCTATACTCCTAAGTATCTTTCTAGCTAACAAGCTCTGTTTCCTGCTTCACTAACGATTTTTCCAAGATTTCTACAATATCAAGGGTTTGAACACTTTCTTCCACTTCTTTTGCCTTCGTCCCATCACTTAGCATTGTTAAGCAATATGGACAGCCGCTTCCGATAACTGATGGGCGCACCTCTAGGGCTTGCTCCGTTCGGGCAACATTAACGCGCTGTCCCGCGTCCTCTTCCATCCACATCATGCCGCCCCCGGCTCCACAGCACATCCCATTCTCGCGGTTTCGCTCCATTTCCACAAGTGTGACACCTGGGATTGCCTTTAATATTTCCCGAGGTGGATCATACACCTCGTTGTAGCGCCCAAGGTAACAGGAATCATGATAGACAATCGTCTCATTCACCTCATAGGTCGGTTTGATTTTTCCTTCCTTAATCAGCTTTGCTAAAAGCTCTGTATGGTGATAGACCTCCACACCCTCTAAGCCAAACTCAGGGTATTCATTTTTAAAGGTATTGTAGGCATGGGGATCAATGGTCACTATTTTTTTCACATTGAGTTTTTGGAACAGCTCAATATTGCCTGTTGCAAGCTCTTGGAATAAAAATTCATTCCCAAGACGTCTTGGCGTATCCCCTGAATTTTTCTCTTTGTTGCCAATTATCGCAAACGTGACGCCTGCTTCATTTAAAACTTTTGCAAAGGACTGAGCAATTTTCTGGCTGCGCTTATCGTAGGACCCCATTGAACCAACGAAAAAGAGGTATTCAAACGCTTCACCTGCCTTTTCCATTTCCTTGACCGTCGGAACGTGTATGTCTTTCCGCGCGTCACGCCAGTTTTCCCGCTCTTTTCTGTTAATGCCCCACGGATTTCCTTGCCGCTCAATGTTCGTCATGGCCCGCTGTGCATCGGCATCCATTTTCCCTTCTGTTAGGACAAGGTAACGACGCATGTCAATGATTTTATCCACATGCTCATTCATGACTGGACACTGATCCTCGCAGTTTCGACAAGTCGTGCATGCCCAAATTTCTTCCTCCGTAATGACATCGCCGATTAAGCTTACATCATAGGCAGCAGCAGCCTCTGTGCCAGCCGCCCCTTGCATGGCGAGTTGGTTTGCCTTCGTATTAGAAAAGGCGAAGGCTGGAAGCCAAGCCGATTTCGATGTGACGGCTGCTCCTTTTTCGGTTAAGTGGTCCCGCATTTTCACGATTAAATCCATTGGCGAGAGCATTTTTCCTGTCCCTGTGGCTGGGCACATGTTCGTACAGCGTCCACATTCCACGCAGGCATACAAGTCGACAAGCTGCTTTTGATTAAAGTCCTCAATCTTATGCACCCCGAATACTTCATGACTCTCATCTTCAAAATTTATGGATGAAAGCCTACCGACCTTATGAGTACGCCCTAGAAAGACGTTCACTGGCCCTGCGATCAGATGGGCATGCTTTGATTGGGGAACATACACTAGAAACGTAAGAAGAAACAGCAAGTGCATCCACCAAAAAACAAAGAACAAAGCTCCTGCTGCCGTCGGTCCTAACCAGCTTGTTGCGGCTGCGATCCCAGAAGCAACCGGTTCAAATCCGCTAAGTGGTTTGCCGAGCCAAATAAACTCCATTCCTTTTGCGAGCATTTTTGACACCATCAGACCGCCAATAAAAATGAGGACCAAGCCTGATTTCCAGCCACGCTTCAAGCGAACGAGCTTCTCCACATATCGTCGGTAAAACGCCCAGACAACAGCAATGATAATCATTAGCACAACAATTTCTTGGAAAAAGGTGAAGTACGGATACAAAGGCCCTAGTGGGAGATGCGACCCCGGTGCTAGTCCTTTC
>NZ_ANNK01000007.1 GCF_000334155.1 Halalkalibacterium ligniniphilum | reverse complement strand
TTAGAAAAGGCGAAGGCTGGAAGCCAAGCCGATTTCGATGTGACGGCTGCTCCTTTTTCGGTTAAGTGGTCCCGCATTTTCACGATTAAATCCATTGGCGAGAGCATTTTTCCTGTCCCTGTGGCTGGGCACATGTTCGTACAGCGTCCACATTCCACGCAGGCATACAAGTCGACAAGCTGCTTTTGATTAAAGTCCTCAATCTTATGCACCCCGAATACTTCATGACTCTCATCTTCAAAATTTATGGATGAAAGCCTACCGACCTTATGAGTACGCCCTAGAAAGACGTTCACTGGCCCTGCGATCAGATGGGCATGCTTTGATTGGGGAACATACACTAGAAACGTAAGAAGAAACAGCAAGTGCATCCACCAAAAAACAAAGAACAAAGCTCCTGCTGCCGTCGGTCCTAACCAGCTTGTTGCGGCTGCGATCCCAGAAGCAACCGGTTCAAATCCGCTAAGTGGTTTGCCGAGCCAAATAAACTCCATTCCTTTTGCGAGCATTTTTGACACCATCAGACCGCCAATAAAAATGAGGACCAAGCCTGATTTCCAGCCACGCTTCAAGCGAACGAGCTTCTCCACATATCGTCGGTAAAACGCCCAGACAACAGCAATGATAATCATTAGCACAACAATTTCTTGGAAAAAGGTGAAGTACGGATACAAAGGCCCTAGTGGGAGATGCGACCCCGGTGCTAGTCCTTTCCAAATTAAATCAATCGCCCCTGCTTGAACGAGGAGAAATCCATAAAAAAACATAAGATGGATAATGCCACTCTTTTTATCCTTTAAGAGCTTTTTTTGACCAAAGACATTCACCCAGATGGCCTGCCACCGTTCCTTCATCGTATGGTCAAACTCCGCCTTCTTTCCAAGCTTAATATACTCATAGCGTGTTTTGACGAGTGTTGCAAATAAATAGATGGCATAGCCTGTTACAAGAAGAAACGCAAGCAAATTAACGATTGGTAACGCTTCCATAATTGACGACTCCTTTCATTTGTGCCATTGTTTCCGTCACTCCATTCATGCATCGCCAAACCAGTCGGTCATGAATGTTTTGAAAATAGAAAATTTTTATGAAATCATTATAACACATTTTTTATGAATGAGTATTCAGTCAATTAATTTTTATTTTTTTGTTGATTCCTTCTGCGATCAGGGCAACCTATCCTATATGAATGCAATAGGAAGGGGATTGTACCTATGGGTTGGCTCATCTTTTTTATTATTTTACTTGTCATTTTTCTTTGGTTGAAATGGGATTATCATCACGGTTTATCCCAGCAAAAAGCAAAGGCAAAAAGACACATTCAAAACGTACGGCAAGGAAACGTGAGGCTTTTTGTGAATGGAGAGCAATTTTTCAGCTCTTTATACGAGGATATTCAAAAGGCAGAAAATCATGTTCACTTGCTTTTTTATATTTTTCGCGAGGACAGCCTTGGGAACAAATTTCTTCATTTGTTAGAGGAAAAATCCAAAAAAGGCGTAGCTGTCCGCCTCCTTGTTGACCGTATCGGCTCCGGTTTATCAACTAAATCCATTACTCGACTCCGAAAAGCAGGGTGTCAATTTGCTCACGCCTACTTGCCATCGTTTCCTTATTTCTTCTTTTCCTTGAACCGACGTAACCATCGGAAAATCTCGGTCATTGATGGAAAAATCGGTTATATTGGCGGCTACAATATAGGTAAGGAATATGCTGGTCGAGACCCAAAATTTGGCTTTTGGAGAGACTTTCACCTCCGTTTGGTAGGGGATGGTGTCCAGGACTTGCAAGAACAGTTTATTCATGATTGGCAAGGAGCAACAGCAAAAGACCTGTCTTCCAATGAGTCTCTCTTCCCTTCTTTGCAGAAAGGCCCCCATACGTTAAGGATTATTCCTTTCAATGGGATGTTTCTTGAAGAGACGTTTCTTCAGCTTATCAACCAAGCTGAGAAACAAATTATGATCGGGACGCCTTATTACATTCCCGGAAAAAAATTGCAGCAAGCGCTTGTCAGAGCCGCTTCACAAGGAGTGACCGTTCGCATCCTCGTTCCGAAAAAAGCAGACCATCTTTTGGTAAAGGATGCTGCATTCCCTTATTTTGAAGAGCTTGTTCATCAAGGTGTGGAGGTCTATTTCTACAAACAAGGATTTTTTCATGGGAAAGCTATGGTCATTGATGAAAAAATTTGCCATCTGGGCACAGCAAACTTTGACATGAGGAGCTTACATATTAACCATGAAATCAATTGCTTGATGTATGACAAAGCATGTGTTGATGAGGTGTTACAAGTACTCAAGCATGACATCGGTATTTCTGAGCGCTTAACATTGGACGACTTAGAAACACGCTCATGGTTCCAGCGTGGTAAGGAACAAGCAGCTACTTTAATTTCTGGGCTTTTATAAGTGTGAAAAGTGCCAGACAGGCGCCAGGTGCTGGAGACTCTACTAGAAAATGTTCATTAGGAGGGTTAGACTCAAGAGGAGGGTTAGACTCAAGCTTGGCGCCTGGAGGAACTTTATGCTTTCCTATCGAAAAAAAGCCGATGACCCGAAATGGAGCATCTGCTTCTTTACGAAAATAGGTGGTGACGTTTGCGCTGAAGCCAGCTTCGGATAATCGCATTGCATTCAAGCGCCCGTTTTGTAGGCAGTTGATGTTTGCAATCAGAAACATAAGCGACTTCTACATCCTTGACCATCAACCGATAGGGCATTTGATAATGATGGACGTAATGATCATTGGCCCCATACAGCAATAGAAGCGGCACATGAATGCGCTGAAGACGATCCGTTGAGCGATAATGGAGCCCTGCTTCATACTGCCGCGCCAGCATCTGAGGGTCTGTTCGCTGAACCTCCAGCTCCATTTCCTTTGCTGCCTGCCTATCTTTAAAATGTGAAATTGCTAATGATTTTGCAAACAATGGGATCAGCTGATTTTTTGCAGCCCAAATACCGAGCTTATATTCCTTTTCTAACAGAAGGCTATTCACTTCAGAAAACCCTCCGAATAAAATGAGCCCCGCCGTTCTCTCTGGATAAGACAAGGCAAACTCCTGAGCAATCATGCTGCCATTAGAATAGCCACAAACGACAGCCCTTCTTACCCCTGCCGCATCAAGAACCCGCTTTACGTCATGAGCAAGCTGTGTAATCGTCATGGGTGAAGAGGACCTACCGCTATGCCCATCCCCTCGCACATCCAATGTCATCACTTGATACTGATTCATAAGCGCAGATTGATAACGAAAGGTTAAGTGCCCCATCGCCGGAGGAGGGATGAACACTAGCGGTTGTCCCTTTCCAATCGTTTCATAATAGATCGCTGGTTCACGTGAATGATTCGCAAAAGGCATCTACCTACCCCCCGTTTGACAGGATTGGCCAAATCCATTCGTACAGCTTATAACCTAAGTAAATACCGACAATACCCAATATCCCAGGTAATGCCGGAGGAGCTGGAATCGGTAATTTAACAAGTGCGAAAATAAAGCCGACAATTAAACCAGCTGCTAATGCAAGCAACATTTCCTGCATATTTATCCCCTGCCTTTTCTTTTACTATCTGTTATCGACAGGGGTTTTATTCGAACATCATTCAAAGAAACAACACCTTTGAAAGTGTTCATAAGTCTAGCCATTACCGAACGTCTCATCGTTTTTTACCGTTTAAATGCTTTTTTAACGGACATGTCATCCTCTAATTGCGAAAAAATGCTCTTTTTTTAAGCCAGCCGGACTCAGGAACACTTATTGCGTCAACACTCCTGTCAATTATCCATCATTTCTGCACATAGCGAATCCGCCGTTCACTTATACCCTACACACGCATCTTTTTTCACAGATAAAGGAACCTGTGTCCACTTCAAAAGCGATAAGCTCTTTAAAAAATTGCTTCAACCAAAAACCAGCCGATCATGACGAACTGAATGACCAATTTCGCAAGCGTACTGCTTAAAAAGGCAACAAATGAAGCGACACCTATTTTCAGGGCAAGGCTAATATCTTTTTGAATGAGCCACTCTGTGACAAAAACCGCAAGAAATGGCACAAGGATAATCCCAAAAGGCGGCATCACAAAGGAGCCCACAATCACCCCTATTGCCGCAACTCGTTCAGCCCATTTCGAGCCGCCGTAGCGTTTCACGAAATAGCTATTGGCAATTAAATCAGAAAGGACGATCAGCACCGTTAACACGACCATTCCGAGCCAAAACCAAAAGGACAGCTCGCCACCAATACCAAACAAATATAGTAAAAAGCCAGCCCATAGGACCAAGATGGATGGAATGATTGGGAACACAAGACCTACAAAGCTAAGAATGAACAAAATGACAATCAAAATCCAAATGAATGTGGTTAACACAAAAAAACCCTCTTTTCTCAGACACGCTTCGTTTTTTAGTAACGCTTGGCTTTCTCCAAATCTAGTGAAAGCCTTCGTTCATTTTCTCATCGGTTGGGAAAGCACTAGATTTTATACTTTCCTACTCGTTGAAAAAAATCCCCCTCAATCCATGAGAGAGATTTTTCCCCTATTGTTACATCCGTTCTGGTGCTTCGACCCCAACAAGCTTTAGGGCATTTTGAATCGTGATTTGAGTCGCTTTCATCAATGCAAGTCGAGCCTTGCTTTGCTTGTCGTTTTCAGGATTAATGACACGCTCTGCATTATAAAAGCTATGTAGCGTTGAGGCAAGCTCGTGAACATAATTCGTTACACGATGTGGCACTTGCTTCTCGGCAGCTTCAGAAACGGCTTCTGGAAACTCACCAATTTTTTTCAACAGCTCATACTCCTTTTCAGAGGAAATATCTGATAAATCGGTTGTTTCATCATACGTAAGACCGAGTTCTTCCCCTTGACGAAGAATGCTGCAAACACGAGCATGGGCATACTGGACATAGTAAACGGGATTTTCATTTGATTTCGATACAGCAAGATCCATGTCAAAATCAAGATGAGAATCGGCGCTGCGCATCGCAAAGAAATAGCGCGTCGCATCAATGCCTACCTCTTCCATTAAATCACGAAGCGTTACAGCTTTCCCTGTCCGTTTGCTCATTTTCACCTTTTCGCCATTTTGGAACAAGCTAACCATTTGAATGATTTGCACATCCAATTGATCTTTGTTATACCCAAGGGCTTGAATGGCAGCACGCATGCGTGGGATGTAGCCATGGTGGTCTGCCCCCCAGATGTTGATAAGCTTTTCAAAGCCCCGCTTCATTTTATCTTCATGGTAAGCGATATCTGGGGTTAAATACGTATAGCTTCCATCATTTTTAATTAAAACACGGTCTTTATCGTCTCCGTACGTTGTGGAACGGAACCAAGTTGCTCCGTCTTTTTCATACGTTTCACCTTTTTCCTTCAAAACATTCAACGTTTCTTCCACTTTTCCCGTTGTATAAAGAGACGTTTCCGAATACCAATTGTCAAAGTGCACACGAAACTCCGCTAAGTCTGCCTTGATTTTATCAAGCTCCTTGTTAAGTCCATACTCCCGGAAAAAGCTAAGACGCTCCTCTTCCTGCATATGGACATAACGATCTCCGTGCTCCTTGGCCAACTCCTCACCGAAGCCGATAATGTCTTGACCATGATAGCCGTCCTCTGGCATTTCTTTTTCAAAACCAAGCGCTTGGAAATAACGAGCTTCAAGAGACAATGCGAGATTGTTAATTTGATTCCCCGCATCATTAATGTAGTATTCACGCGATACATCAAACCCTGCTTTTTCTAATACATTGCACAGGGAGTCGCCAACCGCTGCACCGCGAGCATGTCCAAGATGTAGATTCCCTGTCGGATTAGCCGATACAAACTCGACCTGAATCTTTTTTCCTTTCCCAACATTCGTTTCACCATAAGCCGCCCCCGCTTTTAAGACAGACGGGATCACTTCCCGTAAATAGCCATTATCCATAAAAAAGTTAATAAAACCAGGACCAGCGATTTCAATGCTTTTAATGGATGCTTTGCTTTTATCAAGGGCGTTGGCAAGCTCCTCTGCAATGACTCGCGGTGCTTTTTTTGCAACCCGAGCAAGCTGCATCGCCATATTTGTAGCATAATCACCGTGGGCTTTATCCTTCGGTGTTTCCAAAACAACTTCAGGCATTGTCTCTTCTGACGCTAGTCCTGCCGTTTTGACCGCAGCAATAATCTCTTCTTTTAATCGTTGCTTGATTTGTTCCACACTGTTCATGAACGTATATCCTCCTCTAGCGTCAATCGAACTTCATGGACGCCTGTATCTTGTCCTTGCAATGTAAAATGATAACGTAAATGCAGCACTCCGCGACGTTTTCCTTGAGGCCATTGGACAAGGACTCGCTCTGTGTTTGCTTTTGTTTCCCATGAGGCCTGCGGGGTTACGTATCGACCAGATGTCTCGATTCCCGTAATAAAAGCTTGTCGCATCAAAATGGCACCTTGACGAATGAGAATCAGCTCACGCCCATCCCATTTAATCGTCGTTTGCACCTTTTCACTTTCGGAAACGCCCTCTTCGAATCGCAGGTAATCTTGACTTCCTCTATGATAAAGCTCGCCACGAGCATTAAATTCATATTCTTCCGTCTCACCTTGCCGCTCAATCCGCGTCTTAAACGTTATCGTTATCGGTCTTTTCTTCCTATCCTTCACCGCATCGCACACCTTTCTGTATCAAGTTTAGCGACTTTGCCCACTTGTTGCAAGATGAGAACACCCTTTGCCGTATGGAAGGTGCCATTTATCTAATCCTTTTTTACATTCTGTATGTTCCATTGTGATTCCTTCGCTACTACCTACAATATCAGGTCAAAGGCTGGAGCGGTGTTTTCAGTCGAGCAATATGACAAAAAGCTCCCCTTACGCAGACCATCGTCCTCCGTCTACTTAAGGGGAGCAGTAAAGACCGCGAGCTTTCTTATTTCACCCAACCGAGAACAATTTCCCGAATGAATTTACTCGCAGCAATTTGTGTCTTTTCTGAATGATCATAAGCAGGCGCCACTTCGACTAAATCCGCTCCGATGACCTTCACATCTGACTCGGCAATTGCAACAATGGCTTCAAGAAGCTCCTTTGATGAAATGCCTCCTGCTTCCGCCGTACCGGTTCCTGGGGCAAAAGCAGGGTCAAGCACATCAATGTCAATCGTCACATAAACGTTGCGGCCTGCAAGAGTTGGTAATACCTCTTTTAGCGGTTTGGCTACCTCGTATTTAGCCATATACATGCCAGATTCTTTCGCATATTGGAATTCCTCTCTCATCCCTGAACGAATTCCAAATGAATAGACGTTTTCTGGTCCAAGTAAATCACATGCTTTTCGGATTGGCGTCGAGTGAGAAAGGGGCTCTCCTTCATACTCCTCTCGTAAGTCAGCATGGGCATCAATATGGATAATCGCCATATCAGCGTATTTTTTGTGCATTGCTTTAAAGATTGGCCATGAGACAAGGTGCTCGCCCCCAAGTCCAATCGGGAATTTTCCGTCAGCCAGTAATTTTTCAAGGTACTCCTCGATCATCTCAAGGCTGCGGGCAGCGTTTCCGAATGGCAACGGAATGTCACCAGCGTCAAAAAAGTTGACTTCTTCTAAATGCTTGTCCATGTAAGGACTATATTCTTCAAGACCAAGAGACGCTTCACGAATACGATTTGGACCAAATCGGGAGCCTGGGCGGAAGGATACGGTCCAATCCATTGGCATCCCATATATCACAGCCTTACTCTCTTCATAGCTTGGGCGGCTCATAATAAAAACTTTTCCTGAGTATGCTTCATCAAAACGCATGAGTATCCTCTCCTTACTTAATCAAATCGCCGACGAATTTCGGCAAGGCAAAAGCAGCTTTGTGAAGCTCTTTTGTGTAGTATTTTGTTTCAATTTCATGAAAGCGGCTGTCTTCGATTTGAAGTGGATCATGCTTTTTTGAACCGATCGTGAATGTCCAAAGACCACTTGGGTACGTTGGAATGTTTGCTGTATACAGACGAGTAATTTGGAAGATTTCCTTTACGTCCTTGTACACTTTTGTAATTAGCTCTTTATGAAACCATGGATTGTCCGTTTGGGCAACGAAAATCCCATCCTCTTTTAAAGCCTTTGAAATGCCTTCATAAAAGCCTTTCTCAAACAGCTTCACCGCAGGACCCACAGGCTCTGTGGAATCAACCATAATGACGTCATATTCGTTTTCTGCTTTCGCAATGTGCATGAACCCGTCATCTACCTGTACGTCAACACGTGGATCATCTAATGCCCCAGCGATGGATGGAAGGTATTTTTTCGAATACTCGATCACTTTTCCATCAATTTCAACAAGGATTGCCTTTTCTACAGACGGATGCTTTAACACTTCACGGATGACGCCGCCATCTCCTCCGCCCACAACAAGAACCCGCTTCGGATTCGGATGCGTAAAGAGGGGAACATGGGCAACCATTTCATGGTAGACAAACTCGTCCTTTTCTGTTGTCATCACCATTCCATCAAGGATGAGCATGTTTCCGAATTCTTCTGTTTCAACAACATCAAGCTTTTGAAAATCCGTTTGTTCCGTATGTAGTGTCCGTTTTATTTTCGCCGTAATACCAAACCGCTCTGTTTGTTTTTCTGTAAACCATAATTCCATCGTTCGGTCACCTCTTACCCTTCTTTTTTTATCTGAAAAGGGGGGCAGAGCCTGGCACTCTCACCGCTTTTATTAAATGCTGCACAGACTTCCCTAACAAGGATGCTCCTATTCTCATAAGAGATGCAAATCACTTATGAGGGCTTCTATCCTCTATATTTATAGTCTTACCTTCTTTGTTTCAAATCACACATTAGGAACAGCAACAATGAAAGTATAAATGAAAAGGTTAAAAAAGCAAGTGATTTTTTTGAACAAAGTGAAAGGATTGTACACATTAACTTCGAGGTCACAAATTTGCCTGAAATCCCCCTCCCTCAGCAAGAGGCACTTCCGCTTTTCTTTCCTCCTGATGTTTAAAAACGAGTGAAACGACCCATGCTAGATATGTACTTATTTTATGATTAAAAATAGAGGTGACACACGTGGAAGTCATCGTACATCGTCGGACACGAAGACGGCGACGCTGGATCCGTTTGATGATCCGCCTTACGCTGCTTGCTTTTGTTCTGTTAGCGGCAAGTGCTGTCGCTTTGTTAACGTATGCCAAAATGCAAGGGCCTCCCCCATTACAAGTTTCACAGACAACGATTTTTTATGGGGACGATGATTCAATTATTGGTGAAAGTCATCAAGGCCAAAACCGCTACTGGGTGGCCATTGATGAAATTTCATCCCACCTTCTTGATGCAACCATTTCGATCGAGGACAGGAAATTTTATCGTCATACTGGCTTTGACTTCACACGGATTGGCGGTGCCATTCTTGCGAATATTCAAGCGGGCTCAAAGGCTCAAGGGGCTAGTACGATTACGCAGCAATACGCCCGAAACCTTTACCTTGGCCATGATAAAACCTGGACGAGAAAATGGCATGAAGCACTCTATGCACTCCGCTTGGAAATGAACTATTCAAAAGAAGATATTTTAGAGGGCTACTTGAATACGATTTATTACGGACACGGATCCTATGGAATTGAGGCAGCCTCTGAATATTTCTTTGGCAAGTCAGCAAGCGATTTAACACTTAACGAAGCAAGTATGCTGGCAGGGATTCCAAAAGGACCAAGCTATTATTCACCCTTAACGAACCCTGAGCGTGCAAAAAGTCGCCAAGCGGTCGTTCTACAAGCAATGGTCGATAACGGAGTCATTACAAAGGCGGAAGCAGAGGAAGCGAAGGCGACGCCTTTAACCTTCATAAAGGAGGAGAACCAACGTACAGCTACGGTCGGTCCTTATTTTCAAGATGTGGTAAGGCAGCAGCTTAATGAGGAGCTACAGCTTGACCCTTCAATTATCGAGTCTGGAGGCCTTCACATTTTCACAACCATTAATCCAGCCATGCAAGAGGAGGCAGAGCGTTGGATTGCTACGGAAATGCCCGATTCTGAATTACAAACCGCTCTTGTTGCCATGAACCCAAAGACAGGAGATGTAAGGGCCCTCATCGGAGGAACAAATTATGCAGAAAGCTCATACAACCGAGCGACTCAGGCAAGGCGTTCACCTGGTTCAACGTTTAAACCTTTTCTTTATTATGCAGCCCTTGAGCAAGGCTTCACACCTGCTTCAACGCTATTGAGTGAACCGTCGAGCTTTACGTATGATAACGGTCATTCGACGTATTCACCGTCCAATTTCCAAGGACATTATGCCCATGATTTTATTACAATGCTTCAGGCGCTTGCGTTTTCAGATAACATTTATGCCGTGAAATCCCATTTGTTTCTCGGAACAAACAAGCTTGTCGATACAGCCCGCAAATTCGGCATTACGAGCGACCTTCGGGAGATCCCATCCCTCGCTCTAGGAACGATGCCTGTCGGTGTATTAGAAATGGTGAAGAGCTACAGCCCATTTGCCAATAACGGATTTCAAGTAAAGCCTCGCTTTATTCGAAAAGTAGTCGACCAGAACGGCACGGTTTTATTTGAACAAGAGCCAGAGGTTGAGCAAGTGCTTGATCCAAGATTAACTTTTATTATGACCGATCTAATGAAAGGCATGTTTGAACCAGCGCTTAATGGCTACACATCAGTAACTGGCGCTTCTATCGCTCATATCGTAAATCGACCGATAGCTGGAAAATCTGGTTCCACATCAACCGATAGCTGGATGATTGGCTTTACGCCTCAGCTTGTAACAGGGGTATGGGTAGGCTATGACAAGAACGAGACGTTAAATCAGCGCACCGAAGGACAAATTGCCAAACGAATATGGGCACATTTTATGGAAAATGCCTTAAAAGACCAGCTCAAACTCGAATTTCATCAGCCTCCAGGCGTGGTTGCAGTAACGATGAATCCAAGCAATGGTTATTTATCAAATGAGCATTGTCCAAACGGACGAGAAACCTTTTTCGTCGCAGGAACAGAACCATTACAAGGCTGCCAGGAGGATGAAACCGACATCATTGATGAAGAAACCCACGAAAAAGAACGCTTCCTTGACCGCTTCATCAAATGGTTTCATTAACTAGAAAAACACAGAAAAACTTGGCTTCCGCCAGAATTCCTATAAGAAGGAGCACACACTAAATCCTTGTCACCCTCTCCTTCAGGGATGGAAAATCGGCGGAGGCCTTAGTTTTTCTTGACTCCCACGAAAGCCTTCGTTGCCGTTATACGTAGCTGTCGATAAACTCCGTAATGCTTTCCTAACGTGAAACGCAAAAAGACGCAAGGGATGATCCCTCGCGTCTTTTTGTGTCCTAGTATAAAGTGTCTTTATACTAATGCTAAGTTTACTGGGTCTTGTCGAAAAGCTCAATAGCTCCAACGAGTTTTCATAAATCGTTCATATCTATTTTAAAAAAGGGGTTTACAAAAAACGCTCTGTTTGCTCTATTCTTCCCCTAAAAGTTCTTGTCGAAGCTTCGGCTCTGCCCGTTTCCACATCTCTTCATTGTAGCCTTTCAAAAATTCCCCAAGGATCTTTTTCGACTTCTCGTCCATCTCCTCGACAAGAATCTGCCCCTTTAAGGATTTATCCATTTTGTTGACGTGCTCTGGCAAGCTTTTATAGCCACGGCGAATCTCCACATCGACACGCATCTCACACCCTGCTACACCTGCATAATATGGACCGCCATCCTTATGCTGGATCGTTACCCAAACGAGCCAGTAAAGCTTAGCATTTGGCACTTCCTCACGATTTGGTAAAAATTTAATGCGCTTCTCCACTGCTGAACGGGCGTGAAGAGCGCCCATATCGATGTATGCTTCCCCTGCTTCAGGATCGACAATAATTGGCGATACATTATCTAAATTTAGGACACCTGCTCCGTATCCACCATGTCCATCGGTTGAATCATTACTCAATATGTTAAAGCCATTTGCCTTTTTTTTCAGATTGTCATTGTTTAATAAGTCCATCCCGATCATCCCTTCTATCAAAATCACTCTTCTTTAAAGTGTACACAATGAAGAGCTTGTATTTCTACTATTAACTTCTAGATTTATACTGAAAGCGCATTTTCAACCCACTTCTCCTTTTTTGCATTTTTAGTGTACACTAAAAGGAATGCAAAGTGAGGTGATTCCAATGCCAATTGTTACCGTAAAAATGTTAGAAGGTCGTTCAGATGAGCAAAAACGAGCCCTTGTAGAAAAAGTGACGGAAGCCGTTTCTGAAACGATTCAAGCACCACCTGAACGAATTTCTGTCGTGATTGAAGAAATGAAAAAAACGAATTTTGGTGTAGCTGGAAAGCGTGCTAGTGACGTTTAATGATGACCCGGAGGCTGGGACAAAAGAGTTTTTATTGATGAGAAATCCGAACGTCATGATCGTTGATGCATAGCAATCGCTGCGGAAATATCCTTTGCTTTCCGCGGACGGCTGGTGAGCCTCCTCGTGCTTTTCGCACTGTGGGGTCTCACCCTTGCCTTTGATCCCGCAGGAGTCTAAGTATTTTTCCTCTACTAAGGTTGTGCATTGTTCGCATTTTCAATCATACACGTTCGTTATGTAACAGCCTCTTTTTTCTGCGAAAAGGGAACGGTGCTTCAATTATAGATGAAAAACTTCGCTCACTCCTTTCATTTGACATTCCCCATAGGAAGAGCAACCGCGATCATGATTGTTTCTGTAGCTGGCATTGCTTGTTTCTTCATGCCTTTCAGCTTTTCTTGCTACAATTGTTTTATTTTGTATATTTCATGTAGAATATGCAGTAATGTTTGCTAGGGAGGTTTAAACCATGGAAGAGTACCGAAGCCTATTTCGAGAATTACACTGGATTGTTGAAGACATTTCAAAATTTGTCGCTCCCGAGTTCACGAAAATCGATGAACTTCCTCTTAACCAACGTCAGGTCGGCATTCTCCATCTGATCATTCGCCGAAATAAAATTACTGCCTCAGAAATTGCAGAACACTACGGCATTACAAAAAGTGCAGTAAGCCAGTCCATTGCTGCTCTTGAGAAGCATCAATTTATCGTACGTTCCATTAATGAGGATAACCGGCGAGAGGTGAAGCTTGAACTTGGACCAAGAGGTCTTGAGACAAAGCAAAGACTCGAAGAAATCGAAACAACCCTGCTTAACCGCTACATTTCAAAGCTTGATTTGAAAGACATCCAGCATGTTAAAAATGTCCTTGTTCAGCTACGTGATATTATGCATGAATTTCGTGAAGAACATCGAAACCATGAAGCCTAATGTGTCTTTTTTTTGAACATTCACAATCGTCCATTATTATGTTTGACATGGCAGCGACAGGATACTAAAATGATAAACAGTTAATTTTTTAAACTGTTAATAAAGTTAAAAATCTAAATATGATCGTGGAGAGAGGAGAAAGACTTGAATGACCAATTTTTCAATTAGACGACCGATATTCACGATTGTAGGAATGATCATCTTTTTGTTGCTTGGTGCTATTTCCTATACCAATCTACCTTTACAGCTTACCCCGGACATCAGTCCCCCTATCGGAGCAGTTACAGCCTCCTACCCAGGGGCAAGCGCTGAAGAGGTTGCCGAGACGGTCACTCTAGCCCTTGAAGAAGACCTCGCAACAACCTCTGGCTTAAGCAAGATCACCTCGCAAACGATGGAAGGCAATGTCATCATCCTTCTTGAATTTGGCTGGACCACTAATATTGATGATGTGGAGAATGAGATTCTCTCAACCATTAGCCGTACATCGTTACCTGATGGTGCAAATGATCCAAATTTCCTCAAATTTGATCCTTCAAACTTTCCAATTATTGAGCTTGTTGCTACCTCCTCTACAGGTGATATTCAAGATATTCAAGCAGAACTAGATGACTTGCAGCAAGAACTCGCTCGTATTGAAGGTGTCGCTAGCATTTCCGAAACAGGGCGATTATCCGAACAAGTCCAAGTAACATTAGATCAGAATGAGCTTGAACAATATGGTCTTGCTCAGCAGGACATCCTTGACTTGATTGAGGCGAACGACGTTTCATTACCTGGTGGAACAATTAGCGACGGAACAACTGCGCTCACCACTCGTGTCATTAGCACGATTGATTCCTTAGAAACGCTTGAAAACTTAGTACTGACTATAGACCCTCAATCAGGTGATAATGTCACTCTTGCTGATGTCGCTACGGTTGCCATTTCAACTGAAGATGAAGACGTGATTACGAGAGCCAACCAAGACCCTGCCATTCAGCTAAGTATTATGAGAGAAGATGGGGCCAACTCTGTCGATGTCTCCGTTCAAGTACAGAAAAAAATCGATGAGTTACTTGCTGAGAGTCAATACGATGACGTGGAAATCCTTTATTTATTTGATGAGGGGGATTTTGTACAGCAAGCCGTTGATAGTGTCCTTGTTGCTCTAATTGCTGGTGGAGCCATGGCGATGGCCGTTCTCTTTCTCTTTTTACGAAACCTAAAAACACCACTTATTATTGGTGTGGCCATTCCTTTCTCAGTCATTGTTACCTTTGCGTTTCTTTACTTTACTGGCATTAGCTTAAATATTTTAAGCTTAGGTGGCTTGGCTTTAGGAATTGGGATGCTCGTTGACAACTCCATTGTCGTAATCGAAAACATTTATCGTCACCTAGCCATGGGGAAAAAACCACGGGAAGCCGCTTTAGACGGAACACGAGAAGTTCGGGGGGCGATTACCGCCGCTACGCTAACAACGATTGTCGTGTTTGTGCCGATCTTATTTTTATCAGGAATCGTCGGTGAATTATTTATTCAATTTGCGACAACAGTATCCTTAAGCTTATTTGCTTCCTTATTAGTCGCCATTACAATCGTGCCTCTTATGGCAAGCCGTATGCTGAAACCGTTTGATGAAAACGTAGAGAAAAAACGGCAAAAATCCCGCTTTATCCGCGGGGTAGAAAAAGGGGTAGCTTGGTCACTTCGCCACAGAGCGCTCGTCCTCGTTACCACAGTTCTCTTGTTTGTCGGCGGCGCTTATGGCATGACAACGGTTGGTGTCAATTTCCTTGACGATATGGATGAAGGCTATTTTGCTGTTGATATTAGCCTTGAGCAAGGAACGAGTCTTGAGCGCACCGCTGAGACCGTTGAAGCAGTCGAAGAAATTTTAAACGACTATAGTGAGATTGAAAACTATTTAAGTGTGATTGGTTCGAGTGGTGTCATGCCAGGTATGGGCGGAGGCTCTGGCAGCCATGAAGCACAAATCCAGGTTAGCCTTGTCCCGTCAACTGAACGAAGTATTTCAACGGTTGAATTTGTTGAATCGATCAAACGGGAGGTTGAACGAGCTGACCAAGAAGCTGACATTCAAGCGGCACCTTTTTCGTTACAAGGTTCTGAGCCGAACACCCTTGTCTTTTATTTAAGCGATCCGGATACCGAGCGATTGACAGAGACAGTCAATGAGGTGGAGCAAGAGCTTCTAGAACTATCAGAAGTAACGAATGTTGCCCTCAGCACTGATGAAGCATCACCAGAATATCAGCTTTTAATTGACCGTGAAGCCGCGAGAGAACATGGCTTAGCCCCTGGGCAAATTGCACAATTTGTCAATCAAGTCACACTTGGACAAACCGTTACAACGATGGATGTTGAGAATCAAATGCTTGATATTTTCGTTCGCTATGACAAAGAGGTTCTAGAAAGTCTAGAAAATGTCGAAAATCTATCGATTCGTAACAACGAAGGTCAGTATATCTCTCTTGGAGAGGTTGTTGAGATCGAGCGCGGTGAAGGTCCAGCGACGATTAACCGGGTTGAACAAGTAGATGCCGTTGAATTTACAGTCACGTACGTATCGAGTATTTCCCTTGGGGGCATTTCAACCCTTGTAGAAGAGGTGATTGATGATGTTGGATTAGATGAAGCAACCGCATTTGCCTACACAGGTGACAGGGATGCTCTTGATACGGCTACAAATGATTTAATTGGTGCTTTTACCCTTGCCGTTGTGTTTATCTTTCTTGTCATGGCGGCACAATTTGAATCATTCCGCTATCCGCTTGTCGTGATGTTCTCCTTGCCGCTCATTTTGATTGGTGTGTCCCTTTCATTGATAATGACAAATACAAGCTTTAGTGTCATGGCAGCCATTGGTGTCATCATCCTTGCAGGAATTGCCGTCAACAATGCCATTGTATTAGTCGATTACATGAATCAACAAAAACAAGCTGGCTTACCAACTTATGATGCGATTATTGAAGCGGTTAAACACCGGACACGTCCTGTTCTCATGACAGCTTTAACGACCATTTTAGGGGTGCTTCCAATGGCACTTGCAATTGGTGAAGGAACTGAGATGCAACGCCCGATCGGTATTGTCGTCATTGGCGGATTAATCAGCGCCACGTTCCTAACACTCTTTGTCATCCCGGTTATCTACAGCCTGTTTGATAAAGAAACCCGCAGATTGAACAAAAAATATCTCACACCAGACGGTCAATTGATTCCAGCCTATTTGTTAGAGCAAAGGTTGGAACAGGACCAACAGGCTTCACCAGAAGAAAAGGAACTCGAAGCCCGACAAGAAAGAAAACAGATTAGCCAATCAACAGATGCGAGCTCGGATCTGTCAAAAGAAGATATCCTTTACCTGCTTGAGCGGATTGTCGATCGGTCAAAGTCTGAATCAACTCAAAAAGAAAAAGATGAAGAACCAGATGAGAAAGACAACGAAAAATCTTAAATACTGGATCAAGCCCCTGCCAATACGTCATGAAAGGGGCTTGATCTTTTTTACTTTATAAGAATTGTCTACTACTTATCTAACACTTCAATCATTTTTTTCACAGCTTTGACAAGGTCATGATGAGACCAACCTGGCAGCTTGTTGTTTATTACTGTTAGTTCGAAGGAGGCAGGGATATGAATAAACCCAGCCCGTGTATTCAATTCTTTTTCTTTTATATAGTCAAGCATGCTATACATTACGTTATTACACAGATAGGTTCCAGCCGTATTAGAAATATCAGCAGGAAGTCCTTCTTTTTGTAAAGTGTCTACAAATCGCCTAATTGGCAATGTGGAAAAGTATCCATCTGGGCCATCCAACCGAATCGATTGGTCTTGAAGCTTCACCCCTTGGTTATCAGGCTCCCCATCTCGACAATTGATTGCAATCCGCTCAGGTGTAATCAAATGCCGCCCAGCAGCAAGCCCTAATGAGATAACAACATCTGGTTTAATTTCTTCAAAGTGTTTAATCAATCTCTCTGCTGATTTAGAAAATTCAACAGGCAAAATTGCACTTTTGATTTGATAATCACCAATTGCCTTGCCATCTAATTCTTCAGCAACTCGCTGAGTTGGATTAACGGAATGACCCAAAAAAGGGACAAACCCTGTGAGAAGAAGTGTTTTCATTAATAGAACCTCCTAAGATATTGTTAAGGGACGTTTCCGGTGGTAGCTGAGGAATTGATTGTCTGTTTCTCTGTTAACAAACTGTCTATTTTTATTAAGAAGATCTAACACGCCTAGATTAAATGAACAATGAGCTTGGATGCAAAGCTCTAAAGGCTTGCCATAGACCGTTTCGTCCGCTGCCTCTGATATAATATCCGCTGAACACCATTGTGGATAACGTTCAATATAAGATGTCGAAGCCCTTGAGACTCTTGCTTTCCATCGATAAAAAATCATTCCATCTGTCTCCTCTAAAGGAAACGTTTCTGGGAGCCAATGATGCCCGTACTTTTTATATCTTTTTTTCCACTCATCATTTCGTGCTCGTATCTCTTTATCACTGTTCAGCTGTTCAGCGATCGATTCAGTAATTGCATCTAAAACTTGGGCGTGCTTAGGATATGTCTCACGCTCAAGTTCACGGGCAATCCCATAAATTAATGCATTAGGCATCCAATAAGAAACCGGAAAGCGTGGCGGGCTATTATAACCTGCAAATGGCTGCACCCACTCGTGAGCAGGAATTCCGTGATCATCGATAACAATGTCAGGGAGCCAACGATGAATAAGCATCGGCATTACATCTGCCTCACCAAATTCTGTGTTAGTATAACGAACATGTGTATATTCAAGTCCCACGTAATTATAACGAGCTGCATGATGCTTCCATTCTGGATTATCGATCACCAACTCTCGGTGCAGCGCCCTTCCATCAAGATTTGCACACGGAATGACAATAAGGTTAAAGGCATCAAGCCAGTTAGGGTAGTCCTCAAGTATCTTCTTGACCAATCTTCTAACTGCAGGCATACTAGAAACCTCATTTGCATGATGACCGGCTTCGATTAGCACTGTGGGTTTCCAAACAGAAAGGGCATGTGGGGAGATAAACTGCGATGAAGAAGGCTTAAAAACCTCGACAACGGGAATGTCTCTGCCTTGATAGGACACACCTCCACGCAAAATACGAACACCAGGCAAGCCTAGAAGCTCCTTTATATCCTCTTCCTCCCACTCAAAACGTTGTTTCTTTGACCACTGTTCGGCCTCAAGGCTTAAAAATCTTGAATTTTGATTATTTTTTAGTTCAATATAAGCTTCAACTGGTGGCCCAACAAACTCATCAAAGTAAAGCGCATGTGTAATGATCTCTACCTGATCACCTGGAGACCAGCCGTAAGCTGTCACCCTTGCCCTTGGTGTAACTCCTGCACCTGCCCTCACAAAAGGATGAATACCACCTGGAGCACTCCATCCTTTTCCAATCTGTTCCTTCCCTAGATGCTCAAAATAATCTAAGCTGTTGAAATACAGATCTTCATGCAGTGCTTCTAAAGACGAAATACGTTCTTCATCAATTCCGATCTTCCTCTCTTCTTCACTCATCTCCACATCAAAACGAATCGATTGGAAAAGGGGCTTCGTAATCCCTTGTCCTTCTTTAATATCCTTCGTTGTTGCCTCTCCGAGTGCTGGAAGAACATCCTGGAGCACAAACATCCAAAAACGTTCCCTGTCAGTTGGATTGTGTGTTGAGAAAAGAATCTTTCCTGCTGCTTTCCATTCAAAATGTCCAGTTGTTGGATAAACAAATGAGCGACCATCTATGTAAGGAATTCTTGTAGTAGGCACAGAGAGACGAAACGTGTTTAATATGGTTCCAGTCTTGTTTTTTATTTCAATGACATACGTATCTTCCAAATTGTCTTCAAGCTCAAAAATAACCTGATCCTCGTGGACAGGTAGCTGCTGAGCAAGCAAACGATCAATCGGATAAAGCTCTTGTAGCCAGCGCGTTTTCAATTCAAGACCATCAGAGTTGCTTTCTTTTGAGATTCTTATAGTAATTGTCTCAAAATCTTTCTGAGCTTTTAACTCTGGCAGTACTTCTTCCTCGATCCACAAATATCCTGTTTTAAATGCTGAACGGACAATCACATGCTCCACAGGTATACGTGCCTCTTGAAGCATCTTATTAATTTCAAGGGCTATTTCCTTTCGTATTTCCGATGGCTCAGAAATGTAAACAATGATTTCAGCTGCTTCCCTGCTCGTTTTATGCTTGTTAATTTCCTGACGAACAAAGTTCATAAGCCTTACCTTTTCACCACGGTCTTCCCACTGTTTTTCTAGCAAGAGTGGCTCTCCCTCTTTATAAGAAGCTTTGTTAGCAGCCCACTTTTCCCACACACCGAAATCCCCGCCCTCGTTCACCGGTGTCGCTTTAGTCAAATAGTGAAGAGCGTTTGTCAAAACTCTTTCAGTACCTGTTACACATAGAACGGGGTAAGAGCGCTCAAAGTATTTTTGCGAATACCACGTAACACTCCCTTTTTGTTGCACTGTTTTTTTCACTTCAATGACCAGTTCAGGACAACGCGGGATCCTTTGCTCGTCAAATGTCAGAGGAAAACGGATGCCTGTTGAATACAACCCAATTCGTGCTGCTAATTTTACACATTCAAATACGACATCTTTTGATATTTTCTCTTGGACTACGAAAAGTACATCGGTTTTCCCTGTCAGATCTACACGATTATTTTGATAAAGACCAGACATTGTCCAAAGGTCACAAATTCCCTTAAAAGCAGAGGGTTCCAGCGGATCAAGTTCACCCTCATCTACCTGATCAGGCCATGGTAACGTATCAACTTTTTCTCCCTCAATCCCAAATAAATAAACCTTCCGCTCCTTTTTATCAAGTTGGATTTCCGTAATCACTGCATCATTTGAAAAAGCGAGCTCGTGAGGCCATTTAGCAGCTAAAAAACGTAATAAAACATTTAGTTCTCGATCGTCCTTCCCCTCAATTTGAATGGATTTTTCACTGACATAGGAACAGCGAACGAGTCCTTCCCTTTCCGACTTTTTCACTGTCAAACTCCAACCTACAGACTCATGCTCTCCATCTCCCTGAAAAAGCTCAAAGTTTGCACCCGTTGTCTCTAACCCAAGTCGTGCCCCAATATCAATCAGACCTAAAGGATAAGTATTCTCTGTTTGAATAACTAGGTTAATAGCATCCGGTACTCCATCACCATTTTCATCTAATAACCAGCCATTCGTTGTCCAGATTTCCCTGAGATCCATAAGTACTCCCTCCCCTCTAACGTCGTGTATTTGGGTCTAATTCATCACGAAGCCAGTCTCCAAGCAAGTTAAATCCAAGTACAGTCAACATAATTGCCACCCCTGGAAAAATCGCAGTCCACCAAGCTGTACTAATATAATTTCGACTATCTGCCAACATTCCTCCCCAAGATGGTATGGTTGGATCTATTCCTAAGCCTAGAAACGTTAGTGCAGCTTCAAGTAAAATAAATTCCGCAACCATCATCGTACTTAAAACAAGGATGGATGATGCGACATTGGGAATAATGTGTTTAACAACGATCGAGATTGGATGATTACCGATTGCTTTTGCTGCATGTATAAACTCCATCTCTTTTATCGACAACACCTCACTGCGAATAAGGCGCGCAAATCCTACCCAGTTGGTTAAGCCTAAGACAAGAATCATCATCCAAAGCCCCCCGCCAAATATTGCCATAATAATGATCGCAAACAAAATAAATGGAAATGCCAGTTGCACATCTGCAATGCGCATAATGATATCATCTACCCATTTTCCAGCGTATCCAGCTAAAAGCCCTAGAAAAACCCCAATTCCCATCGCGAGTAACACACTTATTATGCCCACCATCAATGAAACCTGCGTACCATAAATAATACGGCTTAATAAGTCTCTCCCAAGTTGATCGCCACCTAAAATATAGGTCGATTCACCAGTTTCATCAGCCCAAATTGGCGCCATCAGCCTCGCTCCTAAGTTTGCTTCTCCAGGATCGTAAGGAGCAATTAAAGGCGCAAACAGCGCACAAAATACAGTTAAGCTAACAAGAATGAAGCCAATTAATGCGCCAGGATTTCTTATCAACTTCTTCCATAATTGGACCCATTGATTTTTTTCCTTTTTTTCTACCGACTGATCTACAGACATGGGTATTTGTGCCATTATGACTTTCCTCCTCCCACTTTAATACGCGGATCAATAATCGCATAACTCAAGTCGATAATAAGATTCACCATAACCATTAGGAAAGCCAACATAATAACCCCACCTTGCACTACTGGAAAATCACGTTGGTTGATTGCATCGACAATCATTCTACCAACACCTGGCCAAGAAAATACCTGTTCAATAATTACCGTTCCACCAAGAAGTGACCCAAACTGGATACCGATGTAAGTAACGGTCGGTATCAACGCTGTACGAAATCCATGCTTAATAATAACAGCCCATTCTGAAATCCCTTTAGAACGAGCAGTATTCATATATTGCTTATTTAATACTTCTAACATAGAAGAACGGACAAGGCGGGCCAAAATGCCCGACAAAATAAGGCCTAAAGTAACGGATGGTAACACGAGATATTCAATTCCATTGAAACCCGAGGCTGGAAACCACTGTAATGTAACTGAAAAAATAAGAATAAGCATAATCCCTAACCAAAAATTGGGGAATGAAATGCCAAACAATGAAAATGCTCGTCCTCCAAAATCAAGAAATGTACCACGTTTCACTGCTGAAATAATTCCTACAGGGAAAGCAATCAAGAGCGCTACAAGGATACCGCTAAAGGTTAATGCTAAAGTTGCTGGCATCCTTTCCATTACCAAGCTTGTTACACTTTCTCCCGAACGATAGGAAATCCCAAGATCTAAAGTAATTAAATCCTGTATAAAGCTGAGGTATTGAACAGGCAAAGGACGATCTAGCCCTAGGTTTGCTCTTATTTCCTCGATCGCTTCCCTTGTCGGTTCACCCGCCCCAAACATTAAGGCAACCGGGTCCCCTGTTAATCGAATAGCAAAAAAAGCAATTAAAGAGATGGCAATCACAACATATAAGCTGTGAAGCATTCGTCTAATAATAAAGGTAAACATTTGACCATGACCTCCTATTAGGAAAAGGATAGTATGAATGGCTCCATACTATCCTTTCATTTCAACTACTCTACCGATACTTCTTCCAAACGTAATCGATCATCATAAGGTGGTTGGAAGTTTTGCACACGCTGATTGATAGCATAACGGTCGATTGACTGATAAAGATTGACTTCTGGTACCAACTCATACAACCTTTCAGTCAATTCCATAAAAATTACTTCACGTTCATTTTGGTCAATGGTTTGACGGCTTGCTTCAAGCAATTGTTGAACCTGTTCATCGTAAAAACTTGGATTCCACTGTTCTCCTTCTGCATACATTGAATACGCAGTATTATCAAAATCAAGTGTCCATCCTCCCCAGCTTTGACGATACATATGACCAGCATTGCCATTCGGAATTAACTCAGATGTAAGTGTAGAAAACTCGACAGTATTTACATTTAATTGAATGCCCACTTGTTCAAGGTAAAAGGCAACCGCTTGGACAATTTCTCTAAACGTACTGTCTTCTCCAGAGGTGTAGACATCTAAGACCGTTCCTTCTTCAACACCGGCTTCTGCAAGTAGCTCACTTGCCAGCTCAGGATTATACTCGTAAGGTTCAAGATTTGGGTTAAAACCAAAAGATAAATCACTTTGGTATGTTGCAATGCGATTTCCATATCCCCCAATGATTTGTTCAATAATCTCATCAACATCAATAGCATGGTTGATAGCCTTACGGACACGAACGTCATCAAGTGGTTCTTGACTTGGATCAAAGCGAAGAGAATAAACGGTTGGTGATCCTATATCGAGTAGTGTTAAATTTTCATTATTTTCAACTGTCTCTACTTGGCTGATCTCTACCCGTTTCATGATATCGATCGCACCCGTTTGCAGTTCTGCTAATCTAGTCGTTGCCTCAGGAATAAATCGGAATGTGACTTGATCTAGCTTAGGAAGACCTTCTTTCCAATAATTTTCGTTTTTTTCCAACACAATTTGGGAATCTCGGTTATAGCTCACCATTTTAAATGGTCCTGTTCCTACAGGGTTTGCATTAAAATTTTCTTCACTGCTTTCTTGTACATAGTTTGGTGGAACAATAACAGCACCATAGCCTGCTAGTTTCGTTAATAAGACGGGATCCGGTTTATTCAAGTGAAAAACAACTTCATAATCATTAATAATTTCCACATTTTCAATCGATGTATAGTTCGAACGTTGTGGACCAGTTGCTCCCTCTTCCCCTAGAAGGCGATCAAAAGTAAATTTAACCGCTTCTGCATTAAAAGGCTCGCCGTTGTGGAATTCTACACCTTCACGAAGCTTAAATTGCAATGTCAAATCATCTAAATACTCCCACTCTGTAGCAAGACCTGGAGTAAGATTGAGATCGAGATCCCGATCAATCAGTCCTTCGAAGATAGATGTAGCAACAGTACTCCAATCGATTAGAAATGTATCAATTGGGTCCCAACTTTGAGGATCTCCTACAACACCAATCACAATCTCATTTCCTTCATTTAACTCAATATCTGGTGCCTCTTCGTCACCTTGATTTTCTGCTGTATTTTCTGAACTCCCACTACAAGCAGCCAATGCACTAGATATAAAAACAATAGCTAGCATCATTAACCAATTTTTTTGAACATCCTTCATAAAGCATCCTCCTGTATTAATTCATTTTTATTTAAATGGATACGGCTTGATAAAACCTAGCTCCTTTGAAATTTCAGAGCAAGCCTTCCACATTTCACGTACAATCCCCATATCAACCGTTGATCTTGAACTAAGTCGTCCCGCAAAGCTACCAACACTAAGAGCCCCTACTATTTTGCCACTCTGATTAAAAATAGGTGTGCCGATCGCTTCTGTGTTATCGGCTAGTTCCGATAAACTATAGGTATATCCATTTTGGCGGGCCTCTCGAATCGTTTCCCAAATTTCCCCTTTATCTATTGAGGTTTGGTCAGTCACCTTCATGAGAGGACGGGATAATATTTCCCTAATCTCTTCATCGCTCATGAACGATAACAAAATCCTCGGGCATGCTCCTGCATAAAGTGGCGCTCTTCTTCCAACACTTGTGTACAAGCGGACGGGTCGGTTTGATTCAACTTTTTCAATATAAACAGCTTCCTGCCCCTCCGGAATAACGAGCTGTATAGATTCACTAAGTTCATGACAAAGTTTTTTCATATACGGAAGTGCAATGTTCCGTATATCAATTTGTCTAGCAGCTATCTCACCGAGCCTTAAACATCGAAGCCCTAGTTGAAAAGCTTCACTAGAAGTAGTGGCGCTCTTACTAGTCAGTGTGACTTTCTTAACGAAGCCATGCTCTTCCATTGTCTTTAATAGCCTATAAGTTGTCGCTTTCGGAATGTTCGCTCTTTTAGAAAGCTCATCTAATGTAATATCATTTTCTTCCCCGTCAAAAAGTGTTAATAAATAAAGAGCTTTAGCTAATGTTTTACTCATCTTTACGCCTCGTTTTCATCTTATTGATAGAGATGGCAGGCAACAAAACGTCCCTTTTTCACTTCTTGAAACTTTGGTTTTTCAACTTTACATATGTCCATACAATCTGTGCATCTTGTATGGAAAACACACCCTGAAGGTGGATTTGATGGACTTGGCACACTTCCTTTTAGGATAATTCGTTCGCGCTTTTCTTTTAAACTAGGTGTTGGTACAGCTGATAAAAGGGCCTTTGTATAAGGATGCAAAGGCTCCTCGTACAAGTCAGTCTTATTGGAGAGCTCTATCATATTTCCTAAATACATAACTCCAATTCTGTCACATAAATGTTTAACAACGCTTAAGTCATGAGAAATAAAAACGTATGTAAGTCCATACTCGCGTTGAAGTTCCTTCATTAAATTTAATACTTGGGATTGAACGGATACATCTAGGGCAGAAACCGGTTCATCTGCGATAATAAGCTTTGGCTGGACGGATAAGGCACGTGCAATGCCAATTCGCTGCCGTTGTCCTCCACTAAACTCATGAGGATAACGATTTACATATTCTGGTTTCAAACCAACTCTCTCCATTAATTTCCGGACTTCTATTTTCCTCTCTTTTTCATCATGAATATCAAAAATATTCATAGGCTCTTCAATGGTTTTACTAATTTTCATACGCGGATTTAACGAAGCAAAAGGGTCCTGAAAAACAATTTGCAAATCTTTTCTTTTTTTCCTCATCTCTTTTGTTGACAAGTTTGCTAAATCTACTCCATCAAAAAGGACTTGACCTTCTGTAGGCTCCAAGAGACGGAGAATAGCCCGTCCAGTTGTAGATTTTCCGCAGCCTGATTCTCCAACAATTCCAAATGTTTCTCCTTGGTAAACTGAAAACGAAACATCTTCAACTGCTTTTACATGCTTAAGTACTTTCTTTCCAAAGATGCCTCCTTTAATCGGGAAATACTTTTTCAAGCCTTTAACTTCTAGCAAAACGTTTTTTTCACTCATTGCACTCCCCCTGACTCACTAGGTTCATTCAACCAACATCGCGATTTCGTATTAGGACCAAGCACAAACAATTCAGGTACCTTTTCAAAACAACGATCAAGAACGTAAGGGCAACGCTCTGCAAAACGACATCCTTTTGGCATTTCACCAGGGCTTGGAACTGTTCCAGGGATAGACGTTAAAGTTTCTTGTTCTTCTTCCATATTAGGCACAGATGCTAGAAGCCCTTCCGTATAAGGATGATGAGGCTTTGTAAAGAGCTGCTCGATTGTGCACTCTTCAACAACCTGTCCAGCATACATAACAACGACACGATCACACATTTCTGCTACTACACCAAGATCGTGAGTAATTAAAATAATGGACATACCTAACTTTTTTTGAAGATCCTTCATAAGCTCTAGGATTTGTGCCTGAATTGTGACATCAAGTGCTGTTGTCGGCTCATCTGCAATAAGCACTTCTGGATTACAAGACATGGCAAGGGCAATCATGACCCGTTGTCGCATCCCCCCTGAAAGCTGATGCGGATATTCATTAATTACTTCTTCAGGCCGTGGTATTCCAACAAGCTTTAGCATCTCTAACGCATGAGCTTTTGCCTCTTTTTTTGATACTTTACGGTGATTCAATATGAGCTCTATTATTTGTTTACCAATGTTATAAACAGGATTCAGCGAGGTCATTGGCTCTTGAAAGATCATTGCAATTTCTTTTCCTCGAACAGATCGAAGCTGTTTTTTACTCATTCCTACTAATTCTCGGTCTTTTAACTTAATGCTGCCTTTCGTAACCTTTGCAATAGGGGGTAGTAAACCCATAATCGACATCGACGTCACACTTTTCCCACAACCAGATTCTCCAACGATTCCTAGCGTTTCACCCTTGTCAACTCTGAAGTTCACATTATCGATAACCGTTACATCACGACTATCAGTTCTAAAGGCAATCTGCAAATCCTTGATTTCAATAATTGAATTCAAATTTCAAATCTCCTTATATTTTTCATAATTCGAAACCAACATTTCATTAATAATATTCTAATTAAATTAAAAATTCAATTAAAATAAGGAAAATTACTTAAAAAAAATGAAAAATATGGGCAGAATATCTGACACTCTTTTAATTTTTAATAAATTTAGACTCAATCGTCCGTGTTATGGACTTTTGAGTCAGTTTATAACAGAGAGATTATTTCCCTGTAACCAAAAACAAGCCCACTCCAACTTGGAATGGGCTTGTCCTTTTAATGCTGTCTTTCTTTTAATCTAGCAATATAAGCTAATGCCTCTTCAATGTCGCTCTCACTGTAGTTTTGCTTTCGTTTTAGCGTAAATACTTTCTCTTTTACATCTTCTTGAGGAAGTTCTTCAAAATAAAGCAAGGTGGAGACAAGCTCTAAAAAACGAGAGCTTTGCTCGTTCATGTCACGGACAAGTTCCTTCACTTCCGGAAGATCAAACTCATAAAACTGTAAAAACCTCTTCCCTTCTTCTGAAAGGGAATAACGATATTGATAATAATTTCCTTTGTCTTCTTTTATTTCAAGTAAAAAGCCAAGATTGCAAAGCTCCTCAATCCGCAACGTCAACTCTTCAGAATAAGGACCGAACATATGGAACTTATACCGTTCAGAGAATGGAACGTTTAATTTTTTCGCAATGTAGACGATTTTTTGCAGCTTTTTTCGACCTACAACTTCTTCTGCTTGCAGGAACAGTGCCATCAATTTTGCATGCTCTTTCAGCAACCCCTTCTCCCCCTTACTTCATCAATAGTTTCCGTATTTCTCGTTTCGTCTCTTTATGCTCACGCTCGTCCTCTAAACAGTCGAGTGGAAAGTACAGCTTATGGTCCGTTCGTTTTTTCCCTGAGATGGCTTCAACGACCTCAGACTCTCGAGAGAGCTCCCTTAGCTTTCCGTTCGGCATCACAAGGTGAATGGGCAGCCGCTCCTCCTCTTCCCCTGGTCGATAAAAATCATAGGGAAGATCAGACGAGGAATCGACCACTAAATAATAGTCAGGATTTAAATCGGCCTGTAAAAACAATTGTCTTAAGCGTGGCCAGTCATTCATTTGTAAGTTCGGATTAAATTCGACATATTTAAACAAACGTCTATTTAGGAATCTTACACAAAGATCACGCAAAATGCGATCCTCTTCTTCCTGCCAAATTTGAAAATAATACATGGTTATCGACTCATCTAGTCGCAAATAATCAGCTAAGCTTACATTTCCACTAAAAAAGGAATAAAAATGCTCCGGTTTCTGTTTGAACGTATATCCTTGTTCATAAAGCTCTTTCGCCCGCTTAAAAATTTGACTCAAAATCACTTCTGCGCTTCGCGTTACTGGATGGAAATACACTTGCCAGTACATTTGATACCGGCTCATAATGTAATCTTCAACAGCATGCATGCCGCTTTGTTTAATCACAACCTGATCTTCCATCGGCCGCATGACACGCAAAATTCGCTCCATATCAAAATGTCCGTAGCTCACACCTGTATAGTAAGCATCCCGTTGCAAATAATCCATGCGATCAGCATCAATTTGACTTGAAATAATGCTCGTGACAAGCTTGTTGGAGTACGTTTTTTCAATCACATCAGCAACATTTTTTGGGAAGCTCGGTTCTACACGTGCAAGCACTCGGTTTATTTCTGTATCACCTAGAATAATTTCACGTGTCCATTCCTCATGATCAGTATGAAACACTTTCTCAAACGAGTGGGAAAAGGGGCCATGGCCTAAGTCATGAAGCAAGGCCGCTGATAGGGCAAGCAAGCGTTCCTCCTCATTCCAGTGAGGTCGCCCTTTAAATACTTCGAGAATGCGTCTTGTAATCTCATACACCCCTAAGGAATGATTAAAACGAGTATGTTCCGCCCCGTGAAACGTAAGGAAGGTCGTACCAAGCTGGCGAACACGGCGCAAGCGCTGAAATTCTTTCGTTCCGATCAACTCCCAAATCAGTTCATCACGAACATGAATGTAGCGGTGAACCGGATCTTTGAATACTTTTTCTTCATCTAATTTGCCGTAATACGGTTTGGTCATGACATTCCCTCTCATTCGGTCCAATTCATACCACTATTATATCGAATAAATGAAGCAAATCCTATGATACCTAGTAAAATATTGACGATGCATCGATTCCCGCTTACCTTGAAAATAAACAATCCCACAAAAACCTTCATGAGCGGAGGCGCTTCTTCGTTTCATCAACTTGAACTGAAGCTCCGTCCCCTTTTCCACAAAAATAAGCAGCTAAAAGAAGCTGCTTATTTCAAAGTATTAATCCAAATCATACAATCTCAACAAAAGCTAAATATTACATTATCCATTTAATTTTACGCTTTTGAAGGTTCACTTGCTTCAGACTTGCCGCCTTCAGTGCGCTCTACATAGACAGCACATGCTGCATCCCCTGTAATATTCACTGTTGTACGGAGCATATCGAGAATACGATCAACAGCAAGAACGAGAGCAATTCCTTCCACAGGTAAACCAACTGATTGAAGAACCATTGCGAGCATGATCATTCCAACCCCTGGTACACCTGCAGTCCCAATACTTGCAAGCGTTGCTGTTAGAATAACTGTAAGCAAATCACCCATTGTTAATTGCTCAGCATAGACTTGGGCAATAAATACGGTCGCGACTGCTTGCATAATCGCCGTCCCATCCATATTAATGGTTGCGCCAAGTGGCTGCACAAAGCCTGAAATTTGTTTTGAAACACCAAGGTTTTCCTGAGCTGCTTTCATCGATACAGGCAGTGTTGCATTACTACTTGAGGTACTAAACGCAACGGTCATCGCAGGGAAGAAGCCTTTAAAGAATTTAAGCGGGCTCATTTTCCCTAAGAAATAAACAGCCCCAGAGTAAACAACTCCAGTATGAATAATAAGTCCGAGAACGACACAGATCATGTACATTCCCATGGAAGATAACGCTTCTATTCCTTGCTTCCCTAAGGCTGAAGCAATCAGAGCAAAGGCACCATATGGAGCGAGCTTCATAGCGAGCGTTACTAAAAACATCATGATTTCATTCCCTTGGTCCATTAGTTTAAGGACACCACTCATTCTTTCACCAAGCATAGCTATAGCAAATCCAACAAGTACTGCAAACGTAATAATTTGTAGCATATCCCCTGACGCAAGGGCATCGACAGGATTCGTCGGGATAATGTTTAACAACGTCTCCATCACTGGAGGTGGCTCTTGAGCCTCGAATCCTTGATCTCCTTGCGCCATTAACCCTTCTTGTCCTGGTCGAATAATTAGGGCTAGTGCAAGAGCAATAATAAGAGCAAGTGCCGTCGTAACTAAAAAGAATCCTACCGTTTTTGTCCCAATGCGACCAAGCTTTTTCGGATCACCCAAACCAGCTGTTCCAAGGACAATCGAAAAGAAGACAAGAGGTACTACAAGCATGGTTATAGCCTTTAAGAAAAGTTGACCAAGAGGTGTGAAAAAATACGTATCAACGGGTACAAATAAATTAGGCGCAAGAATGTTAAAGCCTAAACCAACAGCTACCCCTAAGACTAGTGCAATAATAATTTGTTTCGTCAAGTTCATCGACATCTCTCCTTCTACGTTGTAGTTCTTTGGTACTTGTTGAAGTTGCCAAATGCCCATTAACTGCTCTTACACATCAACACGCAACCAATTATTTATTTAAAGCCTCAACAAAAGAAGAAAAACAAAAGTAAAGACTTTTACCCTTTTAAAAGGAAGTAAAACTAATTTTAACAAAATCCCTCTTTTGAATCAGCAATAAAAATGATCGAAATGTGAAAACTGACTCACAAAGGCTAATCCTCCCTTCATGAGTCAGTTTGACTTTTATTTTAACTTTTTCATAATTTTATCTATTAGCTGATCTTCATCAGGCGCTGAGACTGGTCGATTATTTACAAAGGTAAATGATTTTTTACGACCAGGCCCACAATACGATTGACAACGAATGTCAATGGCCGCATCCGGGTCCAGCTTTTTCAGACGAGGAAGCAGCGTTTTTATGTTGGTCGCTTGGCACTCATCACAAATACGAAATTCATTTGCCATCGTTTTCCCTGTCCTTTCTACATTTTTTCACTCTATAATAAACACATGTTAATTAAGTTCTTTTAACAGACCATCCTTTAGTATATCATATTTCTACTATAACGCAATCTGGAAATCCTGGTGGGTGGCAACTGAATCCGTGCTATAATAACGTCAATGATAAAGTCGAGGTGTGTAAACTGCGATGAATGAACGATTCGACCAATATTTGCAACAGCCATGGCGATTTATTGATCATACAACGCTCGGCCCCTTATTTAACGCACTTGAATCCTTTGCCTATGATGATACCTTTTGTACGATGATCGGACAGGAAAATGGGTCAGCCACGCTTCGTGCATGGGTTCATCATCATACGGTTGTTCTCGGGATTCAAGATAGTCGTTTGCCTGATATTGATGAGGGCTTACGTTACTTACAAAGTCAGGGCCAACAGGTAATCATCCGAAATTCAGGCGGCCTTGCTGTAGTTCTTGATGAAGACGTATTAAATCTTTCCCTTATTGTAAAGGAGAAAAAGGGCTTTACGATCGATGAAGGGTACGAGCTTATGTACAATTTGATCAAACAAATGTTTTCTTCTTTTAATCAGCAAATTGAAGCAAGAGAAATTGTCGGCTCCTATTGCCCAGGAAGCTATGATTTAAGCATTGGCGGGAAAAAATTTGCCGGAATTTCACAGCGGCGCATGCGTGGTGGTGTCGCTGTTCAAATTTATTTATGTGTGAGGGGAAGCGGCGCAAAGCGAGCAGAGATGATTCGACGCTTTTATGAGCTTTCTGTAAATGGGAAGGAGCCGAAATTCGCCTATCCGCAAATCGTCCCTGAAACGATGGCCTCCTTGTCAGAGCTTTTACAGCAGCCACTGACCGTTCAAGACGTCATGGCCTGCGCTTTGAGTACGATGAAGATGGCTGGAGCAGACCTTCACACAGCACCTCTATCCGAACACGAACAGGGGCTCTTTCTCCAGCATATTGAGCGGATGAAAAGTCGAAATGAAAAGATTATCACAATGTAAAAAAACGAGGTGGTTGCAACCACCTCGTTATCAATTTAAATTGTCACCCTTTGGTTAATGGATTGCATAGCGGTAATGAGAGAAAGCTTATAGACATCAGCAGCATTACATCCGCGCGAGAGGTCATTGACTGGCTTGTTCAATCCTTGAAGGATCGGACCAATCGCATCATACCCACCGAGACGCTGTGCAATTTTGTAGCCAAGATTACCTGATTCTAAGCTTGGAAAAATAAAGACATTCGCTTCTCCTTTTAAAGGTGAATCTGGTGCTTTTTTCTGTGCAACAGCTGGCACAAACGCTGCGTCAAATTGGAACTCCCCATCAATGACGAGATCAGGTCGTAGCTGTTGCGCAAGCTTTGTTGCTTCAGCTACTTTCTTTGTTTCGATCGATGAAGCCGATCCTTTCGTGGAAAAGCTAAGCATGGCTACCTTGGGCTCTAGCCCAAATACTTTTGCCGTTTCTGCCGTTGCAATCGCAATCTCCGCTAATTCTTCACTATTTGGCGCAATGTTAATGGCACAATCACCGAAAACGAACTTTTGATTGTCTTTTACCATCACAAACACACCGGATGTTTTTTTAATACCTGGTTGCGTTTTGATGATTTGCAAGGCAGGTCGAACCGTATCTCCTGTTGAGTGCGCTGCTCCACTTACTAGACCATCCGCAATTCCCATGTATACAAGCATCGTGCCGAAATAATTAACATCAAGCAATTTTTCTCGTGCGGTTTCTTCTGTTTCTTTTCCTTTTCTTCTTTCGACAAAGGCAGAAACCATATCATCAAACGCATCATACGTCTTAGGGTCTAAAATTGTAACTTGCCCAAGGTTAAGATTTAGCTCTTCTGCTCTCCCTTGAACTTCAGCGACATTCCCAACAAGGATAGGCTTCACCACTTCGTCCTTAGCCAAGTTTGCCGCAGCTTCTAAAACTCGCTCGTCCGTTCCTTCAGGTAACACAATCGTTGGCTGGTGGCGCTTCACTTGTTCTTGAATGTCACGAAAAAGATCACTCACGTTTTAATTCCTCCTAGTTTGATCAATTAATCACATATCAAGAATACTCCTCTTCCAAAGAAAAATAAACCATTCTGCTCAAGAACGTAAAAGTAGAAATATTGTAAACAATTGTTCTTTTTTACACCATGATATCTTATGTTATTCCCTATTATTCTTGTTCGAAACAGGAATTACACATAGAATAACCAAAGGATTTTTCGAATATGTATCGAAGTACTTATGGTATGGGATTGAATGTTAGAGCGCAACCACATCATGATAAGTTCTTACATTAAAAAGGAGCGTGAAGCCATTGTCAAACGAAATCGTTCAATACGAGGTGAACGAAAATATTGCCACCATTACATTAAATCGCCCCGAAGTAAAAAATGCATTAAATGAGGCAATGCATGAAGCGCTTTTTACTGCATTTGATCAAGCAAACCTTGATGATAACGTCCATGTGATCGTCCTGCAAGGAAGCGGCGATTCCTTTTGTGCAGGGGCCGATCTAAAGAGCATACCTCTCGATAAGCTTGAACAATTTGATTATGGTCACTACTTACGAGAGACATACAACCGCCTTATCCTTCAGATGGTCAACATTCAAAAGCCAATTGTCGCCTACATAAATGGAATTGCTGTTGGAGCTGGCCTTAGCATCGCTCTTGCTTGCGATTACCGCGTTGCAGCATATGACGCAAGGCTTGGGCTTGGCTTTTTAAAAATTGGTCTCGTTCCAGATGCAGGAGCATCCTACTTTCTACCTCGACTCATTGGTTTTGGAAAAGCGATGGAACTGGCGCTTGGGGACCCAATTGCGGCGGAGGAAGCCTACCGCATTAACCTCATCAACAAAATTGGCTCTCCTGATGAGCTCGTCAATCAGCTCCTTCATACACCGCTTGAGGCTTTTGGTTTAATGAAGCAAACGTTTAGAGACAGCTTTGAGCACAGCCTTGCTGAAGTACTTGAAATGGAAGTGGCAACCCAACGACAAGCTGGTGAGACAAAGGAGCATCGTGCGGCCATTGAAAAATTTGTGAAAAAATCACCCTAATATACGGATCTTATTCATGGAGAAGGCTGGTCTTTTGTTATTAGACCTGCCTTCTTTTCTGTGGAAAAGGGGACGGAGCTTCCGTACAAGCAAGCTATGAAGGACTTGGCAAAAAGCCTAGTTTTGTTTATCAACATATTACGAAATAGCGACACGTTCGCCATCTTACTTTTTCCGCCTTTTCAACTTATGGTATAGTTACGTAGTAGAGATTTATACGATTGAACGAGCGCCTTTTCAGGCAACATAAAGGAGTGTTAACAAATGAATGAAGCTGCTAAAACATTAGACGGCTGGTATTGCTTACATGACTTCCGTACGATTAACTGGCCAGCATTAAAAGCCCTTTCTACAGAAGAGCGACAACAGGTGCTAAACGAATTTCTTGCTCTCATTGAAAAGTGGACAGTGACAGAGGCTAACAACGAAGGTAGTCATGCGATCTATTCGATTGTCGGTCAAAAAGCTGACATCATGATGATGCTTTTGCGCCCAACCATGGAAGAGCTTAATGAAATTGAAACAGCCTTCAACAAAACACGATTTGCTGAATTCACGATCCCGACGTATTCTTACGTGTCCGTAGTTGAGCTAAGTAACTATATGGCTGGAGATGATGGTAGCGATCCTTATGAAAACCCTCATGTCCGTGCCCGTCTGTATCCAACCTTGCCAAAGGCTAATCATGTCTGCTTCTACCCAATGGATAAGCGCCGAGAAGGAAATGATAACTGGTATATGCTTCCAATGAGCGAACGCCGCGAGCTTATGCGCAGTCATGGACTTATCGGCCGAAGCTACGCTGGCAAGGTAAAGCAAATTATTACTGGTTCTGTTGGCTTTGATGATTGGGAATGGGGCGTCACACTATTTGCGGATGACGTGCTTCAATTTAAAAAGCTTGTCTATGAAATGCGCTTTGATGAAGTCTCCGCTCGCTACGGTGAGTTTGGCTCCTTCTATGTGGGCAACATTCTTACACCTGAGACGATCCCTCAATATTTCTACGTATAAGAGCAATAGCGACAAGCTGGAGGAAATCCAGCTTGTTTTTTTGTTACCTTTCTCCTCTTGTGAAGTTCCCTTCTTTTCCTCCAAAAAATTGGAATAGTGCACTTTCCTCTATCATATCGTGAACTAACTGCTTATTTTCATGTTTCACATGTTTATCTATTTTATGAGATACAAACAGCTCTCACCACGAGCGTACTTGCTTAGAGAAGGAGGTGTTTGATTGGCTGTTATAAAAACGTCATCTAGTGATGTTGAGTTATTAGCCAGACTCATGCGTGCAGAGGCAGAAGGAGATGGAGAGATCGGGATGCTATGTGCTGGAAATGTCATGGTCAATCGTGTTCGTGCAAGCTGTCTAGATTTTACTGACATTCGAACAGTTGAACAAATGGTCTTTCAATCACCTGGCGGCTTTGAAGCCGTACAAAAAGGATATTTTTACCAAAGAGCAAGAGAACAGGAAAAGCGCCTTGCTCAAAAGCTAATTAATGGAGAACGCTATCACCCTGCCGAGTTTGCCCTTTGGTTCTTCAGACCTGATGGCGACTGCCCTGCCCAATGGTTTGGACAATGGAATACTGGTCGCTATAAATCTCACTGCTTTTTTGCGCCTCTCGCTTCTGTTTGCCCGTCTGTATATGGTACGTACTAGGCCATAAAAGCGAGTTATCTTCACAACTTTTTCAAAATCAACAAGTGGCTTAACCACTTTAAGAAAAGGAGCGAACAAACATGAGTGAAGAACCGAAAAATCAAAAAAACAGTCAGCAGCCATATGGACAGCAACAACCGAAATATGGTTACGGGTACCGCTACAGTGGTCAAACGGGTCAAATGTATCCACAGCATATGATGCCTAGCCAAGCAGCGCAAATCCCTCAAATTTCGCAAACGCAACAACAGCCTTACCCTCAAGCTCAGGTGCAAAGCTATCCAGTGCCAGGCTTTGTACAGCAACAAATGGCACAGCAATCTATGATGCCTCAAATGTCAGGGTTGATGCCGTTAGAGCAATCGTATATTGAAAACATTTTACGGCGCAATCGAGGCAAGCGAGCTACTGTCTACATGACATTCGAGAATAACGACCGATGGAATGCAATGGTCTTTAGTGGTCGAGTGGAGGAAGCCGGACGTGATCACATTATCCTTAGCGACCCTGAAACCGGACAATACTATATTCTTCTCATGGTTAATCTTGATTACATTGTCTTTGATGAACCACTCGAATATGAGTATCCGTTTCCTACTGGAATCTCTCCAACTGCCCAATATCCTCCCCGTTAAGGGATAAGAAGTATTCTCAGTGGTTTGCTCTCCTTACCCGGAAAGGAAACAAGTTCATAAAATGAGTCTGTGTCCCATTTAATGATTTAGATGGTAGAGATGAACAAACTTCTTTGCTCCTTAACCTGTAGCGAAGACCCTTTCCAAAAAAACAAAGAGCAGCGTCAAAAACGCTGCTCTTTGTTGCTATTTAAAGTCCTCGCATTACTGAAACCAGTAGCAGGATCCATCCAGCAATAAATGCTAACCCCCCAATGGGCGTTATCGCACCAAGCTTCGTTACCCCTGTTAGAGCCATCGTGTACAGGCTTCCTGAAAACAAAAGAATCCCAATAAGAAAACTCCAGCCCGCTCCATTAAGCAAGCTTGATGGTGCCATTTTTAACGCGACAACACCGACAAGCAATAAGCCGATTCCATGAATCATATGATACTGAACACCCGTTTGATAATTTTTCATCATCCGTTCTGATAAACGAGGCTCTAATCCATGTGCACCAAAGGCCCCAATTACAACAGACAATGCCATCACAATACTTCCTATGATCAAAAACAATTTCGCCATAAGAATTCTCCTTTTCTAATCTAATCCCCTTTTTAGCATACCATAGACAAGGATATGAAGAAACCTGTATGAACAGTTTGCCCTTCTCACACGAATGAACACGAGCTCATCAGGCCATTCTGTGCATTGATGTGAGCGGAAGGGCTTCGTTATTTCATCAGCTTGAACGGATGCCATCCTCTTTTCGCAGGAGAAAGGAGCACTAAATTCCGTGAAAAAAAACGGCGGATTTTGTATACTTTAACAAACATGCTTCGCATACAGTCCTCGAAGGTTTCGAAAAAAAAAAAACAAAAGATCATACATTGCTGAAAAACGAAAGGAGAAACAAATGAAAAACGTGATCGTTCGCCCTTATACGCTTGATGATTTTGAAGGCTTACTTGCCGTTCAAAAAGAGGCCTTCCCACCACCGTTCCCTGAAGAGCTTTGGTGGAGCCGTGAGCAAATTGCTGCACATGTTGAGACGTTTCCCGAAGGAGCTATGCTTGCTGAAATTGATGGTGTTGTTGTTGGCTCAGCAACCTCTCTCATCATTCAATACGACGGCAAGCCTCACACATGGGAAGAGATAGCAGATGGCGGATACATTAAGAAGAGCCATCAACCTGACGGAGATAGCCTTTATGGAATTGATGTTTGTGTACGCCCAAGCTACCGTGGTCAAGGGATTGCCCGCGCCCTTTATGAAGCGAGAAAAGATCTTGTTAAAAGACTTGGATTAACGAGATTCTTAGCAGGTTGCCGGATTCCTGATTACCATCATTTTGCCCATAAAATGACAGCAGAAGACTATGTAAAAGCGGTCAATAAAGGAGAAAAAACAGACCTTGTTCTCACGTTTATGATCAAACAAGGCTTAACCCCTCTGCAAGTCCTGGAAAACTACGTAGATGATGATGAATCACTAAATCATGCAGTGCTCGTGGAGTGGAAAAATCCTGATCGCTAAAAGTCCAGGAGGCTTCCTCCCTGGTCCCCTTCATTTTTTTCTGTCTTGGGAGACGTGGGAGGGAGCACAGACTTGCTAAAGTATGACTGTGCCATCACCGCCTGATGTGATTGCACTCCAGCTGGTGGTTTATCTTCATTTGAGCTATCGATAAATAAGTTACAATATCCCTTGAGCACCGCAGCATGCTCTTTCACTTGACGTTCATCGCCTGCTTTCATTGACAGTTTTAAACGTTCAAGCTGGACTTCCATTTGCCGAATCACGGAATCTCCTGAAATATTCACAGCTATCACCTCATTATGGCATCATTTTCTCCTAGCATAGCATTTGAGAAACATACCTGCCACCCAGTTCCTTTAACTCCTTTTTCTCTACAGATACATTCATGAACGGCTCGCTCTTCCCACTCGGATGAAAATGAGTTCCGCCGATCATTCTGTGCACCATTTCAGGTCAAGGCAGTGTGAGCGGAAGCCCTTCTTCGTTTTAGCTTGCTTGCACGGAAGCTCCGTCCCCTTTTCCACTCAAATCCGCATGGACTGCTCATTCTTACCACAAGGATGAAAACAAATTCGTCTAGTAACGCTGTGTAACCTTTCAATCAAGGGGTGTGAGCG
>NZ_ANNK01000006.1 GCF_000334155.1 Halalkalibacterium ligniniphilum | reverse complement strand
TTGATGATTTTGAAGGCTTACTTGCCGTTCAAAAAGAGGCCTTCCCACCACCGTTCCCTGAAGAGCTTTGGTGGAGCCGTGAGCAAATTGCTGCACATGTTGAGACGTTTCCCGAAGGAGCTATGCTTGCTGAAATTGATGGTGTTGTTGTTGGCTCAGCAACCTCTCTCATCATTCAATACGACGGCAAGCCTCACACATGGGAAGAGATAGCAGATGGCGGATACATTAAGAAGAGCCATCAACCTGACGGAGATAGCCTTTATGGAATTGATGTTTGTGTACGCCCAAGCTACCGTGGTCAAGGGATTGCCCGCGCCCTTTATGAAGCGAGAAAAGATCTTGTTAAAAGACTTGGATTAACGAGATTCTTAGCAGGTTGCCGGATTCCTGATTACCATCATTTTGCCCATAAAATGACAGCAGAAGACTATGTAAAAGCGGTCAATAAAGGAGAAAAAACAGACCTTGTTCTCACGTTTATGATCAAACAAGGCTTAACCCCTCTGCAAGTCCTGGAAAACTACGTAGATGATGATGAATCACTAAATCATGCAGTGCTCGTGGAGTGGAAAAATCCTGATCGCTAAAAGTCCAGGAGGCTTCCTCCCTGGTCCCCTTCATTTTTTTCTGTCTTGGGAGACGTGGGAGGGAGCACAGACTTGCTAAAGTATGACTGTGCCATCACCGCCTGATGTGATTGCACTCCAGCTGGTGGTTTATCTTCATTTGAGCTATCGATAAATAAGTTACAATATCCCTTGAGCACCGCAGCATGCTCTTTCACTTGACGTTCATCGCCTGCTTTCATTGACAGTTTTAAACGTTCAAGCTGGACTTCCATTTGCCGAATCACGGAATCTCCTGAAATATTCACAGCTATCACCTCATTATGGCATCATTTTCTCCTAGCATAGCATTTGAGAAACATACCTGCCACCCAGTTCCTTTAACTCCTTTTTCTCTACAGATACATTCATGAACGGCTCGCTCTTCCCACTCGGATGAAAATGAGTTCCGCCGATCATTCTGTGCACCATTTCAGGTCAAGGCAGTGTGAGCGGAAGCCCTTCTTCGTTTTAGCTTGCTTGCACGGAAGCTCCGTCCCCTTTTCCACTCAAATCCGCATGGACTGCTCATTCTTACCACAAGGATGAAAACAAATTCGTCTAGTAACGCTGTGTAACCTTTCAATCAAGGGGTGTGAGCGGAGGCGCTTCTTCGTTTTAGCGGCTTGCACGGAAGCTCCGTCCCCTTTTCCACAGAAAAAACAACCGCCACGTCTACGTTGAACGGTTGCCTTTTTTTGCAACAAGACGATCCATGACTCGTTGCCATTCTCTTGATGTCATGTCTATTCCTGCTTTTTCGGCGCTCGTGTTCTTTTTTTGTTGCTTGGAAGCAAAAACCGCCTTGATTCCTGCAATATTTACGCCTTCGTCGATATAGGATTTGATTTCCATAAATCGAGCAATGTCGTTTAATGAAAACAACCGTTGGTTCCCTTCATTCCGTTCTGGCGTAATGAGCCCTTGTTCCTCGTAGTATCGAATTTGTCTAGCAGTTAAGTTTGTCATTTCTTTTACGACACTAATTGGAAACATTGCAACATGACGAGGAATTTCGTTTTTCATGCCTCCCCCCTCCTTCTGCTATATCCTCGTTGTTCGCCCCTTTGCTAGAAACAAATAGATGTCTCGCAACGTCTCATATCCTGCTTGCTGCACTTCGGAAATCGAAGCCTTCCAAAGCTTTGCCGTCATTAGTGAGTCATGAAGAGCATGGTGACGATCCGCTACAGGAATCCCATAATACGCGCAACAATCATCCAAGCTTACGAGCGTTTCTTTTGGGGCCACTACCTTTGTTAAAAACGATGTATCAATGATTCGATGCTGAAACGGCAGCTTTAACGTCTGCCATGTGGCATGGGACATAAAGGCTTTTTCATGACTTGCATGATGAGCGACAAGCGTCGAGTGACGGACAAATCGATAAAATTGCTGCAGGACTTCTCCCAGTGGTGGGGCCTCCTCCAGCTCTTCTTTTTTCAAACCTGTTAACGCCAAAATCTCTGCAGACGGAAGCTGTTCTGAACGCACACAGGAATAAAAAAATTGATCCTCTTGTATCATTTCTCCCGTCACCTTCACCGCTCCAATGGATAAAATCCGGTCCCCTTTATCAGGATAAAAACCACTGGTTTCCAAATCAAAGACGACTACTGGCAGCTTTGCAAGCGGGATATCGAGTACATCTTCCCGCTTCAATTCCCGTTGCAGCTGCCGCATATAGGATAACTGTTGGGCACTCGACTGTTGTTGTGCAGACGTATAAATCGTCGGACTCAGCTTTGTTGAAAGCTGTTTCATGAGTTGGACCATATGATTCATCACCATGCAGACCATCCTTTTATCACATGTTTCTCCACATTGCGGTAGAGCCTTTGCCCCTCTTTTGTGAGCTTTTTCAACTGTCTCTTTTCATCCTTCGATAACCGCTTCAAATTGAGATAGTGGATCCGTTCATACGCTTCAATCCCTTGCTGCCATTTCAACCGTTTATCCAATAGTGCTTCAAATGATGCTTGATAAGCTTGTAGCTGATACGCATCAGCTAAACGGTTGAAACGACCAATCGTCGATGGTTCAAGAACATGCTCTTTTAAAGCCAGAATGCGTAATGCATTGACATAAGGGAAAAAAGCTACACGTTTAAGGTCAAATAACCCTTTAAACTCTCCTCCTGTTTCGACGAGCAATTGCCCAAAGAGACCGACACCCCTTTTAAAGCGCCCAGTGTTTTCAACCACTCGTTTCAGGAAATATCCATTATCATCTTCCTCTACGACGGTAAGAAGTGAGTGCTTTGCCTCGTAAAGCAATTCTTCTGTCCCTACTAATGAACGGGAATCAAAAAAGGTCAGCAAATAGCGCAACGATTCCCATGTGTCCGTTTCAATCCATTGCTGCAGCTGATTTTTCCAAGCGGTTTTTTCCTTACACCACCGAGGATTGGAGGCCATCACCATGCCGTCACAGCGCTCGTATCCAGCTTTGACAAGACCTTCTTCAATGTTGGCACCGAGGGCTAAAAAATAATGTTGGTGCTCCACATTTTCATAGATGATGCCGTGATCTTGGTCGCTCAGCACAGACTGCTCCGTTCTTCCTGCACTTCCCATTACAAAGAACACAAAGTGAGTAGGGGGTGGCCCCAACTCACTTTCCGTTTGTTTCATCGCCAAAAGTACGGTTTGCTTCATGATGATGTCGTGACACTGATTTAAAGCTTGATGATTGAGTCGTACTTGTTTCAGCTGCTCTGTTCGATAATCTCGAATCTCTTCGAAACGTTCAAATCGTCGATCCATCTCATCGGATGGTTGATAAGATTGGATGTGTGCCATTTTTACGCTCCAGTTTTTTGTGAAGTTGATTGCATGCTTTCAGGGTAACCATAACTACCGTGCTCACTGAGGTCAAGTCCCATGATTTCCTCTTCTTCTGTAACACGTAAGCCACCAACAACTGATTTTGTAATGAGAAGCAGCACATACGAAGCAACAAAGGCAAAGAGACCACATACGACAACACTTAGTGATTGAACACCTAATTGCGCGAATCCTCCGCCATAGAACAATCCGGCTTGACCGCCATTCATAGCTGCAAGTTCAGGTGTTGCAAAGAAACCTGTAGAAATTGTTCCCCACACCCCGGCGACACCGTGGACAGAAAGAGCAAAGATTGGGTCATCAATTTTCGCTTTGTCAAAGAACTTCATGCTAAAGTAAACAATTAAACCACCGATTGTACCGATAATGACAGCAGCCCAAGGTGCAACAAAAGCACAAGATGCGGTGATTGCAACAAGACCAGCAAGAGCACCATTTAACATTGTTGGAACATCTGCTTTTCCTGATAAAGACCAAGCAATAAATAGTGCTGCCACTGCACCTGCTGCTGCTGCAAGCTGGGTATTAAGTGCAACATAACCAAAGAATGCATCCGCAACGCCAAATGTACTACCACCATTAAAACCAAACCAACCGACCCAAAGAATTAAGACCCCTAAAGCTGTATAAACTTGGTTGTGTCCTGCTAAATCATTGGATGATCCGTCCTTGTTAAATTTACCAAGACGTGGCTTTAATAGAATCGTAGCTGCTAACGCCCCCATTGCTCCAGTTAAGTGAACAACGGTTGAACCAGCAAAATCTTGTTTGCCAAGCTCCGCTAACCAGCCGCCGCCCCAAATCCAGTGTGCAACAATCGGATAAACGAAAGCAGTAAATAGTACCGCAAAAATAATGTATACAGATAATTTCGCACGCTCCGCAAATCCACCTAGCGCAATCGTTAATGCAATCGCTGCAAACATGACTTGGAAGAAGAAATCAACTGAGCCAACTAATCCTTCATCCGCCGTGGAATAATCACCAAAGAAGAAATCAGATAATCCGATAAATGCATTTCCATCACCATACGCGAAGCCCCAACCAACAGCCCAGTATACGAGTGACGCAATCCCTACTGTAAATATGGTCTTTCCTGCAATATGTCCTGCATTTTTCATTCGCGTTGAGCCTGCTTCTAAAAGAATAAAGCCCCCTTGCATGAATAATACGAGAATTGCACTAATCATAATCCATAAATTGTCCATCAGTAGCATTTCCGACATAGTACCTCTCCTCTCACATAATAAACATCTTCGCGTGAACTAAGCTAACATCAACTGTTAATCCTCATTATACGTTTCTTATTTTCTGAATCTACAAACATGTCAGAAAAGCTTACATAGTATTTCGTTCATTTAAAATGGACATTTTCCGTTTAAACGCTTACATATTTTATGGATAAGGGCGAAGCTTCTCTTCTGTCCAGTAACAAAACTAGGTAGACCTTTTTCTCGGACCGCCTTTATGAAAGGAAACCTATCCTCACCATTCATTTCAGAAGGGAAAGGACAAATTTACGCTTAAAGAGTGGAGCATTTTGCTTACGAAATGACAAAAAACACGTTACAATATCTTTATGATAAATGCATATTTTCATAGAGAGGCTGAGCACGATGTATATCGATGTATTTGTTCCATACTCTTTGCTTTTACGGATTCGCCAATTTGATGAGAATGCACAAGCTACAGTGACTGTCACTTTACTTGAACGAAAAATTTCCAATACGAACGGTCGTTGGTCTCAGCATACAATTGCGATATCATCATCGACGAAAGAACTCTCCCTTTCGGCTCTTGATCTTCCTGCAGCGTGGCTCAAACAATTTCTTCAAGCTGGCCGACTCTTTGAAATTGATCAGCCTGTCCAAAAAAACATCGTCGAAGCCTACAGGCACCTTGACGAACAAGAATTGTGGACACTTTGCAAAAAAATGTACCCATCCTTAACGCTTTAAGACAACAGACGTAGGAAAAGCACGTATTTCCCATCTCGACATAAATATATGGAGACTTCTATTGTGAGATGAGGTGCTTGTCAATGATTACAGGACAAGAGTACGTGGACCGAATTGACGGGCTGCAAAACAAAATATGGATTGAGGGGGAGCAGGTAACTGGTAAGCTTTCTGAGCATCCTGCGTTTCGGGGAATATTAAAAAGAAAAGCGGCACTATACGATCTCCAGCATAACACTTCCTATCAAGATCTTTTAACGCGACAGTCCTCTGAAACAAATGAACGAATTGGTTTTTCATTTGAACAGCCCACATCAAAAAAAATGTTAAAAAAACGCCGACTAGCTACGCAATGCTTGGCACGAATGAGTGCGGGAACGATGGGGCGTTCACCTGATTATCTCAATACAGCCATTATGACCCTCGGCACCTCCCATACCTTTTTTGAAGAACCTTTTCAATGGAACATCCTTTCCATCTATGAGCAGGCCAAAAAACAGGACCTTTCTTTTACCCATACGTTTATTAACCCCCAGGTCAATCGCTCGACCCATTATGTGGAGTATTCGGACGATAACATTATTGCCGCTAAAGTGATTGATGAAACGGATAAAGGAATCGTTATTCATGGGGCTCGGTTGCTTGCAACGCAGGGAGGCTTAACTGATCAAATTCTCGTGTTCCCAGCCGGGGGAAATTTTGTTGAGCCTGCCTTTATCTATGGTTTTGCCATTCCATCAAATACACCAGGACTGAAATTTATATGCCGAGAATCCTATGCAAAGCATGCGTCAAACACATTCGATCATCCCTTAAGTACCCACTTTGATGAAATGGATTCCATTGTTGTGTTTGATCATGTTCTTGTTCCTTGGGATCGAGTATTTCTCTATCAAAACTCACGACTGGCCGGTCAAATGTATCAGGAAACCCAATTAAATATCATGCTCCTGTTCCAAGCAATTAGTCGTCAAGCGGTAAAAGCAGAGTACTTGTTAGGTATCGGTGATTTATTAGCGCAAACCATTCAGATTACTGATTATCAGCACATACAGGAGAAAATAAGCGAGCTGATCATGACCCATGAAATTATGAAATCTCTTCTTATTTCAGCAGAAACGAACGCAACGAAAAACAAATTTGGGACGATGGTTCCTGATCCCAAGCCTTTAAGTGTAGCCTGCAGTTATTTTCAAAAAACGTATGCTCGACTTGTGGAAATTCTTCATCTACTTGGAGCAAGCGGCTATATATCTTTACCTACGGAAAAGGATTTTGATTCAGCTATCGGCAAAGACTTAGACCAATACTTGCAAGCAGCTGGTGCGAATGCTCGGGATCGAGTACAGCTTTATCGCTTCGCTTGGGATTTAACAATGAGTGCTTTTGGTTCGCGGCAAACGCAATATGAACGCTTTTTCTTTGGCGACCCTGTTCGCCTTTCATGCTCTCTCTATCATGCCTATGACCGAAAAGCATGCATCGAGCAGGTAAAAGCATTTTTAAAAGATGACAAGTAAGCCGCAAAAATTTGAAAAAGGAAAAAGAGGCTGGGACAAAAGAGTTTTTATTAATGAGAAATCCGAACGTCATGATCGTTGCTGCATCGCATTCGCTTCGGAAATAGACTCCGCTAAGGTTATGCATTGTTCGCATTTACAATCATACACGTTCGTTATGTCCCAGCCCCTTCTTCATGTTTGCTTACACTTCTTTTACAGGTGTTGCAAACCATTTAATGAGAAAAGGAAGGGCAAGGAACAAAGCAAGAACCCTCGCCATCTGCAAGGTTGCAACCATGGCAGGCTCAATCCCAAGAGCTGTTGCGGTTGAAGCCATCTCTGCTGCCCCAGCCGGTACAATGCTTAGCAGGCTCGTAAACCAACCAATTGGAGTTAATCCCCAAAAAACGAGAGCCAATCCCATGCTCATCACAAAATAAAGCAACAATGTCAACGCACTAACCGCCCCAATGTTTCTTAGCTCCATAAACGTGTCACGATCAAAGCGCATACCGATAATCGCCCCCATAATCCCTTGAGCGATACCAGTCACAAAGCCGGGCATCTCCACGGTCGGCAAAAGCAGATGAGCAACAAAGCCCAGTCCAATCGCAAAAAAAAGCGCCCCACCAGGAAAATGAATATACTTACTAAAGATAAGTGTCAGTAGCATCACACAAGCTAATGTTAAAAGGGCTAACGTGCTCTCCCCCCACGATATCCGCGAACCAATGACATCCGTTGCTGTTGGCACGTACAACCCGACAACGAGTGGAATCGTGAAGACAAAAAAGGTGATCCGCGTTGTGTGAAATGCCGCGACAATGCGTTGGTCTGCTCCATACTCTTTGCTTAACGCAATCACTTCAGACGCACCGCCAGGCAAGCAACAAAAAAAGGCGGTGTTCGCATTTAATGCTGAATAACGTTTTAAAAAACGCCCTAATAACAATCCCCCAATGAGCGTTAAAATAAGTGTCAATAAGAAAGGAAGAAGCAGTGTGTGGTAATGAAGAAATTGCTCTGGCCTTAACATAAAGCCAATGCTTCCTCCAATCATAGCTAAGGAATATTTAAATAACCGATCGGACAGCATCACTTTTTTAATAAAAAAAGCACTGACAATACCTGCAAGAAGTGAACCTAACAACCAACCTGCAGGAACCTGAAGCCACGAAAAAACGCCGCCAACTCCAACGGCAATGAAAAGGTACGTGATTTTTCCAAGCATAAAAAATCGCCTTCTTTTTCTTGAAATAAAAAGAGAAAGGAAATCTTCCCTCCTCTTCTTATTATGCCCTTTTCATTCGTTTTACGAAAGAAAAATGATTGAGGCACGACTTCCTTTTTTTCAACAAGTGAACACCCGATTAAAAATCGATCTCATCGGGCTCTGGACCGTAGCGTCGGTTTTCATTGAGGGCATCTAGCTTTGCAACGTCTTCAGTTCTAAGGCTAAAATCAAAGATTTGACTGTTTTCAATGATTCGGGATCGGGTTACCGATTTAGGAATTGTAACGATCCGATGCTCCAAGTTCCATCGTAATAAAATCTGTGCAGGTGATTTTTCGTATTTTTCTGCTAAGGCTTGTACAACGGGATGATCAAAAATATCTCCCTTCGTTAACGGACGCCAAGCTTCAAGCTGGATATCATGCTCTTGACAGAAAGCAAGCAGTTTTGTTTGCACCAAGTATGGATGGAACTCTACTTGATTGACCATCGGATTGACCTCAGACATATTCATTAAGTCTTCGAGATGGTGAATGTGAAAATTGCTCACGCCAATGGCCCTTACACGCCCATCACGGTATAAAGCCTCAAAGGCTCGCCACGTCTCTTTATACTTCTCCACAACAGGCCAATGAATCAGGTATAAATCGACATAATCTAGGTCAAGCTTTCTTAGGCTTCGTTCAAACGCCTTGAGCGTATTGTCATAGCCCTGTTCATCGTTCCATACCTTTGTTGTAATAAACAGCTCTTCCCTCAGAACACCGCTCTCCTTAATTGCTTGACCGACACCTTCCTCATTTTGGTAGAACGACGCTGTATCAATGCTACGATAGCCCACTTCAAGTGCCGTTTTAACTGCCGTAATAACTTCCTCTCCTTGCTCTGCTTTGTATACACCAAGCCCTAGCCATGGCATTTCAACACCATTCGATAGCTTTACTTTTGATTCCAATGAATGAATCATCTAAACTCCTCCTTTTAAGGCAATGTAGGCAATTGCCAATTGATCGGCTCATCTCCCTGCTCCTTCAGTATTCGATTAATCGTTGAAAAAGGGCGGCTGCCAAAGAACCCTCGGTTTGCTGAAAAAGGACTCGGGTGAGGTGCCGTTAAAATGTAATGCTGAGGTGCCGTTATAAGCTCTTGCTTCGCCTGGGCATGCCGACCCCACAACACAAAGATTACAGGCTTCTCTCGCTCATTTAATGCTTCAATCACTCTATTTGTGAATATTTCCCACCCTTTTCCTTTGTGGGAAGCGGGCTCATTTTGCCTAACGGTTAAGACCGTATTGAGTAAAAGAACGCCTTGCTCTGCCCACGGAACTAAATACCCGTTATTTGGAATCGTACACCCAAGATCCTCCTGCAGCTCCTTAAACATATTTTGCAAAGAAGGAGGCGCCTTAATCCCTGGCTTTACGGAAAAGCTTAGCCCATGAGCCTGACCCGGACCATGGTACGGATCTTGACCTAAGATGATAACCTTTGTCTTTTCATAAGGTGTATAATGAAGGGCATTGAAAAGTTCGTACATGGACGGATAGACGGTCTTCGTTCGATATTCCTGCTTTAAAAACTCACGTAATTCTCGATAATAGGGCTTTGAAAATTCTTCTTTTAAGTAGAAGGACCAATCATTTTTTAAAATCGTCATAGGTTCCTCTCCCACTCTTCTCTTTTACACCTAGTGTAGCATGAACCGGTAAATGAGAGGAACCGTTCACACTCCGCCCCTTTTCATAGAAAAAGAGGAGCTGCCATTGGCACTCCTCCATAATATCCTCTTTCACTATTTCTTTGCCGATTCATCTTCCTTAATACCTAAAATCCACGTTGCGACGAAAGCACCCACAACTGCTATGGCAAAACCAATTAAATAGTTCATGAGGTTGGTTGTTCCAAGCGGTGCTGTAATCGCGATCATTGGAATTCCGGTTAAGCCGTAGGCATTTGCTGCAACATTTGTGGCAACAACATACGCACCACCAAGGGCACCACCGATGGCTGCACCAATGAACGGACGCATAAGGCGCAGATTAACCCCAAAAATGACCGGTTCTGTAATTCCAAGGAATGCAGAGAACGCAGCTGGAATCGAGATTTCCTTCAGCTTTTTATTTTTCGTTAAGAAGAAAACGGCTAGCCCTGCACCACCTTGAGCAACATTCGCCATCGCCCAAATCGGAAGTAAGAAGTTGACCCCAATGTTCGGATCAGCAAGTAACGCCGCTTCAATGGCATGGAAGCTGTGATGTACGCCAGTAATGACAATGGTGGAGTATAGACCCCCGAAAATTAATCCAGCGAACAATCCTCCCGTATCATAAATGAGCTGAAGCGTAAAGGTCAGTCCGTTTCCAAGCCAGGTTCCGAGCGGACCAACAAATAGCATAGCAATAAATCCTGTTAAAATTACCGTTAAAAATGGTGTGACGAGCAAATCAATTGCATTTGGAACCACACGGCGAATGGCTCGCTCCATTTTACTCATTAAGTATACAACGAGAAGAATTGGAATAACCGTACCTTGGTAACCAAGAAGCTCAACATTCATGCCTAAAAACTGAACAACCTCTGGTTCTGCATTGGCCAAGGTCCAAGGATTTAACAAGGTTGGATGGGTCATTATTCCACCAAGAACCGCACCCAAATACGGATTTCCACCAAACTCCTTCGCTCCACTAAATCCAATTAAAATCGGCAAAATAATAAACGCGGCGCTTGAGAACATATCAAGGAAAAGCAATAACGAGCTATCTGCTGGCACAACCTCAAAGGCTCTGAGCATGCCAAGCAGCCCCATGAGAAGACCACTCGCCACAATTGCTGGAATAATCGGGACAAAGATGTTCGACAACGTCCGAGCAAGTCGCGCAAGAGGATTCATTTTCTTTTTCGCTGCCTCACCGTGGTCAACTTTTTTCTCACTGTCGTTATCATTTCCCCCGCCAACGCCAGCAAGCGGTGCAAATTCTGCATACACCTTGTTCACTAGCCCTGTGCCAAAAATAACTTGGAATTGACCAGAAGCGTTAAAAACACCCTTTACCCCATCAAGCTCTTCAATTGCTTGTTTGTCAGGCTTATCATCATCCTTCAACACAATTCTTAGTCGAGTCGCACAATGAGCGGCACTGACAATATTGTCTTTCCCACCGATAAGTTCGACAAGTTCACTAGCAACTTTTTTTGTATCCATGCAAAAAACCTCCCTTATGATTCTTATTTATTAGCGTGTCCATGTTTAACGGTTTATTCTAACAAGCAGTACTTTCATCGGCCAAAAGACCTTCCTAAAGCTGATGAAAACCAAAAAAGACCTAAAATGGCATAGGGTAAAAAAGGGTACACCCTTATGCACATTTTAGGTCTTGCCTGCTTACCAGTAACAATCCCACATATAAAATTGATTTCGCTTACATTGTACCTCGTGACGTATTGTTCGTCAATTGGTTTGTATAGGAATTATTTTTTATTTCAAATGACCAATTCCTCAACGTTCATGTATGGCCTTTCACTCATATTTGCGACGATGACTTGATTTTCCATACATTGATGTTCCTTTCTATGGAGATGTTTGCTCAGCTAGCCTTATTGTCCAGCCACTTCTTTTATTTATGTTAGAAGCGATAGGGCTATAAATCCTATCGCTTCTAGCACATTTGGATAACGATTAAAGCTGATAACCAGTTAAACGGAGAAAGCCGGTTCCTTTTCCCACAAATGTCACTGACACATCTTGTGGATCAGGATACATTCGAGCGGTGAAAACTTCCTCCCCGTCATTTGCAAAAAGCTCAATTGACGATGCATCAAGAAAGACCCGAAGATTTTTCAGCTCTTTTAAGAAACAATGTCGCTCCTCTACAGATGCGTGATCAACAAAGCTTATCCGCTTTAGTGATAACAGCTGTTTTTCGTCGTTGAAGTGAACGGTCACATGATTTCGGATGTTGATTGTGAAGGAGCCAGAAAGCCTTTGCTTTGCTTCAACAAAAAGCTCTAACGCCTTGCCCTCAATTCCAGCAAATGCTTCCGGCTCTTCTGTTAAGCGAACATTCTCGTAGACCGTTTCTGTTTTGCGAAGCTGCTTCAGCTCCTCTACTGGCTTCTGGATCAGCTTCCCATCAATTAACCGCAGTTCGCGTGGCAAGGTCATGGCGTGTATCCAGTTATGCTTAAGCGTTGGATGGTCTCCCTCCCGCTCTTCTGGGATTCCAAGCCAGCCAAAAAGAATGCGGCGCCCTTTCTCATCTAAGGTTGTTTGCGGAGCGTAAAATTCAAATCCGCGATCCATCTCAACAAATGAACCATGCTTATAACGAACCGTCTCATAGTCCATGTCGCCAACAACATAGCCTGCTTGGTAGAGGTTGTTATATTTAATGCCTTCTGGCTCGATCCCTTGCGGTGAAAAAATAAGCACATCACGCCCGTCTAATTCAAATAGATCAGGACATTCCCACATGTATCCAAAATCCGCAAACGGTTCCATATGAGCTCCAGCAATTGGTCCTAAATGCTCCCAAGTCTTTAAATCCGTTGAACGTAGCAAAACCGCTTTCCCTGTCAAATCCTTGCTTTGGGCACCAATAACCATATACCAACTCCCATTATGCTGCCATACTTTCGGGTCGCGAAAATGAGCTGTGTAGCCATCAGGCAATTCAACAACCACTCCCTGCTTCTCAAAATCGACACCATTTTCTGATACAGCAAGGCATTGATACGTTTCGCGGTTGCCATCCTTATCCTTTACGTTTCCTGTGTAAATTAATTTTATTTTACCGTCATGCTCAACGGCACTGCCAGAGTAGCAGCCATTTTTGTCAAACCAATCCCCAGGAGCGAGAGCAATTTTTTCATGCTGCCAATGCACCAAATCCTTTGAAGTGTAATGCCCCCAAAACTTCGCCCCATGCTCAGTCGCAAACGGGTTCCACTGATAAAATAGATGGTAGGTCCCCCGGTATTGAATGAAGCCGTTGGGGTCATTCAGCAAGCCAACAGGCGGCATGATGTGATAGGTCAGACGGTACGGGTCCTGCTCTACCTTGCTTTTATAGGCTTCGACCTCAGCATTTGCAAGGGCGATTAATTCTCTGTTTCGATCATTCATCCGTTTCGTAACTCCTCCACTTTTTGTCGCTTTTTTTATAAGGGTATCAAATTTACGTTCCATTTACCAAGTTTCATCTTCGAACCCTTCTTTATGCAATGTTTAAATTTATCCAAAAAACGAAAAAGCCAACCATCCATTTCAGGAAGGTTGGCTCTATAGGTATGTTTATCTAACCTAATTGGTATCAGATTAAAACGCTTGAGCAGCTTTCTTTACTTCTTCAAGTCCATCTGCAATAATTTGCTCTGCTTTATCAGGGAATTGGTTGTGTCCTTCAATAATAACCGTTGCAAGATTTTGAATGCCGAAGAAGCCCATGATCGTCTTCATGTAGTTCATTGACATTTCAAGCTGAGCCATTGGCGCTTCAGAATAAACTCCACCGCGGGCATTTAAAAGCGCAACCTTTTTGTCTCCCATTAGACCAACTGGGCCATTTTCAGTGTATTTAAAGGTTTTCCCTGCACGGTTCAAGTAATCAATGTACGTGTGAAGAGCTGCTGGAATTGTAAAGTTCCAAAGCGGGAATGCAAAGACAACTTTATCTGCAGCAATAAATTGCTCTAAATATTTATCTGCAACTTCACGTGCTGCATCTTCTTCTGCAGTCGTAGCCACTTGATGTAACGGTTTAAAAATCCCGTTTAACATTGTTGCGTCTAAATAAGGGAGTTCGTTCGCATAGAGGTCTAATTCAACAATTTCGTCCTCTGGGTTTGCTTCTTTGTAAGAAGCTAAGAATGCTTCATACATTTTTACACTTACTGCTTCCTCCACTGAACGTGGATTTCCTTTTACAAATAATACAGTTGCCATCTTGATGGTTCCTCCTATCCAATACGTAAACTTTTTATCTATTTTTGTTGTTAAAGTTTACAGACGTTAGTATAGTTACTTCACTTTTGAAAGTCAATAGTTTTGCTTAAGACGATCACCACGCCAATTTATGGGAGTAATTGACGCTGAAATAGCCGATCCTTCGTCCACTTCTACTTTTTTCACAAATAAAGGAACCTGTGTCCGCTTCAAAAACGGCAAGCCTCGGTTGCAGTTATACTTAGCCCTTTAAATTTTTAACATACAACGAAAAAGGCTGACCTCAAAGTATCGGTCAGCCATACGTTAAATCCATTTCTACTTATTGCTCATCAAGTACTCGGAAAAGAAATGTGGCAAATTGCGCACGACTGACCGCCTCTTTTGGACGGAAGGTCGTCTCGGTTGTAATACCATGCTGCGCTAAAATTTCCACGTTCTCTTTATGAATTGCTGAAATCGATGCTGCATCGGTGAAGGTTACGTCCGCATCTGTTCGCTGCAAATTGAAAGCACGAACAAGAATTGTCGCCATTTGTTCCCGAGTTAATGAATCACCTGTCCCAAACGTACCATCTTTTTTACCCATAATAACACCAGCTTCTTTTACTGCTGCTGCAAATGGAGCATGATAACTTTCGACAGTGAGATCAGGGAATGGTGCTTCAGGTACTTCACTTGGAACCTCTAAATCCAATGCATTAGCAAGAAGCTCAGCCGCTTGTCCACGAACAAGCAAACGATTTGGCTTGAACGCTCCATCAGCATAGCCATTAATGACTCCCCGCTGTGCAAGTGCTTCAATGGAAGCTTTCGCCCAATGATCGTCTTTTACATCTGAGAAGCCTGGCACGTCTGCTACTGGCTTCTTAATAGATGCTGCATAAATGCTGTTTGCTAATAGACGGTAGCTATGCTGCGTATGAGCACGGAAGGTTAAATCATTGGCAAAAAGGGTATAGCTTGCATCTGCTGTTTTAGCTGAGGTCGCAAGTGCCTGTCCTTTCGCACCAGTATGTCCAGGCCACCAGCCTGAAACAAAGAAATCGTCCTCAGCTGAAATGGTTGCGAGCACTTCCGCATTTTCAGGAACACTTGAAATCCATGTGCCTGTTGTCACATAAAATAGCTCTTCTGCTTCATAGCCTGCCGTCAGCAATGATGGGCTAACAGCTGTCTGTACAAGGCCTTCATGGCTTAAGCGTGTCGTTTCACTTGCAAAGCCTTCTAAAACATTCGCTTCCTGCACTGCCTGTAAGGAACGTCCACCTATACCGATATAGGTCTTACCTGCTACTTGTTCTGCTGTAAAGCGACCTGCATCATCAATAATGACATCTGCTTCTTCTGGTGCAACAATGTCAAAGCCAAGCTGTTCAACGACATACCGACTTTGGCTTGAGCCAATAACGGCTACTTTTGCTTTTGATAGAGCTTCTGTTTCTAAGGCTACTGTTAGTGGCAATGCATCAAACACATACTCTCCTGCATGGGCTGCAAGATCATCTGTAGAAACAATGTAATCACCTTGTTGAACCTCTTCTATCGTCTCAACGGCTACATGTACATCTGCACCTGCGTCTAACAGCTCATTGACAAGCTTTACGACATCGTTGTTGCTGTTTGAAATAACATGCTGTTCTGCTGTCATATCAAGGTTTGCAGCTGGATATGCGATGCTTGCAACCTCTGCAGTCTTTCCGTTAAACACGCCGCTTTCACGGATTTCAACACTGTCAAAGCCGCGAAGAGCTGGGAAGTTTACAACAATGGCATCATACATAGCGTCCCAATCAGAAATATCATCTCCTGGATAAAGAACCGCATTCGCCAAACCACGCTTCGCTTGGTTCATTGGCACGATATACGTACCCACTCCATATTCTACTCCGTTGACCGTTACAGCTTCTGTTGTTTCTTCCACCTTGATGCCATTGCGGATCAAGTATTCCACCATCCGCTTTGCTTCAAGAACATTCTTTTGTGTTTCATCACTAGGAATCACGTAATAGTCTGGGAAGAAGTTGTCATGGTCACCTCGAACACGGCCAATTTCATCACCGGCTTGGTTCACATACCATGAATCAACGGCACGATTATCTTCGCCTTCTACCCCGCGCTTGAAGATTTCAAGCTGGTTTTTAAATAGCTCATCTTTGTTTTCAAGCACATAATTCGTAGCGCCTAAGCTTAAATGCACCGCAGCATAAAGAGAGTCTTGGCTCAATGTCGGCACCTCAACTGTATGACCAAGGGAGCCGTGCAGCATCGCAAAGATTGCCGTATACGCTGGTGTCATATCATCCCAACCATTTGGTTCTCCAAGGAACCCATCAAGGAGCGGAATAAAATAGGAGTCAAGTTGAGAATTGGCAATCCCTGCCCGTCCCATTGCATGCGCTTGTTCAATCATACTGTTAATGAGTAAATCATACTCAAAGTTCGGATTATGAGGAGGTGTTCCTGGCTCAATTAAGAAACCTTCAACATACCCATGAAGATCAATAAATGAAAGGGGTGTCCACTTTGCAATTTCTTCATTCACTTGAATGGTTTCTACCTGTGTTTGGTGAGCATTGTCCCGGTTTAAATCAAAGCCATTTGCATTTGCACGGGTGTTCGCTACACGGCCATCAGGATTGTGTGTAAAGTTAAACAAGAAAATCACATGGTCAAGAACCTCGTCTACGTTTAACGTAACGACTTTCTCAACACCCGTTTCATCTTCTGTTTTAAATGTCACTTTATTCTCAAGAGCAAGCTTTTTCAAGAGCTCAACTTGAGCGTCGACCCCTTCTACCTCATCAGGATGAATGTTGTTAAACCAAATTGGAATTTGATAATCACCCATTGTCCCAGCTTCAAGCTTTTCAATCAATTCTGCTGGGTTTTCGAGAGCTGTCGGTAGCGTTTCATTTAAATACTTATCAATCGCAGCCTCACTTTTGGCAAGGACCACAAAATGAATGTCTCGCCCTTCAACTGATTGTCCAAGTGACTTGTATTCAAGGTAACGATTGTCTTGTGCCTTTGCAAAAACCTCATCAATCGCTGGCTTAATTTCTTCATACGCTAAAAATTCGTCGTACACATTAAGCTTAAGAGTTGTTTGGGCTGACCAATTGGTTGCTGAGTTGGCAACAGCAAGCTCATATTCTCCGATTAATTCAGGATAAAGCACACGGATGCTTCTTGGGGCAAGATTGTCTGTATCGTAAGGCAAGCCAAATTCAAGCGTCAATTCGACTGTATTGGTGCCCTCCACATAGCTCGGCTCTTTTACAACCGTGATAAAAGGTTCACCGCTATATTCCTTTGCCTCCCCGTCCCATTTCTTCCATTCTGAAAATGGCTTACCGCCAAACGTCCACTCCAATTCAGGCAAATCTAGCTGCTCTGGAAGTTCAACTGTAACGTTAACTTGGCGTACTTCTGTAAGTGAGACCTGTGTTCGGTCGACTTCAAG
>NZ_ANNK01000005.1 GCF_000334155.1 Halalkalibacterium ligniniphilum | reverse complement strand
TTCAACATACCCATGAAGATCAATAAATGAAAGGGGTGTCCACTTTGCAATTTCTTCATTCACTTGAATGGTTTCTACCTGTGTTTGGTGAGCATTGTCCCGGTTTAAATCAAAGCCATTTGCATTTGCACGGGTGTTCGCTACACGGCCATCAGGATTGTGTGTAAAGTTAAACAAGAAAATCACATGGTCAAGAACCTCGTCTACGTTTAACGTAACGACTTTCTCAACACCCGTTTCATCTTCTGTTTTAAATGTCACTTTATTCTCAAGAGCAAGCTTTTTCAAGAGCTCAACTTGAGCGTCGACCCCTTCTACCTCATCAGGATGAATGTTGTTAAACCAAATTGGAATTTGATAATCACCCATTGTCCCAGCTTCAAGCTTTTCAATCAATTCTGCTGGGTTTTCGAGAGCTGTCGGTAGCGTTTCATTTAAATACTTATCAATCGCAGCCTCACTTTTGGCAAGGACCACAAAATGAATGTCTCGCCCTTCAACTGATTGTCCAAGTGACTTGTATTCAAGGTAACGATTGTCTTGTGCCTTTGCAAAAACCTCATCAATCGCTGGCTTAATTTCTTCATACGCTAAAAATTCGTCGTACACATTAAGCTTAAGAGTTGTTTGGGCTGACCAATTGGTTGCTGAGTTGGCAACAGCAAGCTCATATTCTCCGATTAATTCAGGATAAAGCACACGGATGCTTCTTGGGGCAAGATTGTCTGTATCGTAAGGCAAGCCAAATTCAAGCGTCAATTCGACTGTATTGGTGCCCTCCACATAGCTCGGCTCTTTTACAACCGTGATAAAAGGTTCACCGCTATATTCCTTTGCCTCCCCGTCCCATTTCTTCCATTCTGAAAATGGCTTACCGCCAAACGTCCACTCCAATTCAGGCAAATCTAGCTGCTCTGGAAGTTCAACTGTAACGTTAACTTGGCGTACTTCTGTAAGTGAGACCTGTGTTCGGTCGACTTCAAGTGCTTGCTGTGTCTCTGCAACCGGAGTTGCTTCAGCACCAGCCGCTTGAATCACAGGGGCAGGTAAAGCCACTGATAAGACGAGCAAGAACGCAAGCCATAATGATAAACCTTTTTTCACTATATTAATCCTCCTTCAACCTATTTCATCCAACAAAAGTAGTTTATGAGTTTACTAGAAAACTATAGCATAATAGTTCGAGTTTAAAAAGACTAAACATAAAATTTATTGTATGAATATCCATGGGATTTAACGTTAAATGATTAGAAATCAAGCTGTGTTCTTTTCATTCTAATTACCTGATAATCGTTTATGTAAGCGTTAATTAAACCGATCTTGTCGTTCGACAAAATCAATAATTTTTTTGACCAAACGGGCATTTCTTTGGTTATATCTGTCATTTTATTCACCGCTTCTTGTTTCCAGCATTTGAATCACCCATTTTATCGCTATATTAATCCATTAGACTTTAATACAATTGAAACGCTTGTTCTACGAGGAATTAAAGCCCCTATGAGACTACTAGACTTTCGTTATAGGCAAACCCATTTTTTTCGTCTCCCGAATAAAAAAGATTGCGAAACATAATAAAGAGGACTACACTCTAACTAGAAATCGATCAAAGCCATTCTAAAAGACGTAAAATGTGATAATAGAATCGAGGAGAAAACATTGAACGAACAACAAAAAGAACAACAGCTTGGTGTCTTTGCTGCCATCGGAGCCTACCTGTTGTGGGGTGTTCTCCCTCTTTACTGGAAGTTTCTTGATAACGTACAGTCTAAAGAGGTGCTCGCCCATCGTATCGTCTGGTCTCTTCTTTTTATGGTCGTTGTCCTTCTATTAATGGGAAAGCTTCGATATGTGATGCAAGAGATTATTCGTACGTTTACAAATAAAAAGTCTGCCGTTGCGATAACATGTGCGGCAGTCTTAATTACAATTAATTGGTTTGTGTTTATTTTTGCAGTCAACACAGACCGCGTGATTGAGGCAAGCTTAGGCTACTATATTAATCCATTAATTAATGTTTTGCTTGCAACCATCTTTCTTAAAGAACGATTAAATCGTTTAGAGCTTTTTTCATTCCTTTTAGCAACATCTGGTGTGCTGTATATGACTGTCCATTATAGCAGTATTCCATGGACTGCCTTGCTCCTTGCCTCAAGCTTTGGCGTTTATGGCTTGATTAAGAAGGTTGTACCCATTGGAGCTTGGGCAGGATTAACGATTGAAACCCTTATTATGACACCGTTCGCCTTACTATTTCTGATATATGTCCAAGTGACAACGCCCGCCGGAGGAGCATTTTTAGCAGATGGGCTTGCGACCACCCTCCTTCTCATGGGGGCAGGTGCCGCGACAGCGATTCCGCTACTCTTGTTTGCGACGGGGGCTCGCCGCATTTCTTTTTCATTAATCGGTTTTTTGCAATACATCGGACCAACGATTATGTTAATTCTCGGTGTGTTTTTATTTCAAGAGCCCTTTAGCCAGGTTCAACTCATTTCTTTTTCGCTTATTTGGATCAGTTTACTAATTTTTACAACTTCGCGATCTAGAGCTGCTGCGAAACAAAAAAGAGAACGACTGCAAGATGGTCATCTCGAAGTAAGTTAAAACAATGTCATACTGTGATGCAAATCATTTTAAAAAAAACGTGTAAAGCCTAGGCTCTACACGTTTTTTTACATTAAAATTTCCCTTGATATGTTGCAAGCTCCCAATCATGAACCGTTGTACGGAATTCATCCCACTCGCCACGCTTAAGATCTAAGTATTCTGCAAAGGCATGCTCCCCAAGGGTGTCAGCACCGATGCTGCCTTCTTCAAACTTGTTAAGCGCTTCTTCTAGGCTTGTTGGTAGATTCTCGATCCCACGCTCTTCAATTTCCACTGCACTCATGCTGAAAATATCGGCATCTACAGACGGTGGCGCTGTTAAGTCTTGCTCGATTCCATCAAGGCCAGCAGATGCGATAATCGCAAATGCAAGATATGGATTTGCAGACGGGTCTGGGCAACGGATTTCGACCCGTGTACCTGCGCCACGTGTTGCTGGAATTCGGATAAGCGCTGAGCGGTTTGATGCAGACCAAGCAATGTAGCAAGGTGCTTCGTAGCCTGGTACAAGGCGCTTATACGAGTTAACTAATGGATTCGTTACAGCGACAAAGTCTTTTACATTATCAATCAATCCGGCGATAAATTGATAAGCTGTTTTGGAAAGACCTAGAGAATCGCTCTCATCATAAAAGGCATTTTCCTGTTTCTCGACATCAAAGAGAGAAATATTTGTATGCATACCGTTTCCATTTGCGCCAGCAAGCGGCTTTGGCATAAACGTGGCATGGAGGCCGAACTGCTTGGCAACCGTTTTTACAACCCACTTATAGGTTGTTGCAGCATCTGCAGAACCAAGGGCATCTGCATACTTAAAGTTGATTTCATGTTGCCCTTCTGCCACCTCATGGTGAGATGCTTCAATCGTAAAGCCCATCTTTTTCAACGTACGATAGACTTCAAGACGAACCTTTTCACCGTTATCCTTTGGAGATGGCTCAAAATAACCGCCGATATCTTGGGTTTGTCTTGTTGGCAACCCTTTTTCATCCGTCTCGAAAAGGAAGAATTCAAGCTCAGGTCCTACACTAATGGAATACCCCTTGTCCGCTGCTCTATCTACCGTTTTTTTTAGAATGTTACGCGGGTCACCTGAAAAATCGCTTCCATCCGGATTTTTTACACTGCATAAAAATCTTGCTTCAGAATAGCCTTCCTCCTCTGTCCAAGGAAGAACAGCAAAAGTAGTAAGATCTGGCATTAAATAAAGGTCAGATTGATTAATCGGTGTAAAGCCTTTAATCGAAGAGCCGTCAAACATCGTTTTCCCGTCAATCACATCCTCTAATTTTTCAGCAGTCGTCGTTACGTGCTTTAACGTTCCCTCAATATCAACAAACTGCATATGAAGCAGTTCAACACTTTTCGTTTTTATCGTTTCCTTAATTTCTTCAATTAAACTTTCACGAGCCGGTGTAGATACAGCCATTTTTAACACTTCCTTTTCATGTAATCTAATGTGACATCACTTTGTTAGTTATTACTGTAAAGGACTGTGTGAATATTCGCAATCATCCTGTCAGATTATCTAACATACTCTTTTTCCCGATTCTATCTGCCCCTTCTTGTACCATTCATCCTATCCCTGACCTGTCCGCCAGCTACGCTTCGCTTACAGGTCGGGGCTTCTTTCTAGATAGAATTAAAAATGAACAAAAACCAGCATGAACGGCTCCATCTTCCCACTGGGATAAAAACGAGATCGCCAGGGTAAAGCTGAGCAACCTTTCAATGAAGGGGGGAGCGGTAGAACTTCATTGTTTCATTACCTTGAACTGAAGCTGGTCCCCTTTTCCACAAAAAAAGAGTAAGAGCGAATCATCTCACTCCTACTCAACAATAAGGGGGTCTTTCTATGAAAAAAGCCTGATGGGTCCCTTTAAAAATAACAGGTCGCCATCCCCTTAACAATGACTTCCGACCAATCTTTAAATGAATGATACAAGCTTTACATAGCCTTTACGTTTTCGCCTGGTCCCTTGTTGCTGCTTTTACAAGACTCCGAATTTGACCATAATGCAAAGCTTCCTGGGATATGGCAAAAGCCAATGGATCCTCCACTGTTTCTAGACCGAAGAAAGGCTTTGGTAGCTTCTGATCAAGCTTTCCTTTTGTCGCTTCAATGATGGCTGCTGGCTGTTTTTCCATTCATTCTCTCACATTTTCATAGCTTGGTGCATTCCCTGACCATTCAGAAGGCTTTGTTCCCCTGTCAAAAAGGCCGGCATATGCTGCTGGACATGTAGGTGTACCTCCAACTGCTGAAATGACGAACTGATCGTACATCAAAGCAATATGTCCATATTCCACAGAATTCTTGTTGTTAAACCCCTGAGGTACTGTGCCCAACATCTCAGCTAGAATTTCCTTCACGTCCTTCAGTCCCATTTTCCGCCATAACGAAAGCTGTTTGAACAATTATTCTTCTGCCATCAGTAATCCCCTCCCAAGTTTTTCACCCTTATGTTACTGTAATATTTCCCCTTTTTTCGCAAAAAAAGAGGATGCCCTAAAATGAAGGAACATCCCCCTTGCGATTTTCTTATTTTGCGCGACGTTTTTTATCTTGTTGTTTCTTCGCAAAACGCATAGGTCTGTCATAATCGTTTTTACGTTGGGAACGGTACGGACGTCCTGAAGAACTTCCTGACTTTCTTGTCCCTCCGCCTTGCGTTCGTTGTTTTTTGACTCGTAATGGCGCCTCTGCTGTCAGCTTCACTGGTGTGAGATCTGGTTCTTTAATAAGAAGCTTTAAAGCCGCCGCAAGAGCAGACAGCGCATCTGTTTCTTGCAAGAGATCCTTGGCTAGCTTACGGTAGGCATCTGTATCACCTGATGCAAGGGTTTGACGAATTTGTTCAACAACCTCTTCCTGCTGATGCACGAGCGCTTCCTCTAACGTAGGCTTTGCACGACGAGCCATTTTTTTCTTTGTTACTTGTTCAATCGCGCGAAGATGGTCTCGCTCCCTTGACGTGACAAACGTAACCGCTTGACCTGATTTCCCTGCACGCCCTGTTCGGCCAATGCGGTGAACGTAGCTTTCCGGATCTTGAGGCAAGTCAAAATTGTATACATGAGTGACGCCGCTAATGTCCAACCCACGAGCCGCCACATCTGTCGCTACAAGCACGTCAACTGCACCATTTTTAAACTTACGCAGCACGCTGTCTCGCTTTGCTTGTGTTAAGTCCCCATGGATACCCTCCGCACGAATGCCTCTTTTCGCTAACGCTTCTGAAAGCTCATCGACACGTCGTTTCGTACGGCCGAAGACAATCGCTAATTCAGGCTTATCCACTTCAATGAGCAAGCATAATGTATCAAACTTGTCGCGTTCTCCCACTTCAACATAGAATTGCTCAATGTTTTCCATCGTCACTTCTTTCGCCTTGATCGTAATTCGATCCGGCTCACTCATAAACGTTTTCGCCAGCTTTTCAACTTTGCTAGGCATTGTCGCAGAAAACAAGACTGTCTGGCGTTCAGTTGGGACTTCCTTTAAAATTGTCTCAATGTCCTCAACAAACCCCATGTTCAACATTTCGTCCGCTTCATCAAGAACGACCATTTTCACTTGCTGAAGACGAGCGGTTTTTCTACGCATATGATCCATTAAGCGACCAGGCGTTGCTACAATAATATGTGGGTTTCCTTTTAGTTCACGGATTTGACGGCGCATATCTGCACCACCGTAAATCGCTACGGTTTTCACACCTTTGTACCGTCCCATCGCTTTTAACGCATCAGCGACTTGAATCGCAAGTTCACGCGTTGGCGCTAACACAAGCCCTTGGACGGAATCATCTTCTAAGTCAATTAGATTAATCAATGGAATGCCAAACGCACCCGTTTTCCCCGTACCCGTTTGCGCTTGACCAATTAAGTCTCGACCAGCAAGAACTGTTGGGATTGTCGCTTCTTGAATCGGCGTCGCCTCCGTAAAGCCCATACTTGTTACTGCCCGAACCACCTGATGGTTAAGGTTTAATTCATAAAAAGTTGTCAATGTAAAATCTCCTTTTCGTTTTTAGTTATATCTATTTAGAAACACTGCAATGACCTAAGAAATCCGTTCACTCTTTTGGAGAGCCACCCATTGCGCCATCGCTCACCTATTTCATTTATAAGAGAAAGCAAATTTCTCTATCCAGAAACCTGCGTATTTGCCTCGCTCTTCCCACTGGAATTAAACGAGTTCGTCAGGTTATTCTGTACACCCTTTCCATTAAGGCGGTGCGAGTGGAGGGGCTTCATTGGATCATCAACTTGAACCGAAGCTCCGTCCCCTTTTCCACAGAAAAAAACCATATTTCCCACTACGAAACGGGAATATGGTTCGTCTCCGCATTGCATGGTTCGTTTCTTTAAATAATTTCTATCATACCATGTTAAAGGTTTAAACACAATCAATTCATTGGCAGAGTTTATCCATAATCCCGTTTTTTCCACAATCAAAAAAAATGGAAGCTACTCATTACAATTAGCTTGCATTTTTTAATTCATTTTATACGAATTGATACACACGTGCCTCATATGGTCGTAGCTTTTCCTCTGCAACGATTTCCTTGTAATTGCCCAATAGGTATTGCTTTTCCCCTTGTAATGCAGGTGGCAAGGCAATGTCTACTTCTTCTTTGACTAAATTAACGAGAATCAAAAGCTTTTTTACCCCAAGCGTCCGCGTGTACCCATACACTTGTGGATGCTCCGGTAAAATTAAATTATAGCTCCCGTACACAAATACCTCTGCCGATCGTCTGAGCTTAATCATTTTTTTATAATAATTTAAAATCGAGTCTTCTTCTTGTTGCTGCTTCTCAACATTGATGTCTACGTAATTAGGGTTCACTCCAAGCCACGTTTGATCGGCCGTTGAAAAGCCCGCTTGCTTTGAATCGTTCCACTGCATAGGCGTGCGCGTATTGTCTCGCCCACTTTCCCAGATAACGCTCATCACCTCTTCATGGGAGCGTCCTTTTGCGGTTTCAATGCGGTAATAATTTTTCATGCTTACATCATTGTACTGATCGATCGATGGAAATTTTACGTTCGTCATCCCTATCTCTTGGCCTTGATAGATAAAAGGTGTTCCTTGCATGAAAAAAAACATCGTCCCAAGCGCCTTTGCACTCTCTTTCCAATATTCTTTGTCATTTCCCCACACAGACACACTTCGGGCTTGGTCATGGTTTTCAAGGAATAACGCGTTCCAGCCCCAGCCTTCCAACCCTTTTTGCCACTTGGTAAGCGTTGACTTTAATGACGGAATATCTAGCCCCCCACCTTCTCCCTTATGCCACAAGTCGAGATGCTCAAATTGAAAAATCATGTTAAAGACACCGTTTGACTCCCCAACCCAATCACCTGCTTGCTCAACGGAAACCCCATTTGCTTCACCAACTGTCATTACATCGTAACGGTCGAAGGTTTTTCGCTTCATCTCTTGAAGAAATTCATGGATCCCCTCTTGGTTCATATGCCCGTTAAACGAAGGAACATATTCAAGCTTCTCTGGATTCGGGAGATCTGGTAGGCCTGGAGCTTTTTTAATGTGGGAAATGGCATCGACCCGAAACCCATCGATTCCCTTGTCCATCCACCAGTTCATCATTTGGTACAATGCTTTACGCACATCAGAATTTTCCCAATTGAGATCGGGCTGTTTTTTTGAAAAGATATGCATGTAATATTGCTTCGTTGTTTCATCAAAGGTCCATGCCGATCCGCTAAAAATCGATTCCCAATTATTCGGCTCCCGTCCATCTTCCTTCGGCTCGCGCCAAATGTACCAATCACGTTTTGGGTGGTCCTTTGACGAGCGAGATTCGACAAACCAAGGATGTTCATCAGACGTATGGTTAATCACCAAATCAATGATTAGCTTCATTCCCCGATCATGCACTTCTTTTAGAAGAGCATCAAAGTCTGCCATTGTCCCAAATTCCGTCATAATCTCCTGGTAGTCACTAATGTCGTAGCCATTATCATCGTTCGGAGATTTATACATTGGACAGATCCAGATAACCCCAATGCCCAAATCCTGAACATAATCTAATTTTTCGATGATTCCTTGTAAATCACCAATGCCATCACCGTTTGAATCCTTGAAGCTGCGAGGATAAATCTGATAAGCAACGACCTCTTTCCACCATTGCTTCTTCACGCATAGTCCCCCTTTACACTTTACACTTTGCACATTCCTTATAGATTCCCATTATTGGTTAAAAAGTATCATGATAATCATGTACTCATTATCAAAAGCACTAAAGCTTTGTAATCAAAGGAATGAAAAAGGAGATAATGGCTTGCTCAAACAGCTCCTCATTCATGCTCAAACCACGCCCGTATTTTCTTATAGAATGGATGCTCCAATAAATATAAAATATGCATCAGTAGGTAAAGAAGTGTTCCAATAATACCAAGAAAAAAACCTGCTAGTGCATAAGGACGAAGTGACCAATCGGGTAAAATGAACACGACCGAAGTGATGGTTACATAGACAACTGCCGGTAACCTCCGAAGCTCTATCGGCCGCTCCTGCTTCGCCATCCATCGATTAATCAGCAAATACCCTACAAGGAGTAGACCAAAATATATGATGATACTGCTAATGAACAAATGAATCACTTCCTTGGGCGATTGCAAAAATCTGTTGTGATTCATAAATGGACACGTTTGCATCTGATTTTCTATTTGCTTCTATCATCATTGCTTTTGCTACTTGTTTGCCTTCAACGGCTCGGTATCGTTTCAATGGACCAATCATGACAAAACGAAACAGCCTCATCATGTATTCCGCCATTCTCTCTCCCAATCGAAACTCAGACCGCTCACCGAGCAATAAGGATGGTCGGAAAATCTTGAGAGCTTTATATCCAACCTCTTGTAATGCTTCCTCCAATTCTCCTTTTACCCGACTATAAAAAAAGGAAGACATTGAACTTGAGCCCATCGCTGTAACAATTACATACTGTGCTGCACCTTTTTCTTTTGCAAGCCGTGCCACCAAAAGCGGATATTCATAATCAACCTTGCGAAACGCTTCTTTCGTTTTTGCTTTTTTTATCGTTGTGCCTAACGCACAATAGACGTCATCCACTTCAGGAATGTCGTCTGCTCCTAACTCATCAAAGTTAATCATTCGCTCTTCTAACTTAGGGTGCTCAATGTCGATTGAGCGACGAACGAGAACCGTAATTTGATCATACTCCTGCCGTTCTAAAAGCAAGGAAACAAGCTGTTTGCCGATTAAACCGGTTGCTCCAATGACGAGTGCTGTTTTTTTATCCATGCTTTTTGTCCTTTCCAAAGTCGAGTTTCTTCTATTTTACCATGGAGTGCAGGGTTAACTGATGTATTCAAATCATAACAAAAAAGAATGAACATTTATTTTATGATGATGAGAAATATAGATATAAGACGATAGCTATAGGAGAGCTCATGAAAAAAATTCCGCAAAGTTTGCATTACTCGGATTGATTACAGCAGGCATTCATTGATTGGTGTTAGGCAACTCTACATCGACAGATTTTTTCTTAAAAAGTCTCTACTCTCTAAAAAAAGGACAAAAAACGACTTTTTTTTACAAATTCAACTCTGAAGTATTTACTTTTTGTTACCAATTATTTTATAATCGACAAAAAGAAACAATCTTGTCCGTAAGTACGCATTGTGCAGCACTTAATGAAGGCGGTGTGAGCGAAAGAGCTTCTTTGCTTCCTCAACAGTACTGAAGCTCCGCCCCTTTTCCACAATATAAGAAAAAGGCAAACCTATTGAAAAATAGGGACGCAAAGCTAGAGGGACTAAGGGGCACAGCCCTATGTTAGCCAGTTGCCTATATGTGAGAAACCCTTTATTGTTAAGTTTCTTTCATTTAGGAGAAATCTTAGCCGTTAAGGGGACCATTTTATGAACCACAGTGAGCCTGAGCTTCAAACCATACTTGAAACATTTGATTATCTCTTAAAAACCTATCCAGATGAAACAAATTCCATCTATGCTTACAATAATTTTCTCAATCTTTTGTTACGTATTCAAACCCATGCACTGACTCCACCCATTAGCGAAATGATGACGATTTTAAAGCATGAAAAGCCTTATGTCTACCAAACAATTAAAGAGCAAGGTTCATACAGCTTCTATCTTTTTAATCAAACATCCTTTACCTCAACACCAAAAGAAGCAAAACAAAAATTAACACGGATTAAACTAAAGATTAACCAGTCTGATCAAGCACGCCGCTCTACGTAACCGTCCTATTTGAAACCTAACTCACACCAATTCGACAAGCCTTTTCCTGGTTATAAAGATTCAGCCTATCATAATTTCCTCTTATAGTTTATGCTTGCCGATTAACCAAAAAAGCTGATACCGATTATGATGACCGATATCAGCTTGCGATTTCATTAAAAAAAACATCTCCCGTCAAAATTTCGCAGCGATTATTTATCAAGGTTAAGCTTTGCTAAAGCTTCGGCTAAGGCAGGGTTCGATAAGCCCTTGTCATCGTCTTGTTTTTTCAAGTATTGAGAGACTTCTCGCTTTGAGACGTTTTTATGCTTGTTTTTTTTCCGTCGTTCCTCAAAGGTTGCTTTCTTCTCTCGATATCCGCAAACACAAGCAAAGATTTGACCTTCTCCTTCCCCACGAAGCTCAAGCTTTTTCTTACATTTCGGGCAATGCGCATTCGTTATACGAGAAACATTCCTTCGGAAGCCACATTCCCGATCCTGACAAACACGCATTTTCCCCTTTTTCCCGTTTACTTCAAGAAGGAGCTTTCCGCATTCAGGACATGGGCTGCCTGTCACATTTTGATGCTTGAAGGTTTTTCCGCTTGCTTTAATGTCGGAGACAAGCGATTTCGTATAATCCATAATCTCCTTCACAAAGCTTTGCTTCGAAAGCGCGCCCTTTGCAATTTGCTCAAGCTTTTGTTCCCATTCAGCTGTTAAAGCTGGGGATTTCAGCTCCTCTGGAACGAGCTCAAGAAGCTGCTTTCCCTTTGATGTGATGATAATATTCGTTCCGTTTTTTTCAATTAAAAAGCTTTTAAACAACTTCTCAATAATATCTGCCCTTGTGGCAACCGTCCCTATTCCCCCTGCCCTTCCGAGGGTTTTAGCCAAATCCTTTTCATCTTCTCCTAAAAAGCGACTTGGATTTTCCATTGCG
>NZ_ANNK01000004.1 GCF_000334155.1 Halalkalibacterium ligniniphilum | reverse complement strand
CAGCTTCTATCTTTTTAATCAAACATCCTTTACCTCAACACCAAAAGAAGCAAAACAAAAATTAACACGGATTAAACTAAAGATTAACCAGTCTGATCAAGCACGCCGCTCTACGTAACCGTCCTATTTGAAACCTAACTCACACCAATTCGACAAGCCTTTTCCTGGTTATAAAGATTCAGCCTATCATAATTTCCTCTTATAGTTTATGCTTGCCGATTAACCAAAAAAGCTGATACCGATTATGATGACCGATATCAGCTTGCGATTTCATTAAAAAAAACATCTCCCGTCAAAATTTCGCAGCGATTATTTATCAAGGTTAAGCTTTGCTAAAGCTTCGGCTAAGGCAGGGTTCGATAAGCCCTTGTCATCGTCTTGTTTTTTCAAGTATTGAGAGACTTCTCGCTTTGAGACGTTTTTATGCTTGTTTTTTTTCCGTCGTTCCTCAAAGGTTGCTTTCTTCTCTCGATATCCGCAAACACAAGCAAAGATTTGACCTTCTCCTTCCCCACGAAGCTCAAGCTTTTTCTTACATTTCGGGCAATGCGCATTCGTTATACGAGAAACATTCCTTCGGAAGCCACATTCCCGATCCTGACAAACACGCATTTTCCCCTTTTTCCCGTTTACTTCAAGAAGGAGCTTTCCGCATTCAGGACATGGGCTGCCTGTCACATTTTGATGCTTGAAGGTTTTTCCGCTTGCTTTAATGTCGGAGACAAGCGATTTCGTATAATCCATAATCTCCTTCACAAAGCTTTGCTTCGAAAGCGCGCCCTTTGCAATTTGCTCAAGCTTTTGTTCCCATTCAGCTGTTAAAGCTGGGGATTTCAGCTCCTCTGGAACGAGCTCAAGAAGCTGCTTTCCCTTTGATGTGATGATAATATTCGTTCCGTTTTTTTCAATTAAAAAGCTTTTAAACAACTTCTCAATAATATCTGCCCTTGTGGCAACCGTCCCTATTCCCCCTGCCCTTCCGAGGGTTTTAGCCAAATCCTTTTCATCTTCTCCTAAAAAGCGACTTGGATTTTCCATTGCGGAAAGCAAGGTCCCTTCGTTAAATAAGGCAGGCGGCTGCGTCTCGCCTGACGTTTGCACAAGCGTCGTCACAGAAAGCTTGGCACCCACTTTTAACTCTGGGAGCTCTTGTTCATCTTCATCACGTTCATCGGCTCGCTCATAGGCCTCTTTCCAGCCTTCTTTTAAGACCCGTTTCCCTTTTGCCATAAACAACTCGCCACCGATTTTTGCAGTCGCTGTTGTTTGTTCGTATTCCATCGGCGGCAAAAGTACAGCTAAAAAGCGTCGTACAACCAAATCATAGATTTTTCGTTCTTTGTCGCTTAATGTGTGAAGCGTCGCTGTCTGCTCCGTTGGAATAATCGCATGGTGATCCGATACTTTGCTATCATCAACAACGGCTTTCCCTACTTTGATTGGCTGCTTTCGCATCTTCGTGACAAGCTTCGCGTAAGGACCAGCCTGACAAGCGGCGAGACGGTCCTTTAACGTATCAACAATATCACTTGAGAGATACCTTGAGTCTGTTCGTGGATAGGTTAGCACCTTGTGCTGCTCATACAAGCGCTGCATAATGGAGAGCGTTTCTTTTGCAGAATAACCAAAGCGATGATTCGCTTCCCGCTGTAGCTCTGTTAAGTCGTACAGCGCAGGTGCAAATGATTTTTTCTCTTTCTTTTCCACATTTATGATTTCTGCATCTTTGCCACGAACTTCCCTGAGCAGAGCATCGATTCGCTCTTTTTGAAACGATTGGCGCTCATTTGTTTTCTGATCGTACCATGTCCAGGAAAGCTGCGGCTTTGTCGTTGCTTTCATTCCATAATACGACTTTGGTCGGAACGCCTTGCGTTCTTCATCTCGTTGCGCAATCATCGCAAGGGTAGGCGTTTGAACTCGTCCACAGGAAAGCTGGGCATTAAATTTCGAAGTTAACGCACGTGTGGCATTCAAGCCTACATACCAATCAGCTTCTGCTCTTGCAACAGCAGAGGCAAATAAAGGCTCATACGCTTTGCCATCCTTTAAATTCCGAAAGCCTTCCCGAATCGCCTTATCGGTTACAGATGATATCCAAAGGCGTTGAATCGGCTTTTTCACCCGTGCTTTCTCAAGGATCCAACGGGCCACAAGCTCACCTTCACGACCAGCATCGGTGGCAATGACTACTTTTTTCACATCGTTTCGGTTCAGCTGTGTTTTGACGACATGAAACTGGCTCCCACTCTGCTTGATGACCACAAGCTTTAGGGGAGCTGGAAGCATCGGCAAATCTTCAAGCTTCCATGATTTATATTTTGCATCATACGCCTCAGGATCTGCATGGGTTACAAGATGCCCTAACGCCCATGTGACAATGTAGCGATCTCCTTCAAAAAATCCGTTTCCTTTCTTTTGACAGCCTAAAACGCTCGCAATGTCACGACCGACTGATGGCTTTTCAGCTAATACGACCACTTTACTCATAATAAATAAACATCCTTTCAACGATTCCCTATGCTCATCATACCATTCCTTCCCTCTACACTAAAGCTCATCGTTTTAAAGCCATATTTGCTCTTCCCTTTATGGAGTAAAATCCCTCATAGCAATTTTGGCTCAATTCTAGTATGATGTGCTGTAGAATTAAGAAGAGGAGCGGTACGATGAGTGTACTCACAGTAGAAAAGCTAAGTCATACATTTGGCGATCGAACATTATTTAAAGAAGTGTCCTTTCGCCTCTTACCAGGAGAGCACGTCGGTCTTGTGGGCGCTAACGGCGTCGGAAAATCAACATTAATGAACATCATAACAGGCCAGCTGATTCACGATGAAGGTCTTGTAGAGTGGACACCAAATACGCATTATGGCTATTTGGATCAGCATACAAACTTAACAGCTGGCAAAACCGTTCGTGACGTTCTTAAGGAGGCCTTCGATGCTCTTTTTGAAGAGGAAGCACGGTTAAATGACATCACAATAAAAATGGGTGATGCGACACCTGAGGAGCTAGAGAAGTTACTGGAGGAAATGGGAGAAATTCAAGATCGCCTTGACGCAGGTGGCTTCTATACGCTGGATTTAAAAATTGAGGATGCTGCACGAGGCCTTGGTCTTGATGCAATTGGTCTCGAGCGAGATGTAGCAGCACTAAGTGGCGGGCAACGAACGAAGGTCCTCTTAGCCAAGCTACTCCTTGAGCAGCCAAAGGTCCTCCTCTTAGATGAGCCAACGAACTACCTGGATGTGGAGCATATTCAGTGGCTAACCAATTATTTAAAGGAATACCCACACGCATTCCTGCTGATTTCCCATGATACGGAATTTATGAACAAAGCAGTGGACGTTATTTTTCATCTCGAGTTTTCAAAGCTGACGCGCTATACAGCCAGCTACGATAAATTTCTTGAGCTTGCTGAACTCAACAAAAATCAGCATCTCCAAGCCTACCAAAAACAGCAGGATTTCATTAAAAAGCAAGAGGAGTTTATTTCAAAAAATAAAGCTCGTTATTCTACAACCGGACGAGCAAAAAGCCGACAAAAGCAGCTTGATCGGATGGAACGCATCGATCGCCCCGAAGCAGCGATGAAACCGACCTTTGAATTTAAAGAGGCACGAGCGAGCAGTCGTTATGTGTTTGAAGGTGAAGAAGTGGAAATTGGCTACACCCATCCCCTTCTCCCAAAGCTATCGATCACGATTGAACGAGGAGAAAAGATTGCTGTTACAGGCTGTAATGGTGTAGGAAAATCGACGTTATTAAAAACAATTCTCGGAAAAATTCGTCCGCTTAGCGGAAAAGCAACCCGTGGTGACTTTCTCTTCCCTTCGTATTATGAACAGGAAGTGAAAGCAGCTGACGTCACACCGATTGATGATGTGTGGAATGACTTTCCGCATTTGGACCAACATCAAGTACGAGCACGGCTTGCACGCTGTGGTCTGAAAAATGAGCATATTATGCGTCCCCTAAGCCAACTAAGCGGCGGAGAGCAAGCGAAGGTTCGCTTGTGCAAGCTACTTATGGAAGAAAGCAACTGGCTGATTTTTGATGAGCCAACTAACCATTTAGATGTCACAGCAAAGGCTGAATTGAAGCGTGCCTTAAAAGCATACAAAGGAACCGTTCTCCTCGTCTGCCATGAACCTGATTTTTACGAGGATTGGGTCACGAAAATTTGGAATGTGGAAGAATGGGCGAATGAAGCAGCGACAAATTCGTAAAAAAGCAATAAAAGGAAGAAGCGTTCGACTCGTTTCTTCCTTTTATCGTTTCACGTGAAACATTTTCAGTTTTTTTATCGAAATATCTGTCTTATTGGAATGAAGTTGCTCAGGCTTACTCTGATCCAATCGCCCGAACGGTGATACCTGATTGCTCTAATCTTTCTTTAATTAGCTTGGAAAAGTTAACAGCATTTGGTCCATCGCCGTGAATACACACCGTTTCAGCAACAATGTCCACATCGATGCCTTGCTGCGTATGTACCTTTTGCTCTTTGACCATTCGAATTACTTGCTTGACCGCTTCATCCTCATTTTCAATCATCGCACCTTGTTGTCGGCGTGATGTGAGTGTCCCATCCTGCTGGTACGTTCGATCAGCAAACACCTCATTCCCGGTCCGAAGCCCAATACGTTTCCCAGCTTTAACAAGCTCCCCATTGGCAAGGCCAAATAAAATCAAACCTGGATCAATGTCATACACCGCTTTTGCAATTGCTTCGGATAACGACTGATTGATTGATGCCATATTATAAAGAGCACCATGTGGTTTCACATGCTGCATCGTACCGCCTTCTGCTTTGACAAAGGCCCACAAGGCACCAATTTGATAGGTCACCATATCATAAGCTTCCTCAGGAGAGAGATCCATGTTGCGGCGGCCAAAACCGTGCAAATCATAAAGGCCAGGATGTGCCCCAATGGCAACGCTGTGTTCGATTGCTAAACGAACGGTTTTTCGCATCGTTTTCGGGTCCCCTGCGTGAAACCCACAGGCAATATTTGCTGATGTAACATACTTTAAAATTTCTTCATCAGATCCCATTTTATAGGCACCGAAGCTCTCACCCATATCGCAATTCAAATCAATGACACTCATATTCAACGCCTCCTAAACCGTATATTAAACCTTGGAACGGTAATGTAGTTTGATGCCCTGCTTTAGCATGTGAAGATGATGCTCTCGTTCTACCAATAACATTTGCCCATCTTCCAACGAAATTTCTTCAAAACGAACCTCAGCCCCGAGATTTAACTGCGCCATAACCGGCAAATCAACCGTAATGACTTGAGCGATGATCGGATACCCTCCTGTTGTTTGGCGATCAGCCATTAATACAATCGGATTTCCATCTGCTGGGACTTGAATCGTACCAAACGTAACAGCCTCTGAGATGAGCTCCTTCGGTTTCGTTAATTGTAGCTTCGGGCCAGAAAGACGATAACCCATCCGATCAGACTGTGGTTGGACTTTAAATGGTTTTGCAAAAAAGGTCTCCCTGCTCTCATCATCAAAAAAATCATATTGCCGCCCTCTCACGACCCGTATAACAGGCTTGGATTGATAGTTTGGCTGTAAATGTGAAAAGAGCGAAGGTGTCAGAGGTGTAAATAGCATGCTCTCACTCAGCTGCTCACCTACCAGGGCAGCACGCTCTTCTACATATGACGGCATTGATTTTACCTGTAACACGTCTCCTGCTTGAAGCGTACGGCCATCAAAACCCCCAATTCCAGCACGCAAATATGTTGACTGGCTTTCCATCACGAAAGGAAGATCGAAACCGCCAGAAACAGCTAAGTAGGCCCGTGTTCCATTTTTTATTGGTCCGAATGTCAACGTACTTCCTTTACGGACAAACACCCCTCTCCACATCGGGACAGGTTCCTTTTCAATACTCGGGGTCAAATCCCCACCACAGATGGCAATCACCATATCAGCTTCAAATGTGAGAGTGGGCCCAACCATGGTGATTTCTAACACCCCTACTTTATCATCATTGCCTACAAGCAGATTCGCTACCCTTACAGCGAAAGGATCCATTGCTCCACTGGCGATTATTCCAAATTTTTGATAACCGCTTCTGCCTAAGTCCTGGATGGATGTTAACAAGCCCGGCTTTTCGATACGAACACTCAATTTGACCGCTCCTTCTCAAATAATTCGTCATATTCCTCATTTGTAATTGGTTTAAATTTTACGATGTTTCCTGCTTGAAGAAGCGTTGGTGGCCATTGTTCTGGTCGAAATAGACGTAGCGGTGTACGGCCAATGAGCTGCCAGCCACCAGGCGTTTCAATTGGGTAAACCCCCGTTTGCTCGCCAGCAATCCCTACCGTACCAGCCGGTATTGCCAGGCGTGGATTCTCTCGTCGCGGTGTTGCAATCTTTTCAGACAGGCCTCCAAGATACGGAAAACCAGGGGCAAAGCCGATCATATACGTAAGGTACTCCCCCTCAGAATGAATTTGGATCACCTCTTCTGGCGTAAGTCCATTATGCTTTGCTACTACCTCTAAATCAGCACCATGTTCACCACCGTAGCAAACAGGAATTTCCACAACCTTAGGCTCGTATTCACTTATTTCCCCGACCCTCGCTAATGCCTCCTCCACTTTTGCGCGGATAAACTCATAGGGTGTAGGAAACGAGCGCTCTTTATCGGCCAAAAAGACTTTATAGTTATCATAAAAAATCGTCACACTTGTAAAAGCTGACACATACTCGATCATACCAGGAATCGGGTGATCCTCTAAATAAGTAGAGAGCAATTGAACTTTTTGATGCGTTTTACGTTCAATGGCATCGCCTACTGTTACAACAATTGCCGAATCTCCTAAAGGAGACATTTCAATAATGTTCATAGCCACGATCTTTCAACTTCTTCCTATTTTTGTTTTCATTATAGATTGTTTGTTTTTTTTAACATTAGACGAACTGTTTCGAATTCTCTCTTTATAAAAGAGATGATATCACCGTATAAATGTTTTGGGTTGTCCGTTTTTTCCCTCAAGCAAAATCAATGAAAAAACAACCGATCTTGTTTCTCCTACTAAAATGATAATTTTAATGGTACCTAACTCCTTTTTCAACTGCAGATGAAAAATTTTTCGAATGTTCTTTTCGGCCTTTTAAGAAAATATAGCTTGATACTGCTGATGATTTACATGTTTTTCTAAGATTAGGAAACCATATAAGTAGAATTTCAAAGTAGGTGTATAGGGTTAAAATTCCGTTCTTGCACATCACGTATGATTCTAATTGGAGGGATTGCCATGAATGAACAGGACCAACGTATGCCTAGGCGACCAGAGCCTTATTGGCGTGAGTCGACAACGCTTCCGACATTTAAGCCGTTAAAGGAAAACATGAACGTCGATGTGACCGTTGTCGGCGGAGGAATCACAGGCATCACCACCGCTTACCTTCTCCAAAAAGCCGGGAAACAGGTAGCACTCCTTGAAGCTGACGTACTCCTCAACGGCACAACCGGGCACACAACAGCAAAAATAACCGCTCAGCACGATTTGATTTATAACGAACTACTGAGCCACTTCGGCTATGAAAAAACAAAGCTTTATTATGAGGCCACGTCAGACGCGATTCATTTTATCCGAAAGACCGTGGAAGACTTACAGATTGACTGTGACCTAACGACGGAAAATGCCTACATTTATACAAACACAAATCGCTACATCTCGAAATTTGAACAGGAGCTGAAGGCTTACGAGAAGCTTGGGATTGAAGGAGAGCTTGTCGATTCAATCCCGCTCAAGTTACCCATAAGGGCTGCCATCATGATGAAGGAACAGGCTCAATTTCATCCCCTCGCCTATTTGAAGCAGCTTGTTCAAAACTTTATCGATGCAGGTGGGCGAGTTTTTGAACAAACGGTCGCTGTTGACCTGCTTGAAGAACAGCAGCGAAATGTGATCACAAGAGAAGGGTATCGCATCACATGTGATCATGTCGTTGAAAGCAGCCATTTTCCATTTTTCGACCGTGGCTTTTATTTTTCAAAAATGTATGCGGATCGATCGTACATTCTTGGTGTAAAAACGAACGACGATTACCCTGGCGGCATGTATTTAAGTGCCGAGGACCCGAAACGCTCTGTGCGACATTCTACATACAAAGGAGAGAGGCTTCTTATTATCGGCGGTGAAAAGCATAAAACAGGGCAAGGCATGGACACGATGCTTCATTATGAAGCCTTGGAGCGCTTTAGTTATGATCACTTTACTGTCACCGGCATCCCTTACCGTTGGTCGGCTCAGGATTTGACGACGTTAGACAAGCTACCATACATTGGACAGGCTTCAAAGAACCAGCCAAATGTATTTGTCGCAACAGGCTTCCGTAAATGGGGGATGACAAACGGAACCGTTGCCGCCCACTTGATGGCGGATCTTATTTTGGAACGACAAAATCCGTACAAGGAATTGTTCAAGCCAAATCGCTTTACTGCCGATCCGAGCATCAAATCATTTCTTTCGTATAACATCGATGTAGCAAAGCATTTGCTTGACGGTAAGCTGGATAGCACCGAGAAGGGGCCGGAGGAATTGGAGCGAGACGAAGGGGACATTGTTCGTGTGAACGGAAAGCGTGCTGGGGGCTACCGTGATAAAGATGGAACCATCCATCTTGTAAATACAACCTGTACACATTTAGGATGTGAAGTGGAATGGAACCGAGGCGATCGCACATGGGATTGCCCTTGCCACGGTTCACGCTTCTCCTATGAGGGAAATGTCGTCGAGGGACCTGCAAAAAAGCCATTAGAAAAGCTAAATACGGAAGAAGAGCACGGTTAGCCCATTTGCGTTCCGTGCTTTTTTCTTTAGATAAGGGGCCGGAGCTTTCAGGATGATAAAGCAGGAAGCGTGTCGCTCACACCGCCTTCAATAAGGATTGCACTGCTTTTTCATCCATGTAGGAGGCATCCCGATTCACGATTTCGGAGTTTGCTCCACATTCAATTCAATGATGTTTCCATCTGGATCGAGACAGAAAATTTGTGCAAACCCACTCGTACTGTTTGGCTTCTCGATGATCTCGATTCCCTGCTCCGAAAGCCAAGCTACAGTTTTCTCATAGCTTTCTACTCGTAAAGCGAAATGGGCTTCTTTCGGATCAATCATCGGATTCTCCCGCAGCATCCTTGTATTTGGATAAACAATTAAATGAATTTGTTGGTCCCCTACCCCAAACCACGCACCTTCAAAATCAAAAGGAGGACGTTCTAGCTCCGTTAAGCCAAGAACTTCTCGATAAAAATGCTTTGCCTTTTCTAAGTCCGTTACACAGATGCTAACATGATGAAGCGCTTTGTACCGAATCACATGAAACACGTCCTTTCACATTTAGCACATTTTCCCGTCCGACTTCTTATTTCCCAAGCTTTTTCACAAACACAACCTTTAAATAGTCCCCCTCTGGAAACTGTTTGTTCGTGCGAAAATCTTGTGGCAGAGAGTGCTCCTCCAACACTTGATAGGACCTCCCTGTCTCTTGAAAGGCCTTGTCAATAAACCCTTTAAACTTTTTCATATCAACACCGCTATGGTTCGTCGATGCAACAATTACCCCGTTAGCTTCTGTTACAGCAATCGCTTCTTTCAGTAAATTTTTATAGTCTTTTGCTGCGCTGAACGTATGTTTTTTCGAGCGAGCAAAGCTTGGAGGATCAAGAATGACTAAGTCAAAGACCCATTTCTTTTTTGCTGCATAATTGAAATATTTGAACACATCCATCACCACGATATCATGTGCCTCATAATCAATCCCATTCATGCTAAATTGTTCAATGGTTTTACGATGACTTCGTTTCGCCAAATCAACACTCGTTGTCTTTGCTGCGCCCCCCAGTGCTGCTGCCACTGAAAATGCTCCCGTATAGGAAAAAGTATTTAAAACGTTTTTTCCTTTTGAATACTTGTCACGAATCGTTTTTCGAACATCTTTTTGGTCTAAAAAAACGCCAACCATCGCCCCATCGTTTAAGTAGACTGCGAAATGAATGCCATTTTCCTTTACAGCAAGAGGAAATTCCCCACGCTCTCCTTCAACAAAATCATCGTCATCAATGTATTGTCCGTCAGTGTTAAAGCGCTTTTTTTCATAAATGCCTGTATACGACGCAATGGCATCAAGGGCTTTTATCACGTATTCTTTGAACGAGTAAATCCCTTCACTGTACCACTGAATGACATAATAGCCATCAAAGTAATCAATGATCAAGCCACCGATTCCGTCTCCTTCTCCGTTAAAAACACGAAACGCTGTCGTATCAGGATCTTGAAAAAGTCTTTTTCGTTGATTGAAGGCTGCAGAAAGCTTCTTTTCAAAAAATCGCTCATCAATCCTTTCGTCGCGATTTCGTGTAAGAATCCAACCGACGCCTTTGTTTTGCTTGCCGATAAAGCCTCGTCCAATGAATTGGTTCTGCTCGTCCAGCACCTCGACCACTGTACCTTCTTTTTGCAAGTCGTGCTCATTTTTTATTGCCTCTTTTAAAAGTAAGGGATAGCCCCCTTTGACCCGTTTTTGGTATGCGGCTTTTATATGTAAAACGGCCTCACTCATGTTCGTCACCCTCTTTTCCTGTAACGGACGAACTTGGCCTCATCCTAAGCGGAAAGAGCAACCGCTCATGAATGGTTCTTTTTCGTCCGCTCCAGCCTGAATGAAAGAAGCCCTGACGTTTTGTGACGCAGGGCTCCGGTTCTTTCGTCTAGTATACGCTATTTTTTCTTGTAGTTGTACTATAGAGAGACCAGCAAACGATTTACATTGGCGAAAATCATGCTCTGAAAAATAAGCAGAGGTGCATGCGGTCCTCTGTTTAAAACCATTTCGACTTACATCTGCTTATTGATAATCGATACTCCTTCAGGACGGTAATGGATTTTAATATTCGTCATTACTTCCTGTGCTCCTGCATCAATACCTACTTGCTGTGCTTTCTTGATGACCGCTAGCACCTCATCCATTTGTCCCTCCACCACCGTTTCCATCGGGCCAACCTCATACGTAAGACCCGATTCCTTCACAACATCAATGACCTGTGGAATCATACCATGGGTGTCCATATCTTTGCCATTTGGCATCACCTGAAAGCCTGCTGTTACATTTCCCAACGTTCTTCACCCTTTCTCCATTTTAGTATTCTTTTTATTTTTCCTTTTCTCTTTTCTCCTAAACCACACGATTTTTTACATTTCCAATTATTTTAGGCTCATCCCTTGAAAACACCCGCTTTTGAGAAGTAGAAAAAAATAAAATAAATTTAAGGTGTTTTTTAATCAATGACATCGGGTACATTTTTCAGCAAGGAGGCGATAAATATGAAACCAATGTATAAAGAATTTCATAATGATCAGGAAGTTGTTAAAGCGGTTGACTCGTTAAAGGCTGAAGGTGTGAAGGAGGATAATATCTACATTATTACTCATGACGATGATCGTACAGAGCGAGTAGCAAATAGTGCAGACGCAAATACGGTTGGCGCCAATGATATTGGTCTTGGTACATCTGTAAAAAATATCTTCCGTAAAAAGGGGGATGAGCTACGTGCTCAATTTTCAGAGCTTGGCTTCCCTGAGGCTGATGCCGAGCGCTTAGAAGAAGAGTTAGACAAAGGGAAAGTAGTCGTCGTAGTTAAAGATGCACCAGCTAACGTCATTTTATAAACAAACATTATGGAGTCCTTACTATGGTTGAGGCTGACTCAAAAGGCTTGAATCCCTTAAAGGGAGTTCATCCTACCTTGAGTCAGCCTCAGCTTTTTTACATAACGAGCTCTTTTTTAACGGAGAAGTAAAAACTTTCACCCTTTCATCCCCACGGAATTGTATTAAAAAGCTTATTTCCACCTAGGCTACAAGAGCTAGCGTTTCATCACTGCTTCTAGCTCAAACCAATAATGACAAAGAGTTAGTAAGCCTTTATCGTAGTTCTCTAAATGAAAATGTTCATTTGGTGCATGGAAATTTTCAGTTGGTAGACCAAAGCCCATCAATACAACAGGCAAACCCATAATTCGGTTGAAGGTCTCTACAACAGGAATCGACCCTCCCATTCGTGTGTAGACAGCTGGCGTGCCATAAACTGCTTCGTATGACTTTGCGGCTGCTTGCAATGCTGGATGATCAATCGGTGTTGCAAATGGTCTACCACTATCATGACGTGTCGTCGTTACTGTAACACCAGGCGGCGTATATTTTTCAATATGCTTCTCAATTAATGCGACAATTTCTTCTGGATCTTGGTCTGGAACAAGGCGGCAAGTAATTTTTGCATGTGCTTCAGAAGGAATTACCGTTTTCACGCCTTCCCCTTGAAAGCCTCCATATACCCCGTTAATCTCTAGCGTCGGTCGAACCCATGTCCGTTCTAGAGCTGTGAAGCCTTTTTCGCCAAAAAGCTCTGAAACCTCAAGCTCTTCTTTCAGCTTTTCCTCACTTTGATCAAGCTTTTGAAACGCTTCTTTTTCCTCAGGTGAGAGCGCCTTCACTCGGTCATAAAACCCATCAATTGTAATTTGGCCATCTTCATTTCTCATCGAAGCAAGAAGCTGGATGAGAGCATGAAGCGAATTTTGGACGGCGCCACCATATAACCCAGAATGGAGATCGCCCTTCGCCCCTTTCACATCAATTTGCAAGCTGCATAGCCCACGCAGCCCTGTGCAAATGGCTGGCTTCCCTTTTTCAAGCATCGGTGTATCAGAAATCACCAATACATCTGCAGCAAGCTTTTCCTTCATCTCTTCCACAAACGGATCAAGATTCGGGCTGCCAATTTCTTCTTCCCCTTCTATGCAAAATTTTACATTTACAGGCAGTGTCCCTTCCGCTTTCAGGATCGCTTCCATCGCTTTCACATGGATAAATACCTGTCCTTTATCATCACTTGCGCCACGTGCATAAAGCTTCTCATTACGGATTGATGGCTCAAAGGGTGGTGTTTCCCAAAGCTCAAGCGGGTCTACGGGCTGGACATCATAGTGGCCATAAATAAGAACGGTTGGCTTTCCTTCCGCTTTCAACCAATCACCGTAGACAACAGGATGGCCTGGTGTGTCAATCACTTCAACGTTTTCCATCCCTGCTTTCTTTAAGGATTCCGCCGTCCACTCAGCTGCCTTGCGAACATCACCCTTATACTGAGAAATAGCACTAATACTTGGGATTTTCAAAAATTCTTTTAACTCGTTTAAATGAGTTTCACGATTGTCTGTCACATATTGACGGATCGAATCATTCATCTTTGTTCCCCCTATCTTGGTATCTGTACATACAACACTCATTACTATTACATTCTTACCCTTCTTTGTCACCCCTCTATTTCACCAACATACTTAGGGATACTCAAAAGCAAAAGGAAAAAAACTCTTATCCATCATCGGATCATTGAAAACGCTCGATCTCTTCGTCATTTACCTTCACAATCAACTCACCCTTCAAGGCGTGATTCTTTAATCATTCCCGTTCAGAGGGGGATGGTAAGGCAGGAAGCGTCGAATTTTCATCTACAGCCCTTAATAATAAATGTAAAGCAAACAATAGCCCCATAAACGAGACAACTTCCCCCTACGAAGTAAAATCATGAAAAACTATAATCCTTTACCCTATTTCCTCGTTATTAAAAAATTTTTACATATCAGTCAATCAATCACCTTTTTCTCAACATTTCATCATTATTTTGTAACAACCCATGTAAGCTCTCCTTACATAAAACACTCTTCCTGTTTACATTCCATGTTAAGATGGGTAAAAGATTACTAGGGTGAATAGAACATGCGAAAATGGATTTCCGTAGCTGAAAAACGTCAATTTCTTCAATGGTTTTTAAACAGCCAACAACTAAAACGAAAAGAGGCCAGACAAGTCCTCGAGCATATGATAAAAAGACACCATATTCTTGAAAATGTATCGTTCACAGAAGAAATTAAGCTGAGTGAAACGACAATGGTCATTTCAAGTATGAACTCCGATGAGCCTGGCTTCGTCTTTTATTCTCAACAACGAAAGACCGACGATGTTGCAAGAGCCTTAGGTGAATTAATGGCCAACCCATCAAAGAAAGTCAATTTGATTCTTCATTTTTATGGAAAATCATTAAATCACCAATACTTGCAGCTACTTGATGCCCCTGCGAAGGAACGAGTCATGCGGTATAAACAATTTCAGCATTATGCTAAGGAAACGGATCAATTAATTGAAAGCATCATACTGGAAACAGAAAAGGAAGCGCTTCGCCAACAAATTGATGAAGCACTTGACCAGAAAGATGAAGCACGGTTCAAGCGTTTAGTCGCCGAATTAAACGAATTAGAGGCAAAATGAATGTCCAATTAGAAGCATCTATGGGTAGTGTACATGGAGTTGCCATTGACTCGTCCACGTAAACGGGAGCTCCGCTATTCTAACCCTCAGTCCACTTCTACCCTACAAACGTATTTTTTTCACATATAAAGGAACCTGTGTCACTTCAAAAGCGACTAGCTCTCACCTCACTGAATGACAAAAATAACACAACCCCAAAGGCTATGGTTGACCTAAATTTTATACTTTTTGATTAGTCAAAGAAAAAGAGTTTGGGACAAAACGAACGTGTATGATTGAACATGCGAACATTGCACAACCTTAGCGTAGGAAATAGACGTAGACTGCTGCGGGATCAAAGGCAAGGGTGAGACCCCACCGTGCGAAAAGCACGAGGAGGCTCACCAGCCGCCCGCGGAAAGCGAAGTAAATTTCCGAAGCAAATGCTATGCAGCAACGATCATGACGTTCGGATTTCTCATCAATAAAACTCTTTTGTCCCAGCCCCTTTTCGGTACCCGCGCTCAAAGGGGCAAAATGATTTCAACCTCTGTTCCCTTCCCCACTTCACTGTGTATATTCATTTCTCCCCCATGTTCTTCAATCATTCGGAAGCTAAGCATCAGCCCTAACCCGGTTCCATTTCGTTTGGTCGAATAAAATCGCTTGCCGAGATTAGCAAGGTCTGTTTCTGAAATACCCACACCTTCATCTTTAAATGAAAGATGAACCGAATTTTTCTCCTTCCAAATCTTAAGATAAATCGTTCCTTCACCTGACATTGCTTCAATTCCATTTTTAAGAATATTAAGAAAGACTTGTTTTAATTTATTTTCTTCACACCAAATCACTGCTTCTTGCGCCTCTTCATCGATATGCGTTTGTATGACGATATTATGTATAATCGCTTGTGTATTGGCGATTGTCACAACGGTCTCAATGATGGGTAGTAGTGGTTTTGATTCAAACATCATGTCTTTTGGTTTTGCAATTAGCAATAACTCATTCACGATTAAATTAATCCGTTCAATTTCTGAGAGCATGATCCTCGTATACCTTTCATCCCTACTTTCAGATAGCTGCAAAAACCCCTTTAAACTCGTTAATGGATTTCGAATTTCATGGGCGATTCCTGCTGCCAATTCGCCAAGTATATTTAGTTGTTCAGAGTGCTCTAGCCTTTTTTGATTGTCTTTCAGCTCAGTCAGATCTTTCATGACCAACAAATAGCCATTTTTCTTTTCAAAAGACATGTGCGTATAGACGATTTCCACGTCAAGATACTCCCCTTGAGCATTCACGATTTTACATTCAATTTGCCGTTTATCAGGAAGAACGATCATAGAGTTTCCATCGTCATCCTCTTCATTTCGACAAATAAAATCATCGAGTGAGCGATCGATCAGATTTTCTTTCCTTTCAACTCCTAAAAAAACCATGCCCGCATTATTAACATATGTGATTTTATTACAAACTAGAAAGAAAATGGGTGTCGGGATTTTTTCTAAAAAGGTTGCATCTTCAAAGCTTACTTTTTTATTCGTTTGACATAATATCCCATTCCCTGTTCTAAAACGTCTCCATTGAAAAAAAAGAAAAAAAAGCACCATGTTCATGACGAGCAACACTTTGATTTGCCAACTTGATCCACTTGTTATAAAAATAGCAGCGTTTATCGCAGCAAATACCCATGTTGCGATTAGAAAAACAGAATCTGAATCACCTTTTTCTATCTTTCTATTTAAAGGCATGCAAAAACCCCCCTCTAATGTGTAATAAGCCAAGGCGTCTGTCTAGCGGCGATAAGCGCTGAAAACTCTAGCTAGAAAACGATTGTTGTTTTCATAGGAGGAGTTGAAGCGACCTCGATCCGCTGGCGCCTGAAGCTAGACAGCTTTAAAAATTTTAATCATTTATTAGCTACTAAAAAGACCTAGCTTCCCTAAAAAGAAGCTAGGTCATGTGAGGCAACGATCATCATAAATGATTCTCCACAGCATTTACCTATTTGTTATCTAAGACAAACGCCATAACAGATTTGTCTTCTTTCAAATTCCAATCAATGAAAAGATCACGGATATCCCGCTTAAAAATTTCCTCAAACCGACCTTCACGATGAAAATAAGATTTCTCTAGATCATTTTTAGCAACAAGGAGCTCGTCATGGTAGCCTTTTGATAGCAAAGCTTTTTCAACCGGAACCAAAATACCCTTACGAAAAATTAAATAAAGGGTACGTGAGTGAGCATATACCTGCACTTCATCAGGAACTTTCTCTAACAATGCACTAACTCGTGTCACTTCTGATTTGAGCGCTGTCATATTGACCTCTGACTCAACTACGACAGATATTTTCTGTTTTAAAACAAAAATAATAATGCCAGAGTTATTTAGAAAATCCCAATTATGATAGTTATCTTCAACATCAATATTCAGCGTGTTTTCAACCAATTCTCTTAGTTCCGTGATCACTTGGGAAATAATCTTAGCCCTTGCATATTCAATGTACGAACGGTCTCCATGTTCAAGCAACACTTCCTCCATTGGCGATATAAATCCGCGGATATATAGGACTAAATACGTTTCGCAAATGGTTGCCTGGCACGAGGTAGGTCCTCTGCCAAACTTTTGTCTTAACAGCTTACTTGAGTGACTACTTATTTTTGTTAGATGCTCTTGAACGTTCATCACATCCCTCTTCTCAGCAAGGGACCTTAAATTAATGCCCTTAAAACATTAATCCCTCTGATCATATCATAGGTCATGAGTAGGAAAAAAGAGCAATCATTGATTACCCTTTGCCATTTTCCTGTTCCTTTCGTATGAATTTTCAAGATTCTCTCTTAAAATTATACATTTTTACTTTTTCTATAACCGTGTTAGCTTCTGATAAAACCTATCAATATGAGAAAAAAAGCAGCATGATTATGGATGTGTCTATTCTCTTTTATTTCAGATAGAATACGAGAAGATAACGATCGCTCTCATCATCCCAAATAAGAAACAGATCAATTATGGAATGATTCAATACTTTTTCAAATTTTTCTTTATAAAAAAGAAAATCTTTTTTCATTACTCGGGAACGTTCGTTTAACAATTGAGTGTGTCCTCTTCTAAATAAAATTTTTTCAATGTGACCTTGCACACCCTTGCATTCTATAATACATATGGTTGGATGGAGCCGTATGATATTAATTTCGTCCGGAACTTTGTGAAGCGTTGAGCCAATATCGGCCATTAGTTTGCGAAGCGCCTCCTGTTCCCTATTTTGTAAACGAGCACCTTTTTCAATAAATAATAAGAGCCCTGTATTTGATTCATAGTTCCAATCTGCATAAGAGCTAGCTAGCGTAACATCGACACTTCTCACAACTTCTTGCTTAAACTCTTCTATAATCGACCCAATAATCGTCATGCGAAAGTTAAAGGCCTGATCCAACTCCCCCTGTTCCAATAGTACTTCTTCAGCAGGAGTCATAAATTGGCGAATATGGACGAGCATCATCCCTTTTTCATAGGTGGTGTAACAGGTTTCAGGGCCTTTGCCAAATTTTCGCTTCAATCGCTTACTTAGGTAGCTGCTGAGGTACGTTAAATTTTCTTGTTTAAGTTTTTGCTTCATCATTTATCTACATATCCCCCAAAAAATTCCATATAAAAAAAGGCCTAACCTCATTGAGCATGAAGTTAGGCCATGGATAAGACTTCTATTTTAAAATAGTTCTTCCATTTACCATTCTTATTTATGATATATACGATTGGATTTCAATATGAATAAAAAATTACAACAATATTAATGACAGCTAGACATTAATCAGTTTTATTATATCATAGGTCTATTTTAAAACAAAAGAGCGAGACTAAAGTATGGGTAAATAATCCTTATTTTTAAGAAAAAACTCTAAAATTTTTTACTCTTGTTAATTATCAGAAGGGTGCTTCTACTCTTTCTCAACTAAAACTGACTTTATGGCACTTTCTATTTCCCTAATATCCTGTACATCTAAGCGAATCGAGTAATGACTGCCCTTGTTTCCATCGCCACATGCTCAGAAGGCGTAAAGGAATAGCTTGCTTCAACTGTCACATTGCTCTCTTTCCAGCCTTTGTCCATATTCCCTTTACGTACTTTTGTTCGATTGGCAATATTTGTTCTTGGCACTGGAAGCGACCAGACCAAGTGAAAAACTCATTAAAAACGCTAGATGTCCACTTAAGCGCTACTGAGATTGAGCAAATCGATCAAATTTTAAAGGGATAAGATAAGCCCTTAAGTCATAAAGAAAAGCCGTGGCAACTTAGGTCACGGCTTTTCCTCTGCTTTCCTTCGTTATCTTGCTAATTCTATAAGCTCTTTCAATTCAGGGGTAAAGCCTTTTACCGCTCTGTCTTCAACCACAGTAACAGGAACACCCATGAATCCGAATTTTTCAACTTCCTTTTGGTATTCTGTGCTCTCTAACACGTCCCGAACTTCAAAGGAAATGCCTTCCTCTGTAAGCTTTTGTTTTACGATGTTGCATTCAATACAGTCTTTGGTCGAATAGACAATCACTTGCTTGCTCATTAAGCTAGCGCCTCCTTAATCGACTCTTGCGTAATCTTCCAATGAGACGTATGCCACTTCACTTGTCCATCTTCCAACAGGAATAATTGTGGAGACTCATGCTTGATCCCAAATTCCTCGGCAATTTGATTTGAGACAGGACGATCTTCAATGACTAAGACGATCGCCGCTGAAGCATCATTGTCTTTCAAAAATGCTTGAACTTCCTCATTTGCTTTTGCACTAATCGGACATGTTGTACTGTGTTTAAAAAGTAAGTGTTTACCCGGCTGTTGAACAAATTGCTGCAAATCCTCTGACGTGTGAAGTTGTTTCATGGATATGTTTTCAACCCTCTCAATTAAGTATTTTTGTAAAAAATATTTGCATTGTTGTTAAATATTGTAGTGTATAAAAGCCCTTACAGCATTAGCATAATATAGCGCTCATTTTTTTAAAAGAAAAATGCTCAGTGCTTGCAGCAGAAGGTTAGCGATAGCGTTCCTCTTTGAATGGATTCGCTGTCATGGAGTAGCCTAATTCTTCCCAAAACCCTGCTTCATCCTCTTTCATAAAACGTATGCCTGACGCCCATTTCGAGCCCTTCCACAAATAAAAGGAGGCTGGTGGAATGAAGCGCAGTGGATAGCCATGCTTTGGGGTAATGTCCTGCCACTCATGCTGGTTATCCTTCCACCGATAAACAAACAAAGCATCGTCACCTAGCAGTGCATCAAGAGGTAAATTTGCCGAATACCCGAACCGATCACCGTCATAATACCCATAAATCTTTACATATTTTACTTCTTCATTTAGCTCAACCAAATTTACAAGTTCACGCAACGCAATCCCTTCAAAGGACGTACCAAATTTTGACCAGGTTGTCACACAATGCATATCAATGGTTGAGGTCGTTTTCGGTAGCTTCATCATATCAGAAAAGGATAATGTAACTTCTTCCTTCACTTCACCAAACAATTTGAAATCCCATGTGTCCTCATTAAATTGGTAAACATCCCCTTGATGGAGAATGGGCCATGTATCTGTTTCAAACTGACCGGGAGGGAGCTGGTTTCCCATCTCACTTCATCCTTTCTTATGCCATTTTTTATGATGCTCGTTATTTTAAACAACATCATACCGATTCAACGTATAGGATGCAACAGATTGAAACCCATTAGAATACGATTTACATGCGACTCACCTAAGCATTTAAAGCAGAAGCGTTTACCTTCAAGTCGTTCTAGTTTGAGACACGAAAAATAATTGTTACACTAATGTTGTGTTTTAGGAGGGAATGGTAAAAATAAAATGACGATTGCTCACTCCTAACGATACAAGCACTTTTTATAGAAAGAAGATGAAACTATGTCTGAAAATAAAAATGGAAAGCAACTCAGTGACATTCGCTTCTCTGTACTCGATCTTTCGCCAATTGTTGCGGGAGGAACAGCGGCTGATTCGTTTCGGAATACACTTGACCTTGCTCAACATGCTGAAAAATGGGGCTATCACCGTTACTGGATGGCGGAGCATCATAACATGCCATTCATCGCGAGCTCCGCTACTTCTGTGGTCATCGGTCATGTGGCAGCAGGCACATCAAAAATCCGGGTTGGTTCTGGAGGAATCATGCTACCGAACCATGCGCCCCTCGTGATTGCGGAACAGTTCGGAACACTTGAATCCCTATTCCCAGGTCGAATCGATCTCGGTCTTGGTCGTGCGCCAGGAACGGATCAGTTAACAGCCCATGCTTTAAGACGAGACCGTCGAAGCGATGGCCATGATTTCCCAGAGCAATTAGCTGAACTACGTGCCTATTTCGATCCTTCCCTTGCTTCAGGAAGAATGCCCGTGCGAGCGATTCCAGGCGAAGGCTTGAATATTCCCATTTGGTTATTAGGTTCAAGCGGATTCAGCGCACAGCTAGCTGGACAGCTTGGTCTTCCTTTTGCCTTCGCTAGCCACTTCTCACCGAAATACACACTTCCGGCTCTCGAGATCTATCGCCGACACTTCAAGCCTTCAAAGGTCCTTGAGAAGCCGTATGCAATGGTTGGTCTAAACATTGTTGCTGCAGATACGGATGAAAAAGCAAGCCTGCTCGCTACGACCCTACAGCAGCAATTCTTGAACTTGATACGAAATCATGAAGCACCACTGCAGCCACCAGTGGAGAACTTTGATGAGCTCATTACCGACTATGAAAAAGAGGCGTTGAAGCAACAGCTCGGCTCTTCAATCATTGGTAGCGCAAAAACGGTGAAAGAAAAGCTTCAAACATTTTTGGATGAAACTCAAGCCGACGAAATTATGGTCAATGCGCAAATCTATGATCACGAGGCACGCCTTCGTTCACTCGAAATCGTCGCTGACATTACGAAATAAGGAAACAGCTCAAAAGAGGCTGGGACATAACGAACGTGTATGATTGAACATGCGAACAATGCACAACCTTAGCGGAGGAAATAGACGTAGACTTCTGCGGGATCAAAGGCAAGGGTGAGACCCCACAGTGCAAAAAGCACGAGGAGGCTCACCAGCCGCCCGCGGAAAGCGAAGGATATTTCCGAAGCGAATGCTATGCATCATTTCTCATAATAAAAACTCTTTTGGCCCAGCCTCGCTTTTTATCTTACTTTCCATTCGGCTAAACCTACTTATCCCTTAGCCAACAACATTTAACAAAAGCAAAGGACAATGATCCTGCTCACTATTGCCTAGCTAGCAATATCTAGCAATATCTAATTTATAGGAAAAACTGTTTTTCGGGCAAGTGTAATTAGGACTGTAGACCTAGTCATTATGTATCGTTTTTATATTTCTTGTCCAATCTTGTTAACATTTCTGTTTTTTTGACGAAAAAAAAAGAGAGACTTATTCGACAAAAGAAGAGGTGCACAAA
>NZ_ANNK01000003.1 GCF_000334155.1 Halalkalibacterium ligniniphilum | reverse complement strand
CGGAACAGTTCGGAACACTTGAATCCCTATTCCCAGGTCGAATCGATCTCGGTCTTGGTCGTGCGCCAGGAACGGATCAGTTAACAGCCCATGCTTTAAGACGAGACCGTCGAAGCGATGGCCATGATTTCCCAGAGCAATTAGCTGAACTACGTGCCTATTTCGATCCTTCCCTTGCTTCAGGAAGAATGCCCGTGCGAGCGATTCCAGGCGAAGGCTTGAATATTCCCATTTGGTTATTAGGTTCAAGCGGATTCAGCGCACAGCTAGCTGGACAGCTTGGTCTTCCTTTTGCCTTCGCTAGCCACTTCTCACCGAAATACACACTTCCGGCTCTCGAGATCTATCGCCGACACTTCAAGCCTTCAAAGGTCCTTGAGAAGCCGTATGCAATGGTTGGTCTAAACATTGTTGCTGCAGATACGGATGAAAAAGCAAGCCTGCTCGCTACGACCCTACAGCAGCAATTCTTGAACTTGATACGAAATCATGAAGCACCACTGCAGCCACCAGTGGAGAACTTTGATGAGCTCATTACCGACTATGAAAAAGAGGCGTTGAAGCAACAGCTCGGCTCTTCAATCATTGGTAGCGCAAAAACGGTGAAAGAAAAGCTTCAAACATTTTTGGATGAAACTCAAGCCGACGAAATTATGGTCAATGCGCAAATCTATGATCACGAGGCACGCCTTCGTTCACTCGAAATCGTCGCTGACATTACGAAATAAGGAAACAGCTCAAAAGAGGCTGGGACATAACGAACGTGTATGATTGAACATGCGAACAATGCACAACCTTAGCGGAGGAAATAGACGTAGACTTCTGCGGGATCAAAGGCAAGGGTGAGACCCCACAGTGCAAAAAGCACGAGGAGGCTCACCAGCCGCCCGCGGAAAGCGAAGGATATTTCCGAAGCGAATGCTATGCATCATTTCTCATAATAAAAACTCTTTTGGCCCAGCCTCGCTTTTTATCTTACTTTCCATTCGGCTAAACCTACTTATCCCTTAGCCAACAACATTTAACAAAAGCAAAGGACAATGATCCTGCTCACTATTGCCTAGCTAGCAATATCTAGCAATATCTAATTTATAGGAAAAACTGTTTTTCGGGCAAGTGTAATTAGGACTGTAGACCTAGTCATTATGTATCGTTTTTATATTTCTTGTCCAATCTTGTTAACATTTCTGTTTTTTTGACGAAAAAAAAAGAGAGACTTATTCGACAAAAGAAGAGGTGCACAAATTGAAAAGCATTGGTAGAAAGCTGTTATTGTCCTTTGGAGCATTACTGCTTTTAGTAAGCTTATCCTTAGGCATTATTACCTATATGAACACGGCAGCAATTGTAGAAACAGAAGCGGAAAATGCTCTTGTTAATAAAGCCCATGATAGTGCTTTACTTGTTGGTGAGCGTTTATCGACGAGTCTGGCTGAAATTAGTGCCATTGCCTCTCGTAATGCTTTAATAAGTATGGATTGGGACGTACAAAAGCCCGCATTAGAAACAGATTTTGAAAGGCTTGACTACTTAGCCTTTGCCGTCGTAACACCAGATGGAATGGCCCGCTATCTCGATGAAACTACCTTAGATCTCAGTGATCGCCCATATGTCCAGCGAGCATTTGAAGGTGAAGCGAATGTTTCAGATGTAATTATTAGCCGAGCAACCAATGAACCAGTCGTCATGGTCACTGCACCGATAATTGACGGTGGAGAGGTTGTAGGAGCACTTGTAGCTCGAATGGATGCTGGCTTTTTAAGTAATATGGTTGAAGATATATCCTATGGGGAATCGGGCTACGCCTTTGTTGTCAATGAACAAGGAACAATGATTGCAAACCGCGATCGTGAGCTTGTCCAAAATCAATTCAATTATATTGACGCCGCTAAAACGGATACACAATTTGCTTCCCTTGCAGAATCGATCACTACCATGGTTGAACAAGAGGAAGGGATTAGTCAATTTACCTATGACGGTGTTCCGCAGTATCTTGGCTTTTCGACATTAGAAAATACGGGATGGACAATTGGGGTTGGCGTCCCAGAAACCGAAGTGTTGGCTCCATTGCAAAGGCTTCAGATCTTTATGGTTATTGCGACTGTCATTATATTAGCTGTTGGAATCGCCTTGGTTTTCATTATTTCTCGCAACATTGTCAAACCGATTGTAACCGTGACAGCACTTGGTGAGCATATGAGCCAAAATGACTTTACCCATCATGTGCCAGATGCATTATTAAAAAGAAAAGATGAGGTCGGCGTTCTAGCACAGATGTTCAAAAGGATCTCAGACAATATGAACAAGATGATTAGCCAAGTTAGATCCGGTTCTGAGCAGGTGTTACAGTCCGCTAAAGTCATGAATGAGAACGCACAAAAGTCATCTGAAATGGCGATGGAAGTAACCGAGTCGATTCGAGAGGTTGCCCAAGGTGCTGCTACACAAGTTCAAAGCTCTGAAGAAAGTGCACAAGCAATGGAAGAGCTATCACAAGGCGTCCAGCTCATTGCTGAGTCGGCGTCCGTGATTTCCGAATCGTCATCGGCCATGAATAAAAACGCTGATGAAGGGTACACAGCTGTTCAATCGGCCATCGAGCAAATGAATTCCATTCAAAAAGGAACAAATGAAACACGCTCGACGATTCATTTATTGGAGAATGACTCCCAACAAATTGGTCAAATCATCAATGTTATCACTGACATTTCCGAGCAAACAAATCTCTTGGCTCTGAACGCTGCGATTGAAGCAGCAAGAGCAGGAGAAGCAGGAAAAGGGTTTTCAGTCGTTGCGGATGAAATCCGAAAGCTTTCTGATCAAACCGCAAATTCGGCGAACCAGATTAAAGGCTTAATCAAAAAAATCCAATCAAACACGGAAAAGTCTGTATCCTCCATTGCCGCTAGCACGGTCGACGTGACAAAAGGAATCAATAAGATTAACGAGGTTGGAACGAAATTCAACCAAATTTTAAAGTCCATTGAAGATGTAACAACAAAAATCGAAGAAATGTCTGCCACTTCTGAGGAAATGTCAGCAAGCACCGAAGAAATCTCTGCTTCCGTTCAAGAAATGGCAGGAACAGCTGAAACGGCGTCAAAAAATGCACAGCTAGTAACAGAAACCTCTGAGCAACAATTGAACGTCATTAATGAAATAAATGAGGCAGCTAGTTCCTTATCCGACATGTCAAATAAATTAAATGAACTCGTTCGCCAGTTTAAAGTTGATTAAATTCCTTATACTATTTTAGTCACTTTAATTCATGTGATTTTAAAGATTAATAGGCATAATAGAGGCTGGGGCATAACGAACGTGTATGATTGAACATGCGAACAATGCATAACCTTAGCGGAGTATATTTCCGTAGCGAATGCTATGCAGCAACGATCATGACGTTCGGATGTCTCATCAATAAAAACTCTTTTGTCCCAGCCCCTTTTATCCATACTAACAGTCAAGCCAAAGTGAAGAGCCACTATCGTCAGCTACATCGATAACAAGTTAGTTAATACGCATGAAAGGAAATGTACCTTTTTGAATGTGCTCGAGCACCCGACCAGGCGTCCCAACGACAACATGACTTTTTTGCTTTAACTCAGCTTTTTGCTTATCGAAAGGCTGCTTTCCATAAATCGCTGTCGGTTGAGAATATCCTAAATTGTCCAAAGCACGTGTGATCTCTCCACTAATTTGATAATCCTTAAAACGTCTTTTACTCATATCCCAGCCTCTTGAAGCTCAATTTTTTAAAGCATACCATTCTGTATAAGACTTCTTGTATCCCTGTTTGCAAAAACAACAAAAATACATTGAGTAAAGCTTACGTCCATTTCTAATAAACAATTGTTTCAATTCTATTTCGTTTTAGAGACAAAGCGGTTGCCTTCTATCCACAACCGCCATGGGTAATCTCGAGCCTCTCTGCTGTTCGGAATTCCAATCCTTGGACCACTGGCAACAGATTTAACTTTTTTTCCTTCAGCAATAAAAAGGGGTTTTTCAAAGAAAGCTCTTCCGTAATCACCTTTTTCAATGCCAAGAGCTTTCGTTAGCTTCCCTGGACCATTTGTAAGCTCCTGCTCCTTTTTATCCTCACCACGCCGCTTGTACATCAGTTCTTTTCCCGTACATGGTTCTAACGCTCGAATTAACACGGCCTCTGGTTCGCCAACCTCTCCACTCACTACATTCACGAGACAATGTGTATGCATGACATACGTATAGACGTACCCAGGTGGACCAAACATCACTTCCGTCCGTGTTGTCCTTCGATTTCCAAAGCTATGGGCAGCACGATCATTAGGGCCCATGTACGCCTCCGTCTCTACGATCCATCCTGAAGCCGTTCCTACCTCTGTTTCCTTTACAAGCAACATCCCCAGCAAAGAGTGAGCCAGCTGTAGAGTAGGCTGTTGAAAAAAGGAAGAATCGATCGGTTGAAAAGACATAACCCTCACCTCTCTTATCAATTCCATCGTTCCCAAATAACCAATCAACCTTCCAAAGGTTTCATATTGGACCACCAAAACCACTTTGACTTGATCACAGCAGAAAATTGTGACAAGCATCCCTCAAAAAGGCTTTTTTGGACATCCTAAGGGATTATTCAATCTTTGAAGGGTGTAAAATAAGTAAGATCAGTTGGGAGCGTACCCTTTAAATCATGTCATCCATTTCTAGCATAGTTACACATACATGATGTACCTTTGCTCATGTTGTGATAGAGGTTTTTTAACTTTAGACATTATGTCCCCAAACATTTTGTGCCTCATGCTCGGTTAAATTTCAGCAAAAAGAGGCTGGGACATGAAAATGCGAACAATGCATAACCTTAGCGAGGAAATATACGTAAACTCCTGCGGGATTAAAGGCAAGGGTA
>NZ_ANNK01000002.1 GCF_000334155.1 Halalkalibacterium ligniniphilum | reverse complement strand
CAATTGTTTCAATTCTATTTCGTTTTAGAGACAAAGCGGTTGCCTTCTATCCACAACCGCCATGGGTAATCTCGAGCCTCTCTGCTGTTCGGAATTCCAATCCTTGGACCACTGGCAACAGATTTAACTTTTTTTCCTTCAGCAATAAAAAGGGGTTTTTCAAAGAAAGCTCTTCCGTAATCACCTTTTTCAATGCCAAGAGCTTTCGTTAGCTTCCCTGGACCATTTGTAAGCTCCTGCTCCTTTTTATCCTCACCACGCCGCTTGTACATCAGTTCTTTTCCCGTACATGGTTCTAACGCTCGAATTAACACGGCCTCTGGTTCGCCAACCTCTCCACTCACTACATTCACGAGACAATGTGTATGCATGACATACGTATAGACGTACCCAGGTGGACCAAACATCACTTCCGTCCGTGTTGTCCTTCGATTTCCAAAGCTATGGGCAGCACGATCATTAGGGCCCATGTACGCCTCCGTCTCTACGATCCATCCTGAAGCCGTTCCTACCTCTGTTTCCTTTACAAGCAACATCCCCAGCAAAGAGTGAGCCAGCTGTAGAGTAGGCTGTTGAAAAAAGGAAGAATCGATCGGTTGAAAAGACATAACCCTCACCTCTCTTATCAATTCCATCGTTCCCAAATAACCAATCAACCTTCCAAAGGTTTCATATTGGACCACCAAAACCACTTTGACTTGATCACAGCAGAAAATTGTGACAAGCATCCCTCAAAAAGGCTTTTTTGGACATCCTAAGGGATTATTCAATCTTTGAAGGGTGTAAAATAAGTAAGATCAGTTGGGAGCGTACCCTTTAAATCATGTCATCCATTTCTAGCATAGTTACACATACATGATGTACCTTTGCTCATGTTGTGATAGAGGTTTTTTAACTTTAGACATTATGTCCCCAAACATTTTGTGCCTCATGCTCGGTTAAATTTCAGCAAAAAGAGGCTGGGACATGAAAATGCGAACAATGCATAACCTTAGCGAGGAAATATACGTAAACTCCTGCGGGATTAAAGGCAAGGGTAAGACCCCACAGTGCAAAAAGCACGAGGAGGCTCACCAGCCGCCCGCGGAAAGCGAAGGATATTTCCGAAGCGAAGGCTATGCAGCATTTCTCATCAATAAAAACTCTTTTGTCCCAGCCCCTAATTCTTTGTGCTGCTAAGTATTAATTATACCATTATTTTGCAAATGTCATTTGTAAACTCTACTGGATCATGAATTGGCAATCCTTCAATCAGCAATGCTTGATTGTACAATAGGTTTGTGTATAAATTTACTTTCTCTTTATCCTTTTCAAAGGCATCCTTCAATGAGTTAAACACCTCATGATTGATATTAATTTCTAACACCTTGTCTGCTTTTATGTTTTGGTTATCAGGCATGGCACTCAAAACCTTTTCCATTTCGATGGACACTTCACCATCGGTCGACAAGCATACAGGGTAAGACCGTAATCTTTTTGACACCCTTACATCCTTTACTTTGCCTGCCAAAACTTCCTTCATGTAGTCAAAGAGCGCTTTGTTTTCACTCTCTTCTGAGTCTGTCTGCTCTTGAGCTTCTTCTGCTTCAATCCCTAAATCTCCACTTGAAACTGATTTGAATTCTTTCTCTTTATAGGTCATTAACATTCGGATCGCAAACTCATCCACATCATCGGTGAAATATAGAATTTCATAGCCTTTTTCTGCAACAACTTCTGTTTGCGGTAATTTTTCAATTCTGTCATACGATTCTCCAGAAGCATAATAAATATATTTTTGATCTTCTGCCATTCTCGATACATACTCATCTAACGTAACCATTTTCTTTTCTGTTGAGGAATAGAACATCAATAAGTCCTGCAGAACGTCCTTATTCCTTCCGAAATCACTGTAAACCCCGTATTTTAACTGTCTGCCAAAGGACTTATAAAATTGTTCGTACTTTTCCCTGTCATCCTTTAGTAAGCTTTGTAATTCGCTTTTGATCTTTTTGTTAATGTTTTTCGCAATGAGCTTCAATTGTCGGTCATGCTGCAGCATCTCTCTAGAAATGTTAAGAGATAAGTCTTCAGAGTCGACCATCCCTTTCACAAAGCTGAAATAATCAGGAAGTAGGTCTGAGCATTTATCCATGATCAAGACACCATTTGAATAGAGCTCTAACCCTTTTTCAAATTCCTTCGAATAATAGTCAAAAGGAATCTGCTCTGGGATAAATAAAATCGCGTTATATCTTACAGCACCATCAACGCTAATATGGATATGTTTGATCGGCTTATCAAAACCGTAATGTTTTTCTATATAAAAATTCTCATAATCTTCAGGCGTCAGCTCATTTTTATTCTTTCTCCAAATCGGAACCATACTATTAATAATTTGCTCTTCTTGGACATCCTCGAATTCATTTTCGCTACCTTCTTTTGGCCTCTTTTCCGTCACCTCCATCTTAATTGGGTAGCGGATGAAATCAGAGTATTTTTTTATGATCGCTTTTAAGCGATATTCTTCTAAGTACTCATCATAATTCTCGTCTTCTGCATTCTCTTTTATTTTTAAAAGAATCTCTGTACCCACTTCCACTTTGTCGCATGGCTCAATCGTGTATCCATCTGTTCCTTGCGATTCCCACTTGTAAGCAGCATCATGACCTAAAGCCTTGGTGATCACGGTAACCGTATCTGCAACCATAAAAGCAGAATAGAATCCGACACCGAATTGACCAATGATATCATGTCCATCCTTCAATTCGTTTTCATTTTTAAATGCTAATGATCCACTTTTAGCAATGATACCAAGATTATTTTCAAGCTCTTCTTTTGTCATCCCAATCCCAGTATCTGAAATCTTCAATGTTCGATTTTCTTTGTCAGCTGAAACTTTTATAAAATAATTGTCTTTGTCAAAGCTTAATGAATCATCTGTTAATGCTTTGTAATAAATTTTGTCGATCGCATCACTGGCATTGGAAATCAACTCTCTCAAGAAGATTTCTTTTTGAGAATAAATGGAGTTAATCATCATTTCTAATAGTCTTTTCGATTCTGCTTGAAACTGCTTTTTTTCCATTCACGTTACTCCTTTCAAGATAAAACGATTCAACACATCCTATTTAAAGTTATTAAGCTGCCTGCCATACGAAATTATTAGCACTCTATCTAAAGGAGTGCTAATTACCATTTTAATACCATATACAATGGTTTGTGTCAATATATCGTTTCAACCGCTTCTATTTTTCTTTTTGTAGCATTCGTCATGATGCATAACAAAACATTATTTAGGCAAAATAATTTTGTAAAATCTAACATACTGGAGGTACTCACACATGTCATTGGTCCCTTTTGAACCCTTCCGCCAGCTTGAAAACGTCCGAAGAGAATTAGATCGATTTTTTACTGCAGATTATCCAACAATCCGAACTGGATTAGGCCACAATTTTTCCACCCCAAGCATTGATATTCATGAAACGGAAAACGAAATTGTCGCCACTTGTGATCTTCCTGGCTTAGAAAAAAAGGAGGATGTCAATATCGACATCGACAATAACATGCTTACGATCAGCGGAAATATTAACAAAGTGAACGAAGTAAAGGAAGAACATTTGCATCGAAGAGAACGCTTTGTTGGTCGTTTTCAACGTTCCGTTTCCTTGCCAAGTCGCGTTTCAGAAGATGGGGTGAAAGCAACCTATAAAAACGGCGTTCTCGAAATTCATATGCCAAAGCTGCAGGCTGATACGAAGAAAAGAATTGATGTTGAGTTTCATTGAAAAAATCATGATTCGTCAAGCTGCCTTAGAAACTTTCTAGCTACCTTTTCTATACCTCTACCCCCATTCATGAAAAAAGATCCTTTCCTAGCATTTGGATAAGGATCTTTTTTCATCACGGTATTCGTTCTATAACACAATGTGAATAAACAGAGGATGATAGGCTGGGCTCCCCCCTCCCAAGTGCTTCTATGTCAATTCCTTCTAGGGGGGCAGGGCCCGTTACTTGATTCCCTGACGATAAGCTCAGGTGTGAGGATAATGCTTTGAGGCTGACTGTCTAAGCCGTTCATTCTTTGATGAAGCAAATCAGCCGCAATTTTCCCTAATTGTTTTGGAAAAACTGAAACGGTTGTTAGCTTCGGAATTGACTCTTCTGACCCTGGAATGTTATCAAACCCTACAACAGCAATGTCCTTCCCTGGTGTTAGTCCCATCTCTCTCAAACCAGACATGACGCCAAACGCAACGACGTCATTGTAGCAAAAAAAAGCTGTAGGGGGGGCTGTTTGGTCAAAAACTTGTTTAACCCCTTTAAATCCACCCTCTCGCGTCGCGGTGGTATTTACGATGAAGGCTTCTTCCACGTCGATTCCTGCCTCATGAAGAGCCTGGCAATAGCCTTGCTTCCGATCTTCCCAGACAGAATCAGAAGGTCCTCCTAAAAAAGAAATGCTTCTATGACCATTTTCAATTAAATGCTCGACTGCAATTTTTGCTCCATAGACGTTATCGACCCCAACATAATCGCACGTTACGCCAAATGATTTTCGACCGATTAACACCAAGGGGATGCCCAGCTCTCGCAAGCGAACGAACATCGATTCATCAATGCTTGAAACAGGACTAAGAATGAGTCCGCCTACCCGATTCTCCATCATTGTCGATAACAGAAGATCCTGCTTAGCCACCGATTCAAAGGTTGTCCCTAAAAACACGACGTGTCCTGCTTGGTCCAATGTTTGGTGAACCCCATCCGCGATTTCAGCAAAATAAGGATTCGATATTTCCGTAATGATTAACCCGATCGTTGAAGAGGTTTGCGTCCTAAGATTCGCCGCAATTCGGTCATACACGTAATTAAGATCTTCCATGGCCTGCTGGACTTTTTTTCTAGTTTTTTCAGCAATCAGGGGACTATTTCGAGCAACGAGTGATGCTGTTGCTCGGGAGACCCCTGCATGTTCGGCAACCTGCTTTAACGTCACTCTCCGACCACGCTTACTTTTATTCATAACACGTCACCCTTGACTTCGTCTGACCTTTTTTTACTTATCGCTCTCATTTTGCTTACACTCGTTGCCAAGCTGTACGGAGTGTTCGCTTTGCCTGTGCGATAATCGCTTCGGATGATTCGCCAGGTGCCGGCTTAATCTCAAATGCCACCACTCGGCTTTTCCCTTCTTCCAAATAGCCAATCTCAAGCAATGCACGTAGAAAATCTGAAAGCTCAGGGATACCAATCTCACTGCCTTTATATCCAAATCGAGGATGTTTATCACCATATAATGGATGATTCGGATCCTGAATCAAACAATTGCCGATATGTGCATGCTTCAAATAATCCTTGGTTGTAGTCAATGCTTGTACTGGGGTCTCCCCTAGCATCGGCAAATGGCTCAAATCGACCATTACACCAAAGGATGGATCAACCTTTCGCACTTCCTGCGCAATTTCTACAGCAAGTTCACTAGGCCCAATCAAGCATTTAAAATCCGTCTCGTGGTCAAACGGTTCTAGTAATATTTCTAAATCGCCTTTCGACTTAGCATATGTACACATTTCCTTAAGCGCTTCAATGAAATACTCCAGGGCCTGCCCTCTATACTTAGCCCCTGGATCTTTTCCTGACATTAACGCTAGGTTCTTGGCACCCATTTGATAGGCTTCATCAATCGCACCTTTCATGAGCTCAAGGGCCCTTTGTCTTTCTTCTTCCTTTAAAGAATGAAGATTCGCTTGATTGCGTATTAAAATAGGATGTGCGCTATATCCTACGGTGACACCAGCACTTTCTAGCAATCCACGTGCCTCATTCGCCGTCTGTTCATTAGGTGCTGTTTTTATTTCAATGGCACCAAAGAAATCATCTTCAATAATGGATGAAAGAGTTCGGATATAATCTTTGCTGGATTCTGCATGTGGATAGGCCATAAAATGGACAATCCCCACCTGCATAAAATCATGTAATTGTTGACGCATGGTTTGATTACCCCCGTGTCGTTTTAAACCTTCATTTCATAAAGCCCTTTTCTCATCCCTTTAAAAGCGCAATAAAATCTTACCGAAATCTCCTGATAAAGCAGCTTCGTACGCTTGTTGATAGTCTGCAAATGGAAAAATTTCAGAAACAATAGGTTCGATATTTAAAGTGGGATCGTTTAAATATTCAAGTGTTTGCAAATAGTCATCTGGAAATTTATAAATAATCGATCCGTATAATGTAATTTCACTTCGAACCAATTGTACTATCGGTAAAGTCGCTTCTGGCGCAAGCCCAATTAACACCATTTCTCCGCCTGGACTCACTAACTGAATCCCCTGCTCTACGGCACTTTTTACTCCAGCTGCCTCAATCACTACGTCAAACGTTTCATTGCTTACTTCCTCAGGAGAGACGGTTCTAATATCTCCAATACGACGGATGATTTCTAGTTTTATAGGATTGATGTCAATGGCGGTTACATGGGCGCCCAAATAATGAGCCAATAAAGCTGCTAGCATCCCTTCATTTCCACTACCGATAATGGCTACCGTCGTGTCTTTCGTAATCGTAACCTTCTTAAACGCACTTACGACGACAGCTAGAGGCTCGATTAAGACGGCTTTTTCACTAGGTAATTCATCAGGAACGGGCATGACAAATTTGGATGAGATGACAAACTCTTCTGAAAATCCACCATGTGAATTCACGCCTAGCGATTTTTTGTGGCGACAAATATTGGTGCGCCCTTTTAAGCATAAATCACACTCACCACAAAAGGTGTTTGGTAATACAACCACACGTGTTCCAACGTCATATTTAGCTGCTTCTCCTGCCTCGATAACTGTACCTACCAATTCATGCCCTGGCCGCAATGGATAGGTTGCATGTGGAAGCTTTCCTTTAAAAACGCCCAGATCAGACCCACATATTCCACCATAAATCGTTTTCACTTTGATTTCATCATGCTTGGGAGCTGGCAAAGGATCGACCTGTCGCATTTCGATTTCCAGCGGATTTTTCACTTGTAATTCTAGCATTCATGATTCCTCCATTACTGTTCACTTCGTTCTAGCACAACGTTCATTCTTTTATCATAAACCAAATGAGGTTCAATGTTGACTCCCATCGATCATCCGTTTTAGTTTAATCATGAAACAAGAGCCTTTGCCTCCATAGGATTGTTCAAAACCTTTATTAGAAAAAACACCTCCTTCCTTGGTATAAGGATTCAGTTGAAAACAATACCAACAAAAGAGGTGCTTTAAAGGAAAAACAATGAAGGAATTTTCTTATGGGGTTGAGTTCGTTAAGCTGCCATGAAAGGCTATTGATTTACCTCTTCTAAAAGTCGATCGACGAGATCCGCTCCAAACTCACCCTTATATTTCTCATAAACTGGCTGTACTTTATCGACCCATAGTTGTCGTTCTTCTGGCGTTAATGAAGTAATGGTCATGCCTTGCTCGATGAGAAAATTCTTATAATGTTCATCTTCCTTTGCTTTTTCCTCTCTTTGGAAGGCTTGTGCTTCATCTACTGCTTTACGAATCGCCTCTTGCTCAGTTTCAGTAAGGCCTTCAAAAAATGCTTTGTTGACCATGAAAGGGTTCACCCCAATAAAATGCTCTGTTTCCGTTACATATCCTTGAACTTCATAGATTGCCGCTTCTGCGATGACACTAAATGGATTTTCCTGTCCATCCACAACCCCTTGCTGTAATGAGGAAAACAGTTCTGGAAAAGCAATCGGTGTAGGGTTTGCACCAAGTTCATTAAAAACATCTAAATGAAGTTGACTTTCCAAGGTACGAATCACTAAACCGCTAATATCGTCTGGCGTTTTAATCACTTTTGAATCATTCGTCAGATTTCGAATCCCACTTTCCCAGTAGTTTAGGCCGATGATCCCCACTTCAGACAAATCATCTAAAACTTCTTGTCCAATCGGTCCATCAAGCACGCGATGAGATGTTTCTCGATCAGGAAATAAAAACGGTAACGACCAAATGTTCATGCGAGGTGCAAAATTTGAGACTACCGCTGCTCCTATAGGTCCTCCTTGAATAACCCCAAGCTGAATCCCTTCAACGGTATCACGCTCACCTCCTAATTGACTGTCAGGATACACCTCGACAATGATTGATCCGTTTGTCTCTTCTTCGACGATTTCTTTAAATTTGTACATTGCTTTCCCCATCGCAACATCTGACTTATCTGTTGAACCAATTTTCATGACAGTCACTTCATTATTTGCTTCTGGACTTTGGGCTGCTGAATCGCCATTTGCATTGGAAGTCGATTCGCCCCCACATCCAACCAAAGCGAACAAAAGCAAAAGCAGCACGATATAAAACAATTTTTTCATTTTTCAACACCCCTCTTAATTCATTTATTATAAAAATTTTTAAAAGGAGTTCCTATGATGAACCCTTTTAAAAACATTAAACCCTTTCATTCTAACATTCTTTGTTAGGATGTTATTGTCTAACACTTTGCAATTCATTGAATTTATAAGTTAAAGATCTTCTTTTTCATAGCTAAGCCAGAATGTCTCAGGGTCTCTCTTGCCGAACATAGTGTATTGACGCCGTGCAGCATCAGAATTTTTTTCACTCAATCACCTCTGTTTCTCTTCTGTTTTATTGGCCATGGTTCAGTGCTTGTGATGATGAGAGATTATTACAAGCGAACCGTTTCATTTTCAAACGTCACTTTTCTCCCTTCACTCGCCGAAAGGTATGCGGTGTAGATAACCTTTGTCGTCTCATATGCTAATTCAATTCCCGACAATGGTTCTCGATCATAGGCAACGCACTCCATAAAGTCCTGGAGCTCATAAGTGTATCCTCGTAAAATATCTTCTGCAATAAATAGATTGCTCCAACCTGTCTTTTCGTCCATCATTTCGGAAAAATAGACGTTCTCTAGCCCTTTCTGGTCAAGAAAATACGTTTGCATGTTATCGGTCGGCGTAATATTACACATCATCGCACCGTCATTGGCATATATTTCGATGTAGTTTTTTACCCCTCCTAATACGTGATCACTTGACATGACAACCGCCTTCGTCCCGTCTGAAAACGTAATCGTTACGTTCGCAAAATCCTCCACATCGATTGGATTACTCGTCTGGTAACGTTTTTCATACTCTGTTAATGAGCTAGCGATATTCCCTGTATCTGCAACAATGCTTCTTATTGAGATTTCTTCATTTCTCGCTTGTGCTTCGACCTGCTTTAACCATAGAACTCCAGAAACGGGGTGACAGCCCATTCGAATGAGCGCGCCTCCGCCTGTTTTTTCCCACATACCTGCTACAGGAGAGGTGGAGCCCTTAATACTTTCCTCACCTTTCATAAATAACAGCTTGCTTTTTTTGCTGCGAATAATTTCAGCCGCCTTTAACACATTTGGAGAATAAATATAATTTTCGGCATACATAAACTTTTTATTGCTCTCTTGAATAATCGCCTTCGCTTCCTCAATTTCCTTCAGCACGGTTTCAAACATTTTTTTCTTGGAAACCTTTCGTCCAATCGGCTTTTCATCACCTTCCTCACCGAAATAACCAGTTAATGGCTTTTCACAAATGACGTGCTTCCCAGCTTTTAACGCTTCTAAAGCAAGATTTAAATGCAAATGAGGCGGTGTCACAATATCAATAACATCAATGTCTTCATCCTTTAACACGTCGTTAAAATCGTCTGTAGCCTCTTCAAATCCGTACGTTTTTGCAATTTCTCTTGCTTTTTCCACATCAACATCGACGACTGTTTTTAGGCGAAGGTTTATCTCATGAACCTTTTTATACCCTCTTCCATGTAAATGAGCCGCAAACCCTGCACCTACTAAAGCGATTGTAACCGTTTTCATTTTTATACCTCCAATTTTAGATCGATCTAAAAATTTTATGCTAAATGTTGATCCCATTCGATTAATGAGCATTCTGTATTCATAACCTTGTCTTCCCCAAAGTACTCTAAAGAGATAAACCCCTTGTAGTTACGTCGCTTTAGCTCTTTTAATAGCGCGACATTATCAATATCCCCTTCAAACACTGGTACTGCTTTTGTTTTATACCAGTTTTCGTGGTCCCATTTATAATTTTTAAAATGAACATGAGCGATCCAATTATACAATTCCAAAAACGCTTCCATCTGATCGATTCGTTCAAACTTCAAATTCGCTCCGTCAAAGATCGTTTTCAACCGTGGGTGGTCTACTTCAAGAATGAGTTGCTTCATTGATTCTGTTCGATCAGCAAACGTATTATAGTGAACCTCCACACCGATATTCACCTCGTACTGATCGGCGATTTCCATCACCTTTTTAAAATGGCTAACCATTTGCCCCCATTGTTCAGGGGATGCGTCCTTCGATGATTTATGTCCCGCAAAGGTCCGAACCATCGGGCTCCCTAGCTGCCTAGCTACATCAAGTAGTTTTTTCATGCTGTTAAATTCCTGCTGGATGTCATGCTCCCCTGAAAAACCACTTGAGAAAAAGGTATAGCCACTAATGATTGGGATCTCAAAACCGTGCTTTTGAATTTGATCTTTCAGCTTATCTAAGGGACCGTGTTCTTCTTGAAAACGATCAATATGTCCCATCCACAATTCCAATCCTTGAATCCCTAATGGCTGAGCCCATTCTATAATTTTCTCTAGTGGCCAATCTTTAAAGCCAGAGGTACAAACACTTTTTTTCACTTTTATCCCCCATTTTGGATAAGATTTTAACACTTTTCATGATATGAGTTAGCATTTTTAGAACGATCTAAATTTTTAAATAATTCAATTTGTTTTTGATTATAATTTCCGCTTATTGCATGTGTCAATACTTTATAAACATTTCCCCTTACTTTTTTATGCCTCCTAACAGCTGTAGCCTCTCTTCAGCATTCCTCCTATTTCAGAATCTACGTTTCTTTTACGGCTTTTTCTACATATAAACATTGATGTTTTTAGAAGCGATCCTCTTGAACAAAAATAGCATTTTACTTTCGATTAAATCGATAAGCAACCGAGCATATTAATGTAGAAAAACCTCAAAGATCCTCGAATTTCGGTTAAGATAGAAAATGAAGCTGTTATTGAGCAATATTGTTATAAAAATAGACAAGGTATAAAAGAGGGGATATCTTGAATCAGGCAAAGGAACTTTTTCATCAAGCAACGTCATTTATTGAAGCTTGCTATAAAGAATTGGGCAAAGAAGAAGACATTGTACAGAGATTAACCGACATTGAATTCGAAATAAACCGATACGGTTATTATGAGCATACCTATGAGGAGCTGTCTCATGGTGCAAAAATGGCATGGAGGAACAGTAACCGTTGTATAGGAAGGTTTTTCTGGCAATCCCTTGATGTCATTGATGCACGTCACCTTGAAAAAGAACAGGATATCTACGATGCCCTTTTGGATCACATTCATACTTCAACAAACAATGGAAAAATCAAACCGATGATAACCGTGTTTAAACCTAAAATAAGCGGAGAGCAGCAGGTTCGAATTTGGAACCATCAACTGATTCGCTATGCGGGGTATGAAGTGAAGGATACAATCATTGGCGATCCGGCATCGGTATCTTTTACAAAGTTCTGCAACAATATAGGATGGGAAGGTGAAGGAACTCCTTTTGATATATTGCCTTTAGTCATTCAAACAAAAAGCAGCGAACCAATCTGGTTTGAAATCCCTAAGAGTCTTGTATTAGAAGTTCCCATCTCCCATCCAGAGTATCAATCGTTTGAGGATTTACATCTTAAATGGTATGCCGTACCGATTATCTCGGATATGAAACTAGAAATAGGGGGAATGGAGTATACAGCTGCCCCTTTTAATGGCTGGTACATGAGCACGGAAATCGGTGCCCGAAACTTTGCAGATCCATTTCGTTATCACCTCTTACCGAAAGTAGCTTCTCTCATGGGGCTTGATACAAGTAAAAACACCACACTATGGAAAGATAAAGCGCTAATCGAACTGAATCTGGCCGTCATCCATTCGTTTAAAGCGTCTGGCGTCAGTATTGTCGATCATCATACAGCAGCAGCACAGTTTGAGCATTTTGAAAAAAATGAAGAAAAATGCGGGCGTCAGGTAACTGGAGATTGGACCTGGTTAATTCCACCCGTCTCTCCTGCAGCTACTCACATTTTTCATAAATCCTACGATCATAAATCCGTTTCACCTAATTTTTTTTATCAGGATAAGCCTTATGAATAAAGCTTCTTGCCACATTTGACAAGAAGCTTAGCTTTATAGTCACTATAAACATGAAACTGTGTATACTCGTCTATCACTATTTTCACTGTCCTTGATAGCCTTACGGGACTGAATTAAAGGAACCAGTATTTAGTTACCTTAATTATTATAAGAAAGTGATTCCACATCAGTGTGAAAAAAGGTTGCTCCCAAGATAGGGTTAACCGAACGACACGAAGTGAACAGTCAATTGGTTATAATCCTATGATTAGATAGTAAAGATTGGGATGTAGGCGAAGCGTTTGGTTCCAATTATTCATTAACGTTTGCAAGTAGAATGACCACACGACGATTTTTCTTACGACCGTCTTCAGTTTTGTTATCTGCCACTGGCTTATACTCGCCATACCCAACTGCCGTAAACCGTGATGCCTCTAACATTTTAGTTTCTGTTAAATAGTTAATAACACTAATTGATCGAGCAGTCGATAAATACCAGTTTGATTCGTAACTTTCATTTGATATTGGAATATTATCTGTATGACCCTCGACAATAATTTGGTTTTCCATCCCTGATAACATTGGGGATATTTCCGACAAAAACATCTTAGCTTCATTTAATAGATAAGCATGCCCGGACTCAAATAACAATCGCTCTGGAAGGACCAATTCAATCCCACGACTCGTTTTTTGGGCAAAAAGCTCATTTTGAAGTCCATTTGACTTAGCAAATGCTTCAACATACGAGATGATTTCTTGTTCTTTTGCCTCTTGCTTTTTCATTTCTTCAAGCTTTTCTTGTTCTTCTTTCGAAATCGCTTTATCTTTTGCATCTTTGGATTGACTGTATTCGTTAATTGGACGTTCATTAAACGATTCTACTGCTTTTTCTAAATCTTTTTGAGAAATTGTAGAAAACGAAAGCAAAACAATAAATAGGACTAAGATCACCATCATTAAATCAGCAAAAGAGATAAGCCAATTTGATCCGCTCTCATCAGGACGTTTATTTTTATGATCTCCTATCATAACGTGCCTCCTCATTCAAGCGTTTGCCTAGTTGAGGAGAAAGGATTGATTCTAATTGTTCCTTTAAAACCATTGTGCTTTGATTTTCTTTGATTTTTAAAAGCGCTTTAATAATAATTTCTCGTTTAAAGATTTCATCTTCGCTTAGGCGATATAACTTATTTGCAATCGGTGAGAAGACAAGATGAGCAAGTAAAATACCGTAAAATGTAGTGACAAGTGCAAGCGCAATAGCCGGTCCGATCTCTGATGGATTTTCAATATTTTGGAGCATAATAATTAGTCCTACGATGGTCCCAACCATCCCCCAAGCTGGAGCCATTTCTCCTGCTTTGTAAAAAACACGATATCCTTGTTCATGACGACGTCTTAATGCATCAATTTCCGTTTTCATGATCGATTCAACTAATTCGGAAGAAAAACCACTCAAAACAAGGTCGATCCCTTTTTTTATAAAAGGGTCAGAAATATTTTTCGCTTCATCTTCTAAAATTAACATCCCTCGATCACTGTCTTCCCGAGATTTTCGAGAAAGCTGTATCAGTGTATCGACAAGCTCTTTCAAATCAAGCTCAGGTCGGCGGAACGCATGCGAAACTACCAAAAACGTTTTCCTCATTTCCTTACTTCCAAATCCAACAAGAAGTGAGCAGAAAACACCGCCTAAAACAATTGTTAGCGAAGACACACTAAGAAAAGCTGTTAGAGCATTTCCTCCCCCTACATAATAAATACTAATGTAAATCAAAGAAAACCCCAATAGAATGCCAAACGGGGTTAAAAAATCCTGTCTTTTCATCATCATTCTCTCCTAAACTTTTCATCTCTAACCAAAGTAAAACTTGCACGGTTCCCCTTTCCTCATTTTACGATATTTGCTTGTATTATCAAGCAGAAAAGTAAGAAAATTTGGCGGCCACCTAATGCTCATTAGGTAATGCGCCTTTTTGCAAGCAGCTGTAATCGGACCATCCTACACTCGACTCTCCGTGTCCGCGTAAACCCATTGTAACGACACGGAATCCAGCATCAAACAATTGAGGGGCAAGAAAGCGATATTCCTGTCTTAAGTCACCTAATCCTGGTACACAGATAACAAGCGGTCCTTTTCCGCCTGTATCTTCGAAAGCAATACGACCATTGGGAAGTGTTAGGGATTGTGTTGACATCGTTTATTTTCCTAGTCTTCATTTTTTTGCAATCCCTGATGGAGAATTTGAATCATACTAGTGTAACTCTCATTGAGATCGTACGGCATACCGAAGCCTCCTGCTAGCTCTATGGAAACGAAGCCGTGGATTGCACTCCGTAAACACCGGGCTGCATGAATGGTTTTTTCTTTGCTAAGGCCATACCCTTTCAGCACAGATTGTACAACATCTATGATTTCTGCACCTGCGGCTACATATTCTGGATTGTTTCTTCTATCCCTTATTGACAGAGTATAGAGACCAGGATGTTGAACGGCGTAAGAGCGATAGGCGTTAGCCATCTCTGTCAAAGCCTCAAGTTCAGCCACTTTCGTTGCAGCTGCACGAAGACGAGTAGCCAATTCTTTGAGACCACGCACCGCTAGCTCCTGTTCAAGGTGCTCTATACTAATTATATGGTTATACAAGGATGGTGGACGAACATTTAAATGAGTTGCGAGTCCACTCACCGTTAAGCCTTGTATTCCATCTCGATCGACAATTTCAGCAGCTGCCATCAATACTTTATTACGATTCAATCCAACTCTCGGAGACATACAGTCTTTTCACTTCCTTATATCCCTTTTGCTAATTATTAAAGTTAATATACTAATTAACTTTAGTTTTTATCAATCTTTCCCATATTTTTCCGATAAATTAGCGTTTACTTATGTTACGGTTCACCGTAATTCACTCTCTGGTAAAGGAATATCTAAAAAAGAAGAGGTTGGAGGTGGAGATAAATTATCCTCCTCCTCAAACCAAAGTACCAGTGATTTTATGGTTTTTCTATCACTCTCTAATTCTATCCTTTTAATTAAAGAAGATATTAATTGTTTTTTTGTAACTTTATCCACTAATTCAAACGTGTTATGGAAGTTAGTTAATGCTTCCAAGATTAGTTCTTTTCCAATTTTAAAAGAAGTTGAGTTATTCTTAATGAAAATCTCATAATCATTAATTCTTTTTTCAAGTTCTTCTTTCTCAGACACAATTAGGCTTAACGTAGATGCATAGCCTTTTTCTGATTCTTCATCATTTTCCCGCATTGCTTTTCGAACCTTTGTAGCAAAAATAACTTCTTCTCTCAATTTTTCGTTATGTTCTTTTTTAAGTAAGGCTAACTCACTTCTGTAAGCATTTACTTCCTCAGTTTTCTCACTGTCAATGTTGTTACAAATCTCCTCCACAATTTTAGGAGATTCAAAAAGGTTTTTAACCTTATCCAATACCTTTCTCTCGATCAACTCTTTAATTACTAGATTTGATTTACATGCTGTCACACCTCTTTGGTGAAAATTCTGGCACTGATAATATAGATAATAGCCCTTTCCATTATCTTTCTTTCTTTTTAACATCACCATCCCTTTTCCACATTGAGGACATTTCAATATACCTGATAAAAGAAATTCCCCTTCAAAGTTACTTTTATATTCATTGTTCGACATGTTATGGTTAACAGTTTGTACTCGGTCCCATAAGACATCACTAATAATAGGTTCATGTTCCCCTTTTATTAACTCCACCTTTTCTTGTTTACCTGACCTTCTTTTTTCAGCCCATTGTCTATGTTTACCCCATCGAACTAAACCAATGTATGTTGGGTTCTCTAGGATGGTTTTTACTGAATTTATACTGAAGAGATTTCCTTTTTTGGACTTATAACCCTTCGTATTAATATGATTAACTATTGCCTTATAACCTTTTCCTTCTGCTCTTAATTCAAAAATTTCTTGGACTATTACCTTCTCTTCAACATTAATTATAAGTCGACGATCAATACAGTCATAACCTAAGATAATACCCCCGTTCCATTTACCTAATAAATGTCTCTTCTCCATACCACTATTTACTCGTTCAATAATTTGAGTTCGTTCATACTGAGCAAATGTAGAAAGTAGAGAAATAAACATATAACCATTTGAAGTGGAACTATCAATATCACATGTACTAACTAATAACTTGATATCATTGGGCTTTAAGTAGTTATTAATTAGTTTTAATACATCTTCATTATCTCTAGAGAGCCTATCTACTTTCCAAACAGCAATTACTTCAAAGTTATTCAAATCCCTAAATGATTATTGCGAATGAATTGAGCCACGAGTGCGGAGTTTTGATCCATCCATTGCGGATAAAAGAGCCACCATATGCGGAACACAGAGCCACAGCGTAGCTGCTTGCCATTGACTGTAACACTCGATTCTTAGTATCCGTTGGAAGGGGTCGGGGCCCCACCAGCGGATGAAATGTTCCTTTTTCAAGAGTAACTCCTCCATTGTCTTATATTTATTACACTTAATCACTTAAACAAGAACTAATGTTCCCCTTTATTTTTAAATAAAAAAGAGCAGAAATTAATCTACTCTTTTACTTTTATTTTCATATTCTTACTACATCATTTTTAAATTAATCTCTGTCATCCACTGAATACTCTGGATATCTTTCTGCAACCCTTTCTTCTAAAAGCGTTATTGTTTCTGTTATTATTTCTGACGGATCAGTAAAGATTTTAGCCCATAATTGATCAATATCTGAAGTTGTAGGGTTACACAAATCTAAAAATTCACTCCTATTTTCGACCAGTTTTATTAATTCTTTTATCATTTCATCTTCAAGATCTTCAAGATTAGGAATTAACAAATCACCTATACTGTTCTCTTCTAACTTTCTTGTACCTTCTTGATCCTTCGCCATTCCTTCAAACTGCAGTTGTGAGTATATACTTAGTAACCATGATTGAGTAATCCACTTTTCTTGTAAAGATCCGCCTGTTACCTCAATTACATTAGTTGAAATATATGCTTTTTCAGTAGTAATAAATACCCTAGCAAATCTTCTTATATTTCTTGGAATTAGGATTGTATTTTCGCTTGTAATTTTCTTTCTCTCTTTATTCAGTATTTTCCTTAAGTCCTCTTTGGTTTTTACTTTTTTCCTCTGTTTTGTATTCTCTAGTACTGCTTCTTGTACCCTTAAATATATATCTAATATATTTTCTAATATGTCATATTCCTTTGTTCCAGTAATAAAGGCTTTATCACTCGGTGATAGAAAACGAACTTCAGTAGTAGCAGCATTAAGAAAGACTGTATCAACTTCTTTTACAGTTCTTAATGCGGGAAATAGCCAGTCTGTTGGTACAACATCTTGAACTAAATACCAAAACTTATTGTTTGTATTTATAAAAAGTAAATCTGAAGCACCTGCGTTTCCAATTCTTCCTCTTTTTAAATCATGTATAGCAGATAATTTTTTACTATTTAATTTCAGAGAATCATCTATCCATTTTTCTATACTTTCGCCAATAACCGTAAGATTTCTCCATCCACCTTCGATTTTTCTTTCTAAGTCTGATACCTCAATTTCTCTAATATCAACACCATATGCAAGGCTTAAGGAACCATTTGTTCCTAAAGTATTAAGGCCTTGTTTTAACTTGGTTAAATTAATATTTGCAAGAGGGATTTCACTTTTAATTATTTTTACTTTTTCTGGATTCGCACCTTTTACACCAATTAGTACCACTGTATCTTTTATAACATCTTGAAAAATTCCCTCTCTAGGATACATAAAAATAAGGTTCAAACCGAAATCGTCTAATAAAAACCTTCTAAATGCATGTGCTTCTTTCCCTTTTGTAGTTAGATATTGCTTAGGGAAGACCACACTGATTACTGTTTCGTCTTTTACAAGGCTATTAATCAACTCAAGAAATGGTGCTTCTATTCCAACTTGACCTATATAGGTTGTTGCCATTGCACCTTTAATATCGTATATTCTTGCTCCAACTGCTTTTTTTGTTATTGGGTCCTTCACTCCTGAAACATATGGCGGATTCATAAGAACTACTTTTACCTTATCGAAATCACTTATATCAAGATTTACAACATCTTGGTCTGATACTTTTGGTGAATTTTGTGGTGATACAACTGAAGGAAACATTAAGCCTAACCTGATTGAAAGAAGTTCTGAGAATAGAAGTTCTTTGTCATTTGCCCAAAGTTGTTTTGGATAAATATTTTCAAAACCGGACTTACTTGATGAGAGTAAATTACCACTTCCTGCAGCAGGATCACAAATAATTTCCTCTTCATTCAAATCTCTATCAAGAGTAAATCTGGATAGTATAGCAAGAATGTTTGCAAGTTCTAAGTCTGTTGGTACTAGCCCTTCATGCTCCCTACCTGCAATTGCAATGGAGTGTATTAATTCTGCCATTGCATCTCCACTCATTGTTTTTTGCCCTAACTCCCCCAAGTCCTCAAGCATGGCAGCATTCCATACTTCACTATCACTACTAACAGGGAGCGGTGGAATAACTAGTGAACTAAAATTGATTGATTTAATATTCTCCACAAGTTTATTTGGCCTATTTTTATAATTTAATGCCGACTTCCAAGTTACTCTTCTATTACTTGCTTTTAAAACTCCTCTAATATATTCGTAACCAGCGATTATTAAACCCTGATGCCACTTTTCTTGTTCAAATTTACTATTTTCTAACATCGGTATAAAACTTCCTGTTAGTTCCTTATATGTACCTAGATCATTAATCACAATTGTAATTACCTGTTCAAAAGCACTGACTAAGTTTTGATAGAAAGTATTTGGATCGTCAGAAAAAGTACCTATTCTCATGGTACTAGGTTCTATTATTTGTTGAGTTACTGATGGTCTTGCATTATCATACTTAAATATATCTAATACTTCTAAGTTCGTTAAAGCGTAATAAGGTTTTTCAACTGCTGATTGGGCTTCCTGAACATATGATTGTGCTTGAATTCTATATCTTGTACTACTGACAGCAGCGGGTTTTCTTTTTACTTCAATAAATAATACATATTTTTTTGTTGATTTTCTAACTACAACGTAATCTGCTTCTAAACTTCCAACTGCTTCATGGTGTTTAATTTCAAATTCATCATTTAAGCCCAAATTTTCGAGTGCGGAATTTAATGCACTTTCACATATTGGATGAAATACTCTTACTTCATCATCATCATAAATGGGTAGTCTTGTTACAGTCATATAAAAACGCCCTTCCCTTTACAAACATTATTCAATATTTTACCATAAAAAAGCATATAAAAAGACACCAAGTTTTAATTTGGTGCCACTAAAAGGGAATTGATAGTTTCTATTATTTCACTTGCTATTGCCTCCGATAAAAGCGGAGGCACTGCATTACCCACTACAGTATGTTTACCTCTCTTAGTTGAAGATTTTATCTTATAATCATCAGGAAAACTTTGCAGCCTTAGCGCCTCCCGAATAGTTATTAATCTTTTTTCTTTATAGTGTATATTACAGCCAACATTCGGCCGATTAAAATGTGTATTTATTGTATAGGAAGGCATTTCGGGAATTAATCTTCCATAACATGTGGTCCTGCCACCAGTTTCCTTAAACTTTTTTATCCTTTTGGAAGGAACAGAATCTGGAACATTCATATAATTCCCACCAACCGGTATGTGGCTAATAATTTCTTTATCTAATTCACTTAGATTAGGGATTATATGCTCAGATATAAACTCAGAATCATTATTCTGCCTCATTTTAAATTGATAGTTAGTTATAGGAGAACTGCTGTATCTTACATTTCCAGTTTCATTGGGTGAAGGTAAATCTCCTAAAGCATCTTCAACTGAGACCCACTTTTGTTTTCCATTCTTCCCGTCCTCGCTATGAGTAGGATTTGGAAATTCAAAATTAATATTCTCTTTAGTTCCCACTAAAAATAGTCTTTTTCTCCTCTGTGGTACTCCATAATCTGCTGCATTTAAAACTTCCCATTTAACGATGTATCCCAATTCAGCAAAAGCAATCAGTAGATCATCAATCACTTTTGTGCCCTCACTTGTTTTTGCTGATTTTAATCCAATCACATTTTCAAACACAAAGAATTTCGGCCGAACTTCATCTATTATTCTTAAATAATTCCAGACTAAATCTCCTCTTTCATCATCAATTCTCCTTTTACCTACCAATGAAAATGACTGACACGGAGGACCACCAATTACGACATCCGCTTTAGGTATATCCTTTACATTAACCTTTGTAATATCCTCAAGCAGAATGTGATTACCTAGATTCTCTTTATATGACGATACAGCATCCTTATCTATATCAATAGCCCATATTATATCAAATCCATTTCTTTTAAAACCTAGATCTAGTCCTCCTCCACCAGAGAACAAACTTACCACTTTTGGTTTCATATTAACATACCTCATTCTTTTACTAATTTTAGAAAACCATTCTTTTTACTTAGTCTGGTTTCTAGTTTCTCTTCTAACATTTTTACTAAGTCTTGAATCCTTAATTTAGTAGAAACATACGGTAGAAGAATTCTGTCTATTTCAGATATATATGATAGAGCATCTTCCTCCAAAGAATTTAATAAATCTTTACCCAGTTTCTCCAGTTGAAATAGATCTTTCTCAATTATTTTATCTGGGTTGATTATTAACAGTTTTTCAAGTTCATACTTTTGAATTTTCAAAAGTCCTTTACCATGACTCCTACCTAAATCCTCCAAGAATAAAGAGGTGATTCTACTGTTTAAAATAGAAAAAAGTATAAACTTATTAACGCTATTTTTGGGAGAAATTTCATAAAAATTATCTCGTGCAACCAATTCGGATTCATTTAGAATAAACTTTTTCCTATCTCTTACAATATAACTAAATAGAATAGGAGCACCGTCAATTTTTTTTATATTAAACCAAGTATCTGGCTTTGCAATAATTTTATCATATAAGGTTTTAGGTGTTACGTTATCTAATATCTCCTTCTCATATTTATCTACATAATTCCTTATTTCAAAAGGTAAGTTTTCCTTAGATTCTTGAGTAGTGAACAGAAATTGTTTTTTTGCCAAGTATTTTGTTGAATAACCTTTAACATCCTTCGGACTACAAATTATCTCTGTAAAATAATTAGGAAATTGATTCACAAATTGATTTTCATTATTTATAAAAAACTCATTATAATTTGTGGTTAACCCTCGTTTTAATTTTGCTACTCTCTCCAATAGCACCATACTTTCCATTAAATCGAAAAATGGATTTTCATTAAATAGAGTCAACCAGTTACTCTCTGTTTGCAATATTTCATTGAGTGTTTCTTTTACAGATAATTTTTTATCCATACTTTGAATTAGAGTATTAAAAATTTCTATTTCACTTTTAGATAATTCCTGATTGATATTAACTAAATTCGAATCCTTGTTAATACATTCGGAGTTTTTCACCAAATGAATAATACAACTATCTACATCCGCATTTGGAAAAACATCCTTATTAAATTGAATTATTGACTTGATCCAAAAGTTACTTAATAAAAACTCCTTAAATGATCGTCCATATTCTGCAGCCATCCAAGTATTAGGAACTATTGCAATAATTTCACCGTGATTTTTTAATAAAGCCCAAGCCTTAATAAAAAAGTAAATATACAAGTTACTCCGTGGAGAAATCATGTTTTCTGTTAATGGTAATCTCTCCCATATTTTCTCTTTACTCAAGAACTTAGGCATCTCTTTTTTTAAAAGTTCTTGCCTAATATAGGGAGGATTCATTACGATACTATCGACTTTCTCTTCAAAATCAAAGAAGTCCGTATTATATAACTCCATATTTAATGATTTATCATTTACCTTTCCATAAAGAACAGGATCGATTTCAACTCCTATAATCCTCACGTTTTTGTTATTAACTTTTTTATTAATTGACTCTAGAAATGCCCCTTCTCCAAAACAGGGTTCTAGAATAGTTTGAGGGTTTGAATCCATTGCTATGGATACCATTAAATCCGCAACATCCTCTGGAGTGAATACTTGTCCAAGCATATCCTTTTTATTTTCAACATTATTTAACCATTTTTTTTCTGGCTCAGATAGTATCATTTTTTAACACCCTTTTAAGTAAGTAGTCCTTGAATATTATAACGTAGTTTTATCTTATTATTATCAATTAAATTATTACCATAAAACCATAAGGAACACACGTTCCCTTTATTTTAATACAAATTTTTATCTGCTTCAAATTAAATGTTTACTGGCATGTTTTTATCATCTTTTTGAAGAAACACACATACAATTTAATAAATTTTCTTCTAGAGAAGAACTACTCATATTTAAAAACACCAAGATCTTTGAACTTCAAGGAGGGAGTAGTTTGAATAATTATATAAAGGAACGTGCAATAAAAATTGGAAGACATATTATTGAAACCAAAGAAACAATTAGAACAACTGGGAAACAGTTTGGCGTTGCTCGCAGTACTGTATACAGAGATATCACTGAAAGATTACCCTTGATTGATAAGGAGTTAGCAAATAAAGTAATCGAAGTCCTTGAATATCACAAAACTGTACGCCACATACGAGGTGGGGAAGCCACTAAGAGGAAATATATTAATCAATAACTCTACCCATTATGATTTATAAAGTTGACGTACCTAGTTTTTTCCTCATACATAAAACAAGGCTATTCCTTTGGTTTGGAATGGTCTCTTATTATTATTTTTATATCGCATTTTTCTTCTGCCTCTTCCACCACTTCTATTATGGCCTCTAAGGTTATTTGACCTAACCAAGCCCCAGTAATAAGGACTAATAATAAAAACCATATTGCATTTATTGCATTAAATAGGAAAGCTAACATTGCTGCTGTAGGAAGAATACCTATTACACATGTTAATACTTCAATTACCTTAGTAATCTTTGTACGTCTTATTCCAATGAAAATTTTATAATGAATCCACAAATAGAATAAAGTACCGAGAAATAATCCTGTACCAAAAACTAAGTAATGAATCAGAAAGCCAAAATGGTACGGAACAGTAAACCTTAATAACCAATAAGTAATAATACAGAAAAGAATTATCTTTATTGCGATTAAAAATAAGAAGACTACCTTTTCCCGAATACTATTAAACCCTCTAAACAAAAAATCACCTCTTTTACTGAGATGATAGCGTAAAAATATTAATTAGTAAGGTCCAAAAAAAAGACACAGAAGTTAATCTGTGTTTTAACGATTTAGCATTATCTTTACTCTGCTCATAACTTCCTTTAGGTTCTCCCTTTCGAGTACAAACTCACTAAGAAAGACCTCAAGAAATGTCTGTAATTCATTATCTTTTGTAATATTTCTCTCAAAAGTAGCGGTATTGCCATTTGCATCTTCCTCAAAGTACATTTTAAAGGTGTAAGTACGTTCTGAGGAGTACTTATTAATAGATATTATAAAAATATAACGCTCCACAGATGCAACTACTGAATCAAGTATGTCTGAAACGAAAAACAACTGGTCCCTCATTTATGTTATCCTCACTCTCATTAGACTTTTATTCTAATGAGTCTATTGGACGCCGATGATATGAACCCTTTTTTTAGAGGTCCTTTTGAATGGGCTAGATTTCCTTTTGAATGCATTGGATAGGTTTAAGTATAGGCAAAAATGTAACTGCTAGACTAAATTGAACAGTTTTTGCTTGATAAAAATGATTCTATGGGTATTTAATGCCCTATTTTAGTCGATAAAAAGGACCATGAGGACTATTCTGTATTCTGATATTTTAAGAGCAATAGAAAAACCAGACAATTACTATCTGGTTTTTTCAACAGATCATTCGAAAGAAAGTGTAAACAAAAGATTATCACAAAAAATTTTAGGCTATTAGAATTAAATACTAAGGGGAATTAAATCCTAATGAATCTATAATTCTATGAAAGATAACCATTCCCTTGTTTTTGGTTTTTTAATTTTAAAGTTGAATTGTGAACATTTTGGTTCAACTAATTTATTTGTTACTTCTTAGATTTCTATTAACCAAATGTCAAATCATGGTATATTTTGGTATAATTTTATTAGTAGAATCTAGGGGGATGTTATTTCATGTCAAATAGTTATGCAGAATTCTATAAATGTGCTTTGCAGGTTAATCCATACGATTATATTAAGTATAGAGGCCAACAACATACATTTAGCGAAGAAGAATACAACCATTCAATATATGAGAATTGTGTAAAAGCGGGAATTAAAGTCGTCGGACTTGCTAATCATGGTGATGTTCAAAACTCAGAATCTCTTAGAGAATACTTACAAGAAAAAGGAATTGTTGTTTTTCCGGGTTTTGAAATCTCAACTACAGAGAGAGTACATATAGTTTGTCTTTTCAATGAGAATACAAGTCAAAACCAGTTAGAGCGCTATTTAGGGGCATTAGAATTAACTAACACTAATGACGGTATTTCTCCTAGTAAACTAAGTTTTAGTCAAATTGCTCATAAGATTAAGGAATTGGGTGGCTTCTGGTATGCAGCACATGTCACTCAAGATAATGGGGTTTTAAAGTTACAACAATACCCTATTTGGCAATCCAGTCTACTTATAGCAGCACAAATACCCGCCAAGCGTAATGAGGTTGAAAACAACTATATAAATATCATTAAAAATAAAGAACCAAACTATAAGAAAAATACACCATTCGCTTTAATTAATGCTAAAGATATTAGTAAGCCTGAAGATCTCTTATTAGAAACAGCAAGTTGTCTTGTTAAAATGTCTGAGCCTAACTTTGATTGTTTTAAATTAGCGTTTAAGGACCCTGAAGCAAGGGTACGTCTTACGTCAGATTTAAATGAGATACATCAATCCTCAATAGATCAAGTAAATGTATTTGGTGGTTATCTTGACGACTTTGAAATTAATCTTTCCCCAAACCTAAATACGATGATTGGCGGACGAGGTACTGGAAAGTCCACATTAATTGAGTTTATTAGGTATGCACTTGACCAAAAGCCTATAGGTAAAGATGCTCAAAAAACCTTTGATAATATTATTTATTCCAACTTAGGTGCTGGCGGTAGAATTGAACTATTAGTTACTTCGCACAAACAGTTTGGAAAACAGTTCAAAATTATTAAAAGGTTTGATAGTCCAGTGGTTATTATGAATCCCGACGGGACTAAATCCAAATTACAAACTCAAGATATACTACCTGATGTTGAAATATATAGCCAAAATGAAGTAATTGAAATAACTGATAATGAAGAAGCGAAACTTCAAATCTTAAATCGTTTTTTGGGTAAAAATATTGGTTATAAACAATCAAAAGAGGAAATGAAAACTAGGTTAAGAAAAAATGCATCTTTATTGTTGGATAAAATCTCAAGATTTGATGAACTTTCTTCTAAGATTAATAAATTACCAAGTTTAAAAGAAAAACAAAAGAATTTCGATGACCTTGGTATTTCACAAAAGTTACAAGTACAAGGTGAAATAACAACCGAAGAAAGATATATCTTAACGAGCAAAGAAAATATTAAAAACCATTCTTTTCAAATAAAAAATGTAGCAATTCCTTTTAGTGATGATTTTATTGCCAAAACAAAAAATAGTGACATATTTAAAGACTTGAAGCAAGAATTTGAAAATTTTAATGAACGTTTAAAACAATTTAATGCTCAATATGAAGATTTAAAGGCCTCTACTTTATATGGTATTTCCCTAATAAACGATAACTGGTTAGGTGAAAAACAAAGTGTTGAGGTTGAAATAAAAGAAGCCATAAAATCTTTAGGCGGTTTAAACGGCAAAAATGGTGAGGATATAGCAAAAGATTATTCCAGTACATTAGAAGAAATTGCAATTATTGAACCCCTTGCACAAGAACTAACTGTAATAAAAGGTGAAATTGCCTCGTTAGAAGAAGAAAGATCAAATTTAATTGAGCAATTGAATGTGATTTTAGATGCTGAACTCGACTCTTTAAGAAAAGCTGTTAAGAAGATTAATAATAAAAAACTCAAGGGTAAAGTAAAAATTGAAATCTTCCCCAAAAGAAATAGAAGTTCCCTTATCAACTTTTTGGCTCAGGAAAAAGGCCTTGGAGTTCAGGGACTTAAATGGTTAGAAGATATAGAAACATTTGACCTTTCAGGTTTAATTGAAAATATTAAAGGTGGTAAAGAGGCTGTTTATGAAGCCTATAAAGCATACGGTCTACAACAAAGCAGAGCAGAAATATTAGCCTCTATGAGCAAAGAAAGACTCTTAGAATTGGAGATTATTGATTTACCGAACATAATTGATATTCAACTTAATGTTTCTTCAACAAAGAATGAAAAGTATAAGTCATTAGAAAATTTATCAAAAGGACAACAATGTACAGCAATTTTAAATATCTTAATGCTAGAAAATGACGATCCCCTAATTGTTGACCAACCTGAAGATAACTTAGACAATGCTTATATCGCCAACAATCTTGTTGAGGGCCTAAGAGAACTTAAGATTAACAGACAATTTATTTTTGCAACTCATAATGCAAATATCCCTGTTTTTGGAGATGCGGAGTTAATTGGGGTTATGGAAGAAAATGAAGGTACAGGTTCAGTCAATAAAAGTTGTCTTGGTTCAGTTGATAATAATAATGTGAAAGAAGCAGTTGTAAATACTTTAGAAGGTGGAAGTATGGCTTTTATCATGCGAAAAGAAAAGTATAATATTTAAATAAAGTAATCCCTCTAATAAATTTGAGGGATTGCTTTATTTTCTATATTTAGATGAAATTTATCATTTTCGTCGCAATAATAGACTTTTAGTGTTCCCTCAATTTATCCATCTTGTGAGCGAGGGCTAAGATCCAAAAAAATATAAAAAGAAAAGCGAAAAGCCTTCCTTTTTATTTTATTTATATTGAGTTGATTCAATTATCTAATCTTATTTAGCCACTCCTTATTAATCGCAATTTCTACTTTCTGTTTTACCACTATTTGTGTTACGGTTCACCCTAGCCCTTTTGAAAAAAGAACCTTCAATCCAAAGATAGATCGAAGGTTCTATGTTTTATTTTCAATAACTTTCTATGATTTACTCAATTCTTTATGTAATTTTTTTGTCTCTGTTTTTTCAATCATTGCCTTTTCAATCTCTTCATCTTAGTAACACTTGTCCATTGATGAAAAATGTTCTTAAACTTTTTCATTAAATACCTTTGTTTCTACATCCAAAGAATTAACTATAGACCGGTTCTTTTTCGCTTAGACCAAGCGTCTGCGCTGTTGAAGTATGAATTTCTTGGAAAAGCTCTGGGTTTTCCGTTAGTGACACGCCATAAGAAGGAATCATTTCTTTTATTTTCGGTTCCCACTCTTTCAAATGTTGCGGGAAGCATTTTTCCAATACTTCAAGCATAACGTGAACGGCAGTAGAAGCACCTGGAGAGGCGCCGAGCAATGCAGCTATCGAGCCATCAGCGGCACTAACAACTTCCGTACCAAATTGAAGTGTTCCTCTACCAGCCTCAGTATCTTTAATAACTTGCACACGTTGGCCTGCTACCACTATATCCCAATCCTCGCTTTTGGCGTTCGGAATAAACTCGCGTAATTCTTCCATGCGCTTTTCATTCGATAACATAACTTGCTGGATCAAGTATTTTGTCAATGCCATCTCTTTTACGCCTGCTGCTAGCATTGTCAAGAGATTATTCGGTTTTACGGAACCTATCAAATCAAAATTTGAACCCGTTTTTAAGAACTTTGGTGAGAAGCCGGCAAACGGTCCAAACAGCAATGCTTTTTTGTTGTCGATATATCTTGTGTCAAGGTGCGGAACAGACATTGGAGGAGCACCAACCTTAGCTTTACCGTATACTTTTGCATGATGCTGCTCGATAACCTCTGGATTGTTACATGCCAAAAATAGTCCGCTTACCGGGAATCCCCCAATATGCTTCGACTCAGGAATACCCGTTTTTTGTAGTAAAGGCAAACTTCCGCCCCCACCGCCGATAAAGACAAATTTTGCAGTATGGTATTCGATTTTGCCGCTATCGATATCACGCACTTTCACTTCCCACGAGCTGTCGCTAGTACGTTTTATATCCTCCACACTATGCTTGTAATGTATCTCGACGTTTTGACTCTTCAAGTGGTCAAACAACATGCGTGTTAAAGCACCAAAGTTGACATCCGTTCCGGAGTCGATTTTAGTTGCTGCTATCGGTTCATTCGATGTGCGGCCTTCCATGATAAGCGGAAGCCATTCCTTCAGTTTTTCAGGGTCATCGGAAAATTCCATCCCTTGAAACAAAGGATTGTTCGAAAGCGCTTCAAAACGTTTTTTCAAAAACGTTACATTTTTTTCCCCTTGTACTAAACTCATATGAGGTATTGGCATGATAAAGTCCTGCGGATTACGAATCAGATTGCTGTTTACAAGATAAGACCAAAACTGTCTTGAAAGCTGAAACTGTTCATTAATATTTATAGCTTTGCTAATATCTATAGATCCGTCAGATTTTTCGGATGTATAGTTAAGCTCGCACAATGCAGCATGGCCCGTTCCCGCATTATTCCATTCGTTAGAGCTTTCTTCTCCTGCGTTTGCGAGTTTCTCAAACACTTTGATTTCCCATTCCGGTGCTAACTCTTTCAGCAATGATCCCAAAGTCGCGCTCATGACTCCTGCACCAATTAAGATAACGTCTGTTTTTTTCTGTACGCTGCTCATTAAACCCCTCCTTATCCCTATATTTACAAAAAAAGAGTAGGCGCTCCTGCTTAGATGTTACAAAAAGCAAGGCGCTACCTAGGAACACACCTTTTCTGTCTCAATGATAACCATACCATAGTCTATTATAATGATTTATAGCTGAAAATATCTACTATTATCTGATAATTATAAACCATTTAAGGCTGGTAAAAAAGTGAGAAATCCGTCCACAGGAACACAAAAAAACCAAGGCCTTAACTCAGCTTCTTGCAACGGTTAAGGCTTTGGTTTTACCAGTGAATTGATACTTTCCTATTTTTGTTGTTATTTGTGGTACGGTTCAGCGTGGTGATTTAAGAGGAAAAAAACGGCATGGGTAAAATCAACTTACCTATGTCGTTTTTTTACATCTTGGTTTATATTTTAGTTTTTTCAGCAAAAATGTAAAGTATACTTTAAACTTTTACTGAATAAGTATAAAATATAATTACACTTTGATGAAGGGGTGATTTTTGTGTCTTTTATATCTCAAGAAAAGATATTAAAAGTTTTATTAGGCTTCAACCCTTGGTGGAATAGCGGACAAATTCCTCGTGACTTTATAAAACCTGTCAAACGTTTAGCATTTTATGAAGCAAAAAAATATTTTTATCATACCGAAATCAGACGTGAAGTCATTTTGTCTGGACCGAGGCGTGTAGGAAAAACTACGGTTATGTATCAAATGATTGGTGATATACTTGAACATTCTTCACCTAAACAAATTTTGTATATTTCATTTGATCATCCTATGCTTAAATTATGTGAGATTGGCGATATTCTTGAAGTGTTTGAGAACAATATTTCTCAAGGATCAGAAGATTTATTTTTATTTTTTGATGAGATACAGTACGCCAATGATTGGGATACATGGCTAAAAACATTATACGATCAGCACCCTTCATATAAAATAATGGCGACAGGTTCAGCAAGTCCTATACTCGCCTCAAAAATGAGCGAAAGCGGTGTTGGAAGGTGGACACAAATTAAAATACCAACACTCTCCTTTTATGAATATATAGAATTGATCGGTGCAACTCAGCCTAAACTACCAAGAAATATTAAACCAACTCAATTAGGCCAATTATCTGAAACTGACCTAACTGCGATCATGCTTGCCTTACAGCCATTGCAGAAACACTTCCACCAATATCTCTTAATTGGTGGATTTCCAGAAGTAGCACAGACAAATGATATTCCATTCGCACAAAAAATCATTCGTGAAGATGTAGTCGATAAAGTTATTAAGCGTGATATCGTCTCTTTATTTAATATACGTAATGTATCCGAATTCGAGAAAATTTTCTTGTATTTATGTATGACAAGTGGAAATATTGTTGTTACCGAAACCATTGCTAAAGAAATAGGTGTTTCCAGACCAACCATTAGTAATTACTTAGAGCTACTTGAACATGCCAACTTAATTTATATGAGTAAACCTTTTGAGCTTAAAGGGAAGAAGATACTAAAATCAAAGCCAAAAATTTATTTGGCTGATCCTGCTATTCGAAACGCTGTTCTTATGTTAGGAGAGGAAGTTCTAACCGATCCATTAGAAATGGGAACCATTATTGAAACTGCTGTATACAAACATATCCATACATTCTTTTACGACCAGCACCCTACAATCGGATATTTTCGAGATGCAAAAACCCTAAAGGAAATAGACATTATCGTATCATTTCCATTGGGTAGAACGATTATTGAAGTGAAATACAGACAAAACTCTACGATTTCTGAAAATGAAGCCATCGTAGAATGGGCAAATGACAATCAAACGAAAGGGGCAATTGTTGTCACTCGTAATGACGATGATTATGGAATGACAAAGCACGAGACAAGTACAAAAATTATCCGTATCCCCGCCTTTGCTTTCCTATACTTATTAGGTCATGCAGAAAAAGAAGGGTATGAACAATTACAGATAAATACAAATTAAGACAGAACAGTTGTCAAGCCAAGCTCGATGACTGCTCTGTTTCAACTATTCGGAGAAACCGAATAGTTCCCTATTAGAAACCACCCTTTGATGTTTTTCTAAATACTTTATATAATAATTTTCACTACCGTCACATAAATTTTAACTGAATTTTCTATTTTTTTATTTTCTCTTATAAAAATAAAAACGAAGATACCTAAGCAGAGGTAGTGAACATCCATTTTTTTACTATAACATTTGGCGAGGGCAACAGAAACGTGAAAACCTTTATGGAACAGCTTTCCCTGAGATTTTTCGAATCCAGATATGTGCTGATTTCCACGGTGCTGCTTTTAACCACCGACTGATTTGCGCTGTAACGGCAAGCTTTTAGTGAGCTATCAAGAGTGATATAATGTTAATCAGCTAATAAGAGACGCTTCTGATCAAAGCCCACTGGATGAAAATACATTCTTGTCTTAGCGGAAGCTTTTCTAGCGAGCAGAAAGTTTTCACACGCGCTTTAGCGCTTTTTGTGATGCTAAACTTTTTTACTCTTAAAAAAGCGAAATGCCGCAACGTGGTGACCTTCGATTTTTGTACTAATGGAGGCTGTGCATGATATTACACAAAGGTGAGACCTTATTTCGACAAGGAGAATCTGGGCCGCTATACCATCTGAGAAGTGGTTTATTAAAAATTGTTAGGGTACATCAAGACGGCTCTCAAATTTTAGTGAATATTATTGTGCCCGATGAAACAATCCCTCATCATTCCCTGATCAGCCCCAAGCCTTACTACGGTACAGCCGTAGCACTGGTAACATGTGAAATCGACATCCTCTCGGAAATTGAATGGTATCAAGAACTGGAGCAGAATCCGGAGCGATGCCGATCCGTCGCTTTACGGCTGCAAGACAAATTACGAATGATGCAGCAGCGGATCGACCAGCTAACCGAGGTCTCACCAGCAGAAAAACTACGCAAACTTCAATCTTGGTTCCACTCTTATATCGCGCCCGCCACTTTGACGGATGTG
>NZ_ANNK01000001.1 GCF_000334155.1 Halalkalibacterium ligniniphilum | reverse complement strand
TACAAATTAAGACAGAACAGTTGTCAAGCCAAGCTCGATGACTGCTCTGTTTCAACTATTCGGAGAAACCGAATAGTTCCCTATTAGAAACCACCCTTTGATGTTTTTCTAAATACTTTATATAATAATTTTCACTACCGTCACATAAATTTTAACTGAATTTTCTATTTTTTTATTTTCTCTTATAAAAATAAAAACGAAGATACCTAAGCAGAGGTAGTGAACATCCATTTTTTTACTATAACATTTGGCGAGGGCAACAGAAACGTGAAAACCTTTATGGAACAGCTTTCCCTGAGATTTTTCGAATCCAGATATGTGCTGATTTCCACGGTGCTGCTTTTAACCACCGACTGATTTGCGCTGTAACGGCAAGCTTTTAGTGAGCTATCAAGAGTGATATAATGTTAATCAGCTAATAAGAGACGCTTCTGATCAAAGCCCACTGGATGAAAATACATTCTTGTCTTAGCGGAAGCTTTTCTAGCGAGCAGAAAGTTTTCACACGCGCTTTAGCGCTTTTTGTGATGCTAAACTTTTTTACTCTTAAAAAAGCGAAATGCCGCAACGTGGTGACCTTCGATTTTTGTACTAATGGAGGCTGTGCATGATATTACACAAAGGTGAGACCTTATTTCGACAAGGAGAATCTGGGCCGCTATACCATCTGAGAAGTGGTTTATTAAAAATTGTTAGGGTACATCAAGACGGCTCTCAAATTTTAGTGAATATTATTGTGCCCGATGAAACAATCCCTCATCATTCCCTGATCAGCCCCAAGCCTTACTACGGTACAGCCGTAGCACTGGTAACATGTGAAATCGACATCCTCTCGGAAATTGAATGGTATCAAGAACTGGAGCAGAATCCGGAGCGATGCCGATCCGTCGCTTTACGGCTGCAAGACAAATTACGAATGATGCAGCAGCGGATCGACCAGCTAACCGAGGTCTCACCAGCAGAAAAACTACGCAAACTTCAATCTTGGTTCCACTCTTATATCGCGCCCGCCACTTTGACGGATGTGCTGACTCAGGAAGAAATCGGACAATTCATCGGGCTTCGCCGCGAGACGATTAATCGGCTGCTGCGCAGCCAATCTGAAACAAAGAAACATCCCCAATCTTAGCTTTGCGGGGCAACTGCCTTCGTCTCATCCCCTTTCGTGTCTTCCAAACTACCGGACGGCCCGAAAAATTCATAATGGATATCAGCCCCATTGACACCCCATTCCTTCAAGAGGCTGTTCACAGTTTTCATAAACGGCACAGGACCGCAGAAGTAGAAGCTCGCCTCTCTTGTCGGAATTACTCTCTGAAGCCAAGGCAAGTCGATATACCCATCTTTATGAAAAGCATTCATCTGCCTATCGCGATCCGTCGGCTTGTCATAGCACCAAAAGACAGTTACTTGCGGTGAGCGGTTAGCAATTTTCTTTACTTCTTGTCTTAGGGCATGGACGTTCCCGTTCCGAGCGGCATGAATAAATGTGATTGGACGATTAGGATTCGTTTCAGTCAGGGTTTTAAGCATACTAAGCAACGGTGTTAGCCCAACCCCTCCGCTAATGAAGACAACCGGTCTAGAGTCCTTCTGATCCAAGGTGAACTCACCTGCAGGGGCTGATAGCCACAGTACATCCCCTTGGTCGACGTGCTCGTGTAAGTAAACGGATACCTTACCTGCAGGCTTACCGGGGACGGCATCCTCCCGTTTGACGGAAATTCTGTAATAAGGTTTGCCCGCAGCATCGGATAAGCTGTATTGACGTATGTGCGTATAAGTTTCTCCCGGTATTTCCATCTTCACACTGACATACTGCCCCGGCTCAAAAGAAGCAATCGCTTCCCCGTCCTGTGGTGCAAGATAAAATGACGTGATCACGTCGCTCTCTTTGACTTTGCGCTCTACTCGAAATGCTCTAAATCCTACCCATCCACCCTTTTGCCTCTCGGATTGTTCATACATCTCGGCCTCGACTCCAATAAAAACATCGGATATTACATCATAGGCCTCCGCCCATGCCTGCAGGATCTCGTCCGTAGCTGCGTCACCGAGAACATCCTTGATCGCAGCAAGAAGATTTTGTCCGACAATGGGATAATGCTCTGCTTTAATGCCAAGACTACGGTGTTTGTGCGCAATTTGTTTCACTACCGGTAAAATCGTCTCAAGCTTATCGATATTTTGAGCAGCCGCATAAACAGCATTGGCAAGAGCGGTCTGCTGTCTTCCTTGGCTTTGATTCGCATGATTAAAAACATTTAACAGCTCCGGATGACGGGTAAACAGTAATTGATAGAACCGTTTGGTGATATCCGTTCCGTACTTTTCCAACACCGGAACTGTAGTTTTTATAATTTGTATCGTTTGGTTATTTAGCATGACAATTTCCTCACTTTCACTTAGTATGACCCAAGTATACAAAGAAGGAAACCTTGTCTTGTGTGATTATGATCACTTCAAATAGCAACGATCTGTGAAAACGGAAAATTTCAGTAGTATTCACTCCCCGTCCGAAAACTTGCCGTTACTTATGGTACGGTTCACCGTGGCGGTTTGAGAGGCAAAAAATAGGCATTGGTGAAGTACCGATGCCTATTTTTATAACTTAATATTCATATAGTAAAATGTTCCTTCTGTTCTTCTGAAAATATTAATTCGAAAAGATTGTTGGCAGCCAGTAATGCCATTTTCATAAATATTGCACTAATACAACAATTATTATTACCATATTATTATAAAATGCTCTCTCTTAACATATATCCGGCAACTGATCCCTTTTCAACCAAAAAGTCTAATAAAATCAAAACCTCTCGCTTTATTCTAACTCCTCTTCTGATTTTTTCACGATTAATATGGATATAACTTTTCACAACATTTTCTAAATAATATATAGTATAATTCTCTAATTTAACATCCCATAAACTTTGGTGTTCTGATAACATTTTTGAAACCCAAGGAATACCACTATTAATAAATTTCTGCCCAATTCCATTCAATAATTTTGCAACTGAATATAAGACTGCCGGTGACTTTCCCATATCCTTTGTGACTTTCATAAAAAATCTTTTGTTTTGATCTTTCAATGTATGCCAATCAGTTGCAGTCTCGTTCCATAATGCATCAGCAAAAAGATAGCTTTTGATGATACGAGAAGTATTGTAACTATATCTCTGGTTATAACCTTCACTGGAAAACTGTATTTCACTCGTCCTATTAAATAAACGAAAGGTAACAAACAGGGGCCAACCCAAAGGGCGGTCCCTGTTTGTTAGTCGTCATTGAGTTTGACATAGAAGAGTCAATATTACTCTTTGGTTGCTGCTAAAAAAGACATTATAAAGGAGTTAGCTTGAGAGATGGAAAAACATCTAAAAGTTAGTTTGAAATGGGAAAGTGAAAATAGGAAATCTTATATTCTATTTAAAGATATTTTTTAATTCAATTAAATCACTTATTACAATTTCGGCATGTGCTAATTCCTCTTCGTTTGAGAAATCAAATTTACATCCTATTGAAATTAAATTGTTATCTGATGCTGCTTTAATATCTGATATGCGGTCACCTACAACTGCACCTTCCGATATCTCGTATTTTTCTTTAATATGATTCACAAGATCAGACTTATTGTATGATTCAATTTGTTCAATGCTGAATGTCTCATCAATAATACTATTTAATTTATATGTATCTACAATTGTATTTAGGTAGTTAACTAACCCATTACTAGCTATAAAAATTTTATATTTCTTTTTCTTTAGATACACTAAAGTCTCAATTGTATTAGGGTAAAGCATGCCTTTTCCAGCCCTAATGTTTATGATTAAACTCTCCAAGAATACGGAATCCATTTCATTTCGAACTTCACTAGAGAAATCTGGTAGCAAAGTTTCCCATACTTTAGGCAAAGGAACACCCATAATTTTACGGTATTCTTTTATGGGTGTTTCGCTAAACCACATTTTTTTATTTCGTAAGTGGTCAAAAGCATCATTAAGTGAAAGCTCTAGTATCATATTGGTTTGAAATAAAGTACCGTCCATGTCAAATATTATTGCTCTTTTCATATTAAAACCTCCGTATTGTTTTACCTTAAGATAATAGTAGGGTTATCAAAAATTTGGTAATTGAACTTCGCTTTAGTTTGCGTGGCCCATTCATTACCCGTACCCCTTTCTAGAATCTCAAGTAGGAGAATTATAGTTTTGTATGAGGTGTTGAAAAAACTCTTTGACTTAGTCGTTTCTAAATGTAATCGAATGACTCGTCGTGCAATGAAACTCCCAAACGGACTTCTCATCGTGGACTCCACAACGATTACGGTTGGGAAAACACGCCTTCCTTGGGCTGTCTATCATGGGGAGCGTTCAGGCATCAAACTACATGTTAGTTATACTCCAAAAACGGACATGCCACTTCAAGTCGTTGAAACGATCGGTCGCTTACATGACGGTCCTGTCGGTGAACAACTTGTTGATTCTCGGTTTGTTATGGTAGAAGACCGTGCTTATTTTAAAATCACACGAATCGACCAATTTGTTTCTGAACACCAAGAGTTTGTCATTCGAATGAAGGAGAATATTGAGATTGTTTGCCCTCATGCTTTAAAACGATTAGAACAGCTAGAATCGCCTGTGACTCGTGACATCACGTGCCAACTTGGAACATCACAATCTCGTTCTGAGAAGCGTCATCGTGTGGTGTTTTTTAAGGATGATGATGGACATGAGATGCGAGTCGTGACCAATTTAATGAATGTGGCACCCGAAGTCATTGCCGACATGTATAAAGCACGATGGAAGATTGAAACGTTCTTCCGTTGGATCAAACAGAACTTGAATGTCCCTGTCCTGTTTGGCACAACTGAAAATGCCGTATTTAATCAACTTTTCGCCGCTCTTATTACCTATGTTTTACTCGGCTTTATACTAAAACATCAGAAAGACAAGTATTTAAAACCGTATCGTTTGTCACGTTCCAACGGCAACTGGTCGGAAACAATTTACCCATTGATTGGCAATCTGAAATGAGCACTTTTTTGAAAAACTACGTCACATTCCAAGGGATAAGTCTGTCTAATTTTGGATAATCAACACTCTTGAAGTGTCCCAAATTTTGAGACACTCTTTACGAATTAATCATATTGTTTTTTAAATAAATTTTCTTCTTAGTTTTCTTACTAAAGTAGAAGATTTTCTCGATAACCTATTTCTTTACGGTCATTTTCATCTATAACTTCTGCTATATTCTCTATAAGAGTAGAATAGTTAGGTTTCTTAGAAAAGCGGTTATAATCACCAATTACATATAACTCTTCTTTAGCCCGTGTAACAGCTACATTTATCAAGTTGGGCTTTGAACAAGACCAGTTAGCTGCACCATCACTATTTTCATCTGTGCCAGTTACTAAATAAACAATATCAGCTTCTTTTCCTTGAAATGTATGAACAGTACCTACTGAATTTTTCAGCCAATCATTTAAAATTTCTTTAGATATATTCATGTTTGTTAATCTCTCTTTTAGAATTTTTTTAATCCCGTCTTTTACTGCAGTAAAAGGAGAGATTATATACGCATTAGGTGGACCTGAAGTTTTTTTCCATAATTCAATAATATGATCTGCCACCAAATCTCCTTGCTCTTTAACAAATTGGCGGTTTATAGCCGAACCTTTACAGTCCAACCATGCGCCCTTTCCTTGTCCCTTTTTGCCTAATACCATTTTATTATCATAGGCTATTTTGTTCGAAATGGAAAACATTGGATTTAAGCACCTTCTATGAACCCATAATGGTGTTCCAACCCTTTGACCATAGCTGTTATACATTCCATACGGATTTGCAGCATCTGCCAAAGTTTGAACTGAAGTACCTATTCCAATATATTTGTCATTTAGATTGAAGTACTTCTTAATATCCCCTAAAATTGTTTTATCAATTGTTACAACAGGCTCAATTTGAATCGGGTCACCTACTACTATCACTTTTTTAGATCTCCAAATGGCTCCTGCTGATTGTTGAGGATTAGCTTGTCCTGCCTCATCTATAAACAAATAATTAATAAAGTCTTCCTCTATACCCTTATACATAGAACTAAAGCTTGCAAAGGTTGTGCTTATCAAAGGGGTAATTAAATGGATAGTTTGCCACATGTTCCTTAGATATTCTCTATGATCCTTATCATTAAGATCTAAATTTGTACGGTTAATTAATAAGCGCAAAGTAGACTTAATTGCTTCAAAATTAAAGGCCAAAATTAACTTATGGATTTTCATGGCCTTTAAAAATAATAATCCTCTATTGAAGTTTAATTCATCTGAAAGCCAAAGGGTATTTAACTGGCGAAACTCGTATGCCTGTTTCGTATTAGACCAATAGTTTTCCTTCGGTAAGATGAGCCCTTGCTTACTATAATAGTTTAACTGTTTTGTAAAAATAGATATTTTCTCTTTTAATTCCTCTACAATTTTGATATCCTCGTGTATTTTTTTACTTATTAAATGTAGTTTATTTCCTTCTTCTTTTAAACGCGTGATAATATCATTAAGTTCATTTTTTAGCTCGTTTTTATTGTCATTTTTGCAAAAGATTCTCTTAAAAAGGGATGGTTTAGGTTGGGAATTAATCTGTTGTTCTGTCAGTTGCTTTTGGCGTTCTAAATGTTTCTTCTCATTCTCTAAATTTATTTGTTCTTGCTCAAGAATAATTAACTGATCCTCTAATGATTTTAGTTGATCAGTATAGGCTTGTATACTCTTAAATTCATCATGAAATTTTTGAAGATTTTCCTTTTTTTGTTGTACATTTTTAAAGATATCTATAAAATCCTTTTTGGCATCTTCCCAATCCTTTATGTTTACTTGTTTACTGTCATGTTCCAATTGTTTAAGAAACGCATTTTCATCGTTATTACTACCATATAATTTCCAACCAAAGGTAGCTATATTATCAGATTTTCCAAGAGCTCCTGAAAAAAGTCCCCATGTATTATCATTGCTACCTAGAAGATCTTTTGCGGAAGATGGATACATTGATAATTCCTTTGCCTCTTTAGCATACAACTCTTCATATTCTTTAAACTTACTTTTAACAGATTGCCGAATAACTTCATCTAGTTTAGGAAGATCCTTTGAAATATTTTCTACTGCACCATTATTACTCGAAGCAACAACCATTGAATACTGACTTAATTTTAAATCCAATAAATAGATCGGATAATGAAAACCTTCTAAATTGATAGTTTTTGTTCTTGTAAATGCTTTGGAGGGGTTATCTAGTTGTATCATTTCTTTTGCTCTTTGAACTACAATGTTTGCAAAGATATCTTTTAATAACGTAGTTTTCCCTGTTCCTGGTGGTCCATTCACAGAACTAACTTTTTTATTCTTATTCAAAATTTGATTTACTGCTACTTGCTGCATTAATGACAATCTGTAATTTACAGGTGACGGCCATCGGCCATCTGGTAGGTTTATGGGCTGTAAAGTTTCTTCAATATATTCTCGGTTCTCATCTATATCCAAGCATTCATCTGTTGGTGTTCCTTCGATAAACCGACGGAGTGTTTCATTTTCTCCTTTTGATAAAATAAGTTCCAAGTCATTTATATAAAAGCTATTAAAATTCTTTGATAATGATTGTTGGTCTGCCTTCATAACTTCAATCTCTAGATAATTTAATGAACTTTTATCTAATTGATGAAAATACTTCTTGTAAACTTGTTGAATCAAAAGTAATGATTCCTCTGTTACTCCATTAGTAAAAACGGTTTGTGCTTGTTCTTCAAATAATTGCATTTGATTCCAAAAAGGGGTCTTTAATTCCCCATAAGGTACATTAGAGGTTTCTTTCATGATTTTCATAACATACATTAAAAAAGGAACAAACATTGAATCTTTTATATAATTCCCATTGCTATCCACCAAAAAAGAAAGACTAAATAATGTTTTATGATCCTTATTAATAATCTCATCGTCATTTTTAAAAATATCACGCATAAAACTGACAAGTTTGTGGTGCTCGAAACACGCTAAGTAATAACGGAATTGGACTTGATGTTTTTTACTATCTTTTACTTTATCGATCTTCCAAGGATTTTCATTTAGTTTTACCAACCGCGTTCGGCTTCGATTTTTATTATCTTTAAAGTAACGCTTTTCCAAAACTTCTCCCTTACCTGTAACTTCACTTGGTGCTAAAGCTTCAACTAAGTGCCAAGCTTTCAACACCGACTCTAATTTCGTTTTGTCCATCTTTTCACTCCCACAATATTACAAAATCTTAAGTTTAATGATATCATAATCAGAATTTGTAAGGTTGCTGAATGGCTATAAAAAAGAACAAGCTTTACAATAAAGCTTGCCTCAAATGTATATCAATTAGAATCCTCTAAGTTTCTTTATTATATCAATCTCTATCTTTAGTTCCTTTTTTGTATTTACCATCACTTATGGTACGGTTCTCCCCTCATAATCCGAAACGCTCGGTATACCTGCTCCACGAGAATTAACCGCATCAGCTGGTGCGGGAAGGTCATTTTTGAAAAGGAAAGCTGTTCATCCGCTCGCTTTAGCACGTCTTCACTTAAGCCTAGTGAACCTCCGATAACAAAGGTGATTTTGCTTTTTCCATAGGTGGCAAGATTATCGAGGTTGGCTGCTAGTTGCTCAGAGGTGAGCATGCGCCCTTGGATAGCGAGAGCGATAACGTGGCTGTCGGGGTGGATTTTGGTAAGAATGCGTTCTCCTTCCTTTTGTTTGACCTGCTCCATTTCGGTGTCGCTCAGTTGTTCTGGTGCTTTTTCGTCTGGCACTTCCACAACCTCGATTTTTGCATACGCACTGAGACGCTTTATGTATTCTTCGATCCCTTGTTTTAAGTATTTTTCTTTTAGTTTTCCGACCGTGACGATTGAGATATTCACAGGACTTTTCCACCTTTTCTTAAAAGTTATCCCCAACACTTATCCACATATCAACAATGTAGATAACAAATTATTTTGAAATGCGATAGTTAGCTGGCTTTTCACAGAATGAACAACTTGTGGATAACTGTTCCTTTGCTGGGATCATCTCTATGACAGGTGCGGCTTCATGTTCATCAATGATGATGTCCATTGCTAGATCAATATGCTCTTCACAGCTTACATACATTCTTATTCCCGTCCTTTCGTATTCGGCTTTTATTATAGCATAGTCCCTTATCCACTGTGGGTAATTCCTAAATAGCTTTGCTTTTGTTTCCTGTGAAAAAAGTTATGGCGCACAAGAAAACATTCTTGTTTTTCATCGTTTGAACTCCCCATTAGAGATTTTTTTAAAACGGACATGAAATTCTCTTTATTTACGAAAAAGCTCTCTTGATTTTAACGGATCCGGACTCAGGCTCCCTTATTCAGTCAATATTCCTGTCAAATATCCATATTTTCCGCAAATAGCGAATCAGTCCACTTCTACCATACAAACATATCTTTTTTCTTAAATAAAGGAACCTGTGTCCGCTTCAAAAGCGACAAGCTCTCAACTCTTGAAAGGGAAGCATAAATTGGCTTTTCATCAAGCCCTTTCTAGCGAAAATCTACCTTGCATTTATACTCAGCACTTCAAATTTTTAACGACGTTGTTAAAATCCGTTGTCTTAACGCACAAAAAAAGCAGAGGATTTCTCCTCTGCTTGGGGCTGGGACAAAAGAGTTTTTATTGATAAGAACTCCGAACGTCATGATCGTTAATGCATAGCATTCGCTTCGGAAATATACTTCCCGTTCCGCGGACGGATGGTGAGATCCAACCGTGCGCCAACTACGAGGAGGCTCACCAGCAGGAGTCTACGTATATTTTCTTCGCTAAGATTGTGCATTGTGCGCATTTTCAATCATACACGTTCGTTATGTCCCAGCCTCATCTCAATTATGAGCTTTGTTGTTCAGCTAGCTGTAAGGTAACAGTTGCTCGTTTGCCATCACGATAATAGACGACTTCGATTTCTTCACCGATGCTTTTTTCTGTATATAAGTACTTACGAAGCTCATGTCCATCCTCCATTGGTTCACCATCAATCTCAACGATAACGTCATACTCCTTAAGACCTGCTCGTTCTGCTGGAGACATTGGTGAAACACTTGTAATGACAACACCTGTCGTTACATTGTTCGGAAGCTTCAACGTCTCTTGCCAGTGGTAGCTTGGAATTTCACTTAATGAGCGGAATCCAATACCCATTTGTGGACGTTGTACTTCACCAAAGCGCTCTAAATCTTCAATTGCTGGAACCGCAATCGCTGTAGGGATCGCAAAGCCAATTCCTTCAACCGCACTTTCAGCAATTTTCATGGAATTAATACCAATGACCTGACCTTGAACATTTAGAAGGGCACCGCCGCTATTACCTGGATTAATGGCTGCATCTGTTTGAATAACTTCCGCATGCCAATCAATTTGACCATCTCCATTTAAATCCACCGGGATGCTTCGTTCGGTACCAGAGATGATTCCTTGTGTTACAGAGCTTGAAAAACGTAATCCTAATGGGTTACCAATCGCAATGGCCGGCTCTCCGACACGTAGTAAGCTTGAATCACCAAATTCAGCTACCGTGTCAACCTTCTCCCCATCAATTTCAAGAACCGCTAAATCTGTGAAAACATCGGCACCGAGAACTTCAGCCGGTACTCTTGTTCCATCGGCTAAGCTAACTTCAACTTCCGTCGCCCCTTGAATGACGTGGGCATTCGTTACCACAAAAGCCTTTCCTCCAGCCTTTTTATAGATAACGCCCGAACCTGTTCCTTCGCCACCTTGCTCAGACCAAAAGCTTGATTCTCGTAGGTTAATGACGCCAACAACCGCATCGGTTACTTTTTCAACCGCTTCTGAGACGTCAGAGTTGACCGAGTAGTTAACCGTTTGTTGAATCCCATTCTGAGGTGATGCATTGTTTAAAGATGGCTGCTGAGTCCCTATATCATAGGGGAGCCAGCCCAAGTTTGAAAGGAGCGGAGCGGAAAAAAGAACAATGAGACCGCCAAGAACAGCACCTGTAAAAGCCGATAGTCCGATTGTTCGCTTACTACCCTTTTGTTTTATTTTTTCACCAGTTTCTTCAACATGGTCATCATAATAGCCCATGACCTATTCACCATCCTTATAAAAAAAGAATGAATTACGAACTTCTATCTTTATTATATCGACACTAAAAAAGAAAGCTACCATCAGCTCTCTGTTTCGATAATTTTTTATACTTCTTATAGAATTGCCAACAATATTGACGCTTAGACATAAAAAATTTCATATCATTTTGCTACAATGATAAGAATAGTGTTGGTCAGCCGTGACAGGTGCTTGAAGCGCTGGCTCGATAACGTTTTCTGTTTTCGTATGCGACCTCTAAGCCACTGGCTCCTGAAGCTAGATACCATCGAATTTGTCCTTTTTTATCAATTGAAAAAAGACCCTTGAAAAAGGGCCTTTCCTATACGACTGCCAAAGGTGTTGGCTTATATGGATCCGTATCATAAAGCTCAAATTGTTCGCCAACGGCAAGGCCTTCCTGCTGTAAAATTTGTTCGACGGTCAGCCGCGCTAAGTCCTTCATGTTGTTATCTAGACTTAGGTGGGCGAGGTAGATCCGACTTGTTCGGTCTCCTATCACATCCGCTAGAGCAAGGGCCGCATCTTCGTTTGACACATGGCCCACATCACTTAAGATTCGCCGCTTCGTATTCCAAGGATAGCGCCCCATTCTCAGCATGTTCAAGTCATGATTTGCCTCAAAAATCAGCATGTCCGCATCCTTGATCGTTCCTTTGATGCGCTCGCTTACGTAGCCCATATCTGTCGCAAGGACAAGCTTTTTTCCCTGATGATGAAACACAAAGAACATTGGCTCTGCCGCATCATGAGATACACCAAAGGATTCCACCTCAAGGTCCGCAAATGTTTTAACCTCTCCCATTTTGAAGACAAATTTTTGGTCCGTTGAAAGGGTGCCAAGCGCTTGCTCCATGGCGTTCCAAGTCTTTTCATTTGCATAGATAGGCAGGTTATACTTTCGGGCCATAATGCCCACACCCTTAATATGGTCGCTATGCTCATGAGTCACGAGTATTCCATCCAATTGAGTGGGATCACAATTTGCTTTTTGAAAAAGCTCGTCCATTTTTTTCCCGCTCAAGCCAGCATCGACGAGCAGTCGCTGCTTCTCTGTTTCAACATAGACAGCGTTCCCCGTACTCCCGCTTGCTAAAACACTAAACCGTAAAGTCATCTCCGTTCACTCCAGTTCCACTCCGTTTACGTCAACTGCTGTATCGACCATTCGATTGCATTGACTAAGTAAATCTCGTCATCAACACCAATCCGCCACATCGGCGCAAACACTTGTACATCACCTTGAGGACTAAAAAAGCTATAATAGCCAAACTCAACGGTTGTAATCGTGTCATTCATCCCGATAATATGGTCATTCATAAGAACTTCAATTGCTTTTAAGCTCGAAAGCATTTCATGTTCTCGACCGTGCTGAGAAAATTCTAGCAATGATTGCTGATAGCCAACGATTTGCTGTTCATCATCTAACTGCAGAATTAGCTGATCATCTTCATACGTGTACGTCGTCTTTCCTTCGTAATTTTGATAGAGATGAAGCTGCTTCAGATTGCTGTCCCATTCCCCAATCCGGTACTCGCTCCCATTTTTTACGTATGTATTTAGAAACGTTTGAATCTCCATCGTTTGATTTTCTTCTGAAAGTGGATAGGGCTCATCAAGAACCGATACAAGCGTGCCATCCTCTTTAATTTCAACCTCTTGATTTCCTAAATTGGCGACCATTTCCTCGGTCCAAGGAATTGTCTTTCCAATAACATGAACCCCTGGCAAGGAAACCTCAGGTAAATCAATTGCAATCGTCACTTGATTCTCATCTAATCGCTCTTGAATGGTCGCCTCTGTGATCATGCTCACCTGATTGGCATTATCTTTTTCAATTAATTGCCACGTTAAAAAGACATTAAGAAAGAGGAAGGTAATAATAAAAATCGTTTTTGCTTTATTCCAATTCATTTGTCTCCCCCTCACCGTCAGGATCGACATCAAATGTGACCTTTTCCCACCGATTATCATAGAGAACAAACCAAAACGGCTCTGCTATCACATGACCTGGCTTTGACATCTCATAGCCGATCGTGATTTTCTCTAATCGTCGCGGATCAAAAAATTCCGATTCTTCTAGCCAGCTGATCACAGCTTCACCAGAAGGTAAGGTTTTTCTACCTACCCCCTCAATCGGTTGGTTATCAAGGTCAAACATTGGACGAACGTAGCCGGTCGTCTGATTTCCAGATCGAGTCACTTCTAACGTCATTCGATCAAAGCCTTGAAAGCTTAACACTGGATAGCCATTCAGCTTGAGACGAAACGAAGCAACATCTCGCAAGTCACTCGTATTCCAGTCATCAAGATAATAGTCATCGGTCCAGCCACCGTGATTATTAATGAATTCAAAGCTATTTTGCACAACATGCTTTCCGCTGCGTTCCTGTGTGTCGCTATAGACAGGATTGTTGTATTCCATGAAATTTCCGTTATCGTGCTGATTGATGATTCGGCTTCCATCCGTGTAGGATTCTTCTCCATTCGTTTGTCGATAGTGCTTTACCGCATGAGGGTCGCTGAAAAGAGCTTGCATAAAGTCTAAAGGCTCAAGCATTGTCGTCGTATACGATAAGGCACGAACATCGATTTCCTCTGTTGGTACGTAGAGTTTTTTTTGAAAGTGCGTTCCTGCTCGCAACATCGTCGCAGGTATAAAATCACCCATGCTATTTAAGTAATCTTCTTCAAATTCCAAAACAGACAAAGTCGTGTCTGCTTCAATGATACGGTCACCATGATCTCCATCATTATAGGAAAGAAGCTGCATTTGAACACGCTCTTCATCTTCACCGATATACAGGAAGAGACGATCAATTTTTGCGAGTGGCAGGTTAAACTCTTCTTCTTCCATCCCTAACAACGTTATAAACAGATCAGAAGGAATCGCCGTTGGATAAATAATTTCCACGCCACTCCCTACACCTTGTTTCGGAAACTGACCGGCTGCAAGACCTAGCTCAGAAAGCTCACTTTCATATAAGCGCTCCATCAGTGCATAGAACGCCTCATCATTCGGCGGCACGAGGGCGGTGCTACCCTCATGTCCGTGAACAACGATGGACTCTGGCTCAATGACTTCCTCAAGCCTCCGCTCCTCACTCATTGCTGCAACAGGGGCATACCGTTCATCACTATCAGGATCAAGCAGGGCATAGTCAGGCTGAAACGTCCAAAGCTGCCAGGTTAATACAGCGCTTAAGGCGACCAAGCCAATTAACGCGACGGTTTTGATCTGTTCAAAATTCATGACTCCTCCCCCTTGAATGTTGAGTACGGTAGAGTGAAATAGATCGTTGTCCCTTTCCCATACTCACTTTGGACCCAAATTTCCCCTCCGTGGGTGTGAACAAGCTCCTTTGCAATTGCTAAACCAAGGCCCGTGCCACCGACACTCCGCGCTCTTGCCTTATCCACACGGTAAAAGCGGTCAAAGATTTTTCCTTGGCTTTCTCTCGGAATCCCCATCCCTTCATCTGAAACACTCACGCGAACATTATGTCCTTGATGAAGCAGCGTCACCGTAATATTTCCACCTTCAGGCGAGTATTTCATTGCATTGGAGATGATATTATCAAGGACTTGCGTCAGCTTGTCTCGGTCAATTTCTACATATGTCTTGTGCTTCGTAATTTTTCGGATAAAGTGGATGTTCTTATCTTTTGCCACAATTTCAAATCGGTCGATAATCTCATGTAAATATTGAGCTAAATCAACCCAAGTAAAGGAGAGCTTGTAATCACGGCTATCAATTTTTGATAATTGCAGCAACGCATTCACAAGGCGAATCATCCGTTCTGTCTCATCCTGGGTGACCTTTAAAAAACGCGGACCAAGCTCAGGATCGGACATCACTCCGCCTTCAAGAGCCTCTAAATAGCTTTTCATTGTCGTTAAAGGTGTCCTTAATTCGTGCGATACGTTCGCTACAAACTCGCGGCGGTCTTGATCAATCTTTTCTTGCTCCGTCACATCATGAAGAACCGTAATTAACCCATTTACAGGGCCATCTTCCTCTTGAATGACAGAAAAGCTTGCTTGAAGCAAATAATCCTTATCATCATCACTAAAATCAAGAAGGACCGATTCGGAATAGTCATACAAGTCATAAATGGCATACGTTTCATCTAGCCGAAGAACATCCGGTAGCGATTGACCCATTGCTTTTTCACTCTCAATGCTAAGCAGCTCTTCTGCTCGCTTGTTCATGAGGATAATTTTCCCGTCCTGATCGGTCGCAATCACCCCATCGGTCATATGGGTTAAAACGGAACGTAGCTTTTTTTGTTCTCGATCTCGCGTCAACGTTGCTTCTTTGAGCTTCATCGTTAAATCATTAAAGGACATGGCTAGCTGACCAATTTCATCGGTGCTGTAGACATTGACCTTTCGAGAAAAGTCTCCATATCCCATACGTAACGCTTGCTTCCTCATATCTAAAATTGGAGCCGTGATCGTACGGGCAAGCAGGATCACCAACACTGCCGTAATTGCTAATGCAATAAAGGTTCCACTTGCTAGGATGTTGTTAATTTCTTGCATTTGGTCATAAATTTCTTCAATGGACGCCTCAATGTAAATCGCTCCAACGGTGACATCATCGACGGTTTTAATCGGAACGGCTAACACCCGCATCCGATTTCCGGTTTGCGGGTCTCGAAGTACCGCTTCATATGGCGTTCCAACCAAGGCTCGCTTCACACGAACTTCCGTGCTTTGCTGGCCAATAATATGACGGTTTTGAAAGCTTGATGTAGCCAAAACGACTCGGTTGCTATTTATGACTTGAACTTCTGAATTCTCAATGGAGAAAAAATCACGGAGCAAGGTGTTAATCTCCGCTGTTAATGCACTCTGATCCTCCTGAGGTGTCGCAAGCTCCTCTGCTAGATTATATGCCAACAAGTCAGCCCGATCCTCAAGCATTTCAAAATGGTTTTCCACAAGTTGGTCCTCAAGCTGTCTTGTAAAGTAGACGCTTATAATTTGCATGGCGATTAAGATCAACAAGACATAAATAATAATCAGCTTAAATTGAATCGATTTGAAAAAACCAACCTTTCGTTCCATTTACACGTTCTCCTGATCAGGGTGCCGCAAATAGTACCCTACGCCTCTCCGCGTAATAATCCATGTTGGATAGCTTGGATTGTCTTCTACCTTTTCACGGAGTCTGCGAACTGTTACATCAACCGTTCGCACATCCCCAAAATAATCATATCCCCATACCGCTTGCAGCAAATGTTCGCGGGTCATGACCTGTCCTAAATGCTTTGCGAGATAGTGAATCAATTCAAATTCACGATGAGTGAGTTCAATGGACTCGCCTCGCTTTTTGACAAGATAGGCCTCAGGATGAATCGTTAAATCACCGACAGCAATTTCCTTATAGGAAGGCTGCTCTTCACCTGTATTTTGTGTACGGCGTAGGTTTGCTTTCACACGTGCCAACAGCTCTCTTGTGCTGAATGGCTTCGTCACATAGTCATCTGCTCCTAACTCAAGCCCTAATACTTTATCAATTTCTGAATCCTTGGCTGTAAGCATAATAATCGGCATATCAAATTGTTTACGAACCTCCCGACAGACTTCCATCCCATCTTTATTCGGGAGCATAATATCAAGAAGAATTAAATCTGGCTTTTCCTTATGAACGAGCTCAATGGCCTCTGCCCCGTCATAGGCACAAACAACATCAAACCCTTCCTTTTCTAAGTTAAACTTTAAAATATCAGCAATCGGTTTTTCATCATCTACTACTAGAATCCGTTTATCCATGTAACATCCGCTCCGTTTCAACAGTGCTCTCTTCATTTTAACACAAGTATAAAAACTCTGTTGCTTGTTTCCAATAGGTTTTCATTTACATTCTCTCTTCCTTTGCCACTACAGAAACCTGTATGAACTCCTAGACAGCATGGAACGTATACTTTCTTTCCTTTTAAAAATACCTCCGGTTTCCCGGAGGTAATCTTTTAGTTTAAGTAATCCATTGGATTTTTAAGCTGTCCGTTTTGATAAACTTCAAAATGAAGGTGAATGCCTGTTGAGTTTCCAGTTGAACCCATGACACCTATCTTTTGCCCTTGTGTCACTGTTTGACCAACACGAACATCAATGGAACGTAAATGAGCATAGAGAGTTTCCATCCCATTATTATGATTAATGCGAACCATGTTTCCATACCCACCGCTAGTGCCAGCAAACGTCACCTTTCCATTATCCGCAGCAAGAATATTGTAATTGCTTGGTCTTGCAATATCAATCCCTTTGTGGAATCGTCCCCAGCGTTCTCCCTGATAGCTTGAAATGTATCCACCAACTGCTGGCCAACTAAGGCTCCCTGTTCCTCGTGATGGCATTTCCTTTGTCCCTTTTACGATAATTTTTTTCACAGGTTCTTTTACGATCTCAACGTTTGTTTTTTCACGATGGATGGTCTCACCACTCTTTTTGACAATCGTGTAATCAACAATCCGTGTACCCTTCGCTCCTTGCTGGGTAACCCTTTGTTCCCCTTTCCATAAGGAGTCATCCTCTTTGACTTCCGTTTCGTACAAAATCGCCTCTTCGACTTTCCGCAGCTCAGTGATTTTCACTTCCGTCACTGGCTCGTAAGCCATCACTGTTATCTCTTGCCCAATTTGGAGGATGCTATCCTCTTTCAATTCAGGATTTAAGCTAAGAAGGTCGTTCATCGTTAAATCATGTGCATGTGCAATCGAACCAAGAACATCCCCTTCCTTTACCTGATAGATCTGTTCCTTTCGAACACCTTTGTTTAGTGCCTCCACAGCCTTTTTTGGAGAAAGCACTGCCTGTGGCTCAATTAGCACCTCTTTAAGCTCGATTTCTTCAGTGAGTTCAATATTTTCCGTAAATCGCTCTCCCACCTCTAGTTGCGGTGTTGCCTCTTCAACTTGACGATTCAAGAATGCCTCAAATTGCTCATCACTTGTATATTGCACAATAAAGTCTTTCAAGACATCCTTTGCAGCTTCCTCACCATTTACATAAAGAATAGCATCTCCATTTACTTCAAGCGCTGTTGCTTTTGCTTTGACAGAGAGCAAAGCTTCTAGCTTCTCAAGCGTTTGTGCCTGATTTGAACTCACTCTGGTGTCAAATACCATTTCAGGGATGATTTGAATCCTTTCTTCTATTTGAAGTGAGAGATCAGGATACTCTTCCTTATATGTATCCACTAAGGCTTCGGTTAGGTTCGTAAAAGCTTTCTTTTCTTCCAAACTACCAATATGATTTCCATCTACATAGACATGATAGACGGTTTCTAATGTTGAGTCTGCTTGCACACTTCCTGCGTTTCCTGCAACAATTAAAATGGTTCCTGTCACTGCGGCAAGCATCCGCTTTCGAAAGAGGTGTGAAGGCAACTGGTGCATCACACGTTTCAGCAACCGCTTCATCCGTTTGTCCTCCTCAAGTGCTTTCCTGATCTTTTCTGTAAAAGGGACGGAGCTTCAATTCAAGTTGATAAAACAATGAAGTCCTTCCAATCACGGTGGTTTCTATCGTTCAACAATTTTTTTATAGCTAAAATACCATTTACAACCTTTCCTATTTTAGCATATGGGCCATTTAAACGGACAAAACGTCATTAATTGATAAGAGATTGTAATGTTCTTGTTACGATAATAGGGTATGAACTGGAAATGAAGTGACAAAACGTCCCTTTTCCTCGGAAAACACTAGAGCTCGACAATAGGATGAAAAAACGTTCATGGATGTTTTATCCATAAAAAAATGGACTGCTTCTTCCTTCAAGCAGTCCCAAAAAAATCTTAACAAATTAAAAAAACGTGCAAATCTGCACGATACGTTTTAAAGAGTGCCGGCCAGAGGACTTGAACCCCCAACCTACTGATTACAAGTCAGTTGCTCTACCAATTGAGCTAGACCGGCGTAGTATTGAAAGATGCAAACTCTGATTCGTTGTCTCTTCTTCTGTAAGAAGAGCTTTGGCGCTTAGGTGTCGAGACAAGTCGCAGTCCATTCAGCGATGTAACGCTTCTTACTCTACCAATAGAACCAAATCAAAAAGATCAATGGTGGCTCGGGACGGAATCGAACCGCCGACACATGGATTTTCAGTCCATTGCTCTACCAACTGAGCTACCGAGCCATAATAAAAATTATTTAAAGTATGTGATACTCACGTATTGAGATAAGCCCTGTTTCTCGGCTTTTCCTCTTACTATGTAAGTAAAATGGCGGTCCGGACGGGACTCGAACCCGCGACCTCCTGCGTGACAGGCAGGCATTCTAACCAACTGAACTACCGGACCAAAACAATGAAATAAAATGGTGACCCGTACGGGATTCGAACCCGTGTTACCGCCGTGAAAGGGCGGTGTCTTAACCGCTTGACCAACGGGCCATTCACAAACATCAATCACAAACAATGTGAAGTTCGTCTTGCTACCTCTTTACTTCCGTACTACACGGAGAATTTTAGGTGAGAGGCCTTGCTTCTTGAAAATGGTGAGCCATGAAGGACTCCGACGCGAAGCTAGTCCTGCTGCTACCTCATCGATTTACTTCCCTGCTGCACTGGGAACCGTAGGTGAGAGTCCTGAACTTCATTGTATAAATGGTGAGCCATGAAGGACTCGAACCTTCGACCCTCTGATTAAAAGTCAGATGCTCTACCAACTGAGCTAATGGCTCTAGATTAAACGAAGCGAAGCTTACAAGCCTTGTGGCGAGCAACACTCGTTCTTAACGACAAGGATTATAATAACATAGAAGTTTAGGTAGTGCAACTACCTTTTATTTTTTCTTTAAAATTATTTTCAGAGAGTATTGTCCTATTTAGGATATCGGAAATCTAAGAGGAGCGCAAGGGGGTTCCTTGCGTTCCTCCAAATAATCGATTAGGCAAACACACCACGGACAAGATTTGTTTGATTTCGATCTGGTCCTACAGAGAAAATCGTTAAAGGAATTCCCGTTAATTGGGAAATACGCTCAATGTAATGACGCGCGTTCACAGGTAACTCATCAAGTGATTTCACCCCTGTGATGTCCTCATCCCAACCTGGGAGCTCTTCATAAACAGGTTCACATTCAGCAAGAACCTTCAAGCTTGCTGGGAACTCTTCAATAATTTCACCTTTGTATTTGTAGGCTGTACAAATTTTCAAAGTTTTAATGCCCGTTAATACGTCGATGGAGTTTAGAGATAGGTCAGTGATTCCGCTTACTCGGCGAGCATGTCGTACGACAACACTATCGAACCAGCCCACACGACGAGGACGACCTGTCGTTGTACCATATTCATTTCCCACTTCACGAATTTGATCACCAATTTCATTATGAAGCTCTGTTGGGAAAGGACCATCCCCCACACGCGTCGTATATGCTTTTGACACACCGACAACATGATGGATTTTAGATGGACCGACACCTGAGCCAATCGTTACTCCACCTGCAATCGGGTTTGACGAAGTAACAAATGGATACGTACCTTGGTCAATATCAAGCATAACCCCTTGGGCTCCTTCAAAAAGGACACGACGGCCTTCATCTAATGCATCATTCAAGACAACAGATGTATCACATACGTACTTAGCAATTTGCTGGCCATACTCAAAGTATTCATCAAGAATCTCTTCTTTTGTAAAACCATCCACCTCATAATATTTTTCAAAGAGACGATTTTTCTCGCTAAGGTTACGCTCTAGCTTTTCTTCAAACACTTCTTTATCTAAAAGATCGGCAATCCGAATACCAATACGTGCAGCTTTGTCCATATAGGCTGGGCCGATGCCTTTTTTCGTTGTTCCAATTTTGTTTGCGCCTTTTCGCTCTTCCTCAACAATATCAAGCTTTAAGTGATAAGGAAGAATCACATGAGCACGGTTGCTAATACGCAAATTACCCGTATCCACATTCCGCTCGTGTAAGTAGGCTAACTCTTGGACGAGGGCCTTTGGATCAATAACCATTCCGTTTCCTATCACACAAATTTTGTCATTATAAAAAATCCCTGAAGGAATTAAATGCAGCTTATATTTTTCTCCCCCGAAAACGATCGTGTGCCCCGCGTTATTTCCACCTTGGTAACGGGCAACCACTTCCGCTTTTTCAGAAAGATAGTCTGTGATTTTTCCTTTTCCTTCGTCGCCCCATTGGGTACCAACTACAACTACTGATGACATCTCGTGCACCTCCGCCTCGGACGTTCGTCGAACCGAGTTAATTAACAAAAACCCTCAAACAGTATACCAATCATCTGCGCCAGCGTCAATAAAACACGAACAATACTAATAGTCTATTTATCTTTTGTTCGTACTATTGTTGCCGATTGTCCCCTTTATAGAATCCTTTAACCATTGTGAGAAACAAACGCTCATAAGGACATAGCAGCTCACTAAAGCCTTCTCATGATATTTTTAATAAGAAAGCGTAAGGCGTTGGAGCCAAACGTTTTTGTATTTCAGCATTAAAAACAACTTCCCTGCTAAGTTTATTTGAACATCTAACAGAGAGATCGCTTTGACATGCTGTTCTTTCTTACCTTTTAAAAAGGCTAACCTCGGCAAAGAGAGGTTAGCCAGCTGGTGGCATGTCCCGTTCGTCATGCCGGCGATCTAAATTCACAAATTTGTTATATTCTTTTACAAAAGCAAGCTCCACGGTTCCGACAGGGCCATTCCGCTGCTTGGCAATAATGATTTCAATAATGTTTTGATTTTCTGTTTCTTTGTCATAGTAATCATCACGATATAAAAATGCTACAATATCAGCGTCTTGCTCAATACTTCCTGACTCACGAATATCTGACATCATCGGACGCTTATCCTGACGAGATTCAACACCACGGGATAGCTGAGATAGGGCAATGACAGGCACCTCTAATTCACGAGCCAAGCCTTTCAGTGAGCGGGAGATTTCAGATACTTCCTGCTGACGGTTTTCACCACTGCGTCCACTTCCTTGGATGAGCTGTAAATAGTCGATTAATACCATCCCTAGACCCTGCTCTTGCTTGAGACGACGGCATTTCGCCCGAATCTCATTCACTTTAATACCAGGGGTGTCATCAATGTAAATGCCTGCCCTTGCGAGACTCCCCATTGCCATCGTCAGCTTTTGCCAATCCTCAGCATTCAAAGCCCCTGTTCGCATACGCTGGGCATCGATGTTTCCTTCCGCACACAGCATCCGTTGAACAAGCTGGCTCGCCCCCATCTCAAGACTAAAAATCGCCACATTTTCACTCGTTTTCGTCGCCACATTTTGAGCAATGTTCAATGCAAAGGCGGTTTTACCAACGGAAGGACGGGCTGCAACAATAATTAAATCATTTCGTTGGAACCCTGCCGTCATTCGGTCAAGCTCAATAAATCCAGTTGGAATACCGGTGATATCCCCTTTATTATTTTGCAGCATCTCGATCTTGTCATACGTTTCAACGAGTACATCTTTAATTGAGACAAAGGCACTCGTATTTTTTCGCTGTGACACATCAAGAATCGTCTTCTCTGCTTCATCTAAGATGGCATCCACTTCTTCTTCACTCGTGTAGCCTTCAGCGGCAATATTCGTTGCAACGCGGATCAGCCGGCGAAGCAACGATTTTTCCTCAACAATTCGGCTGTAATACTCAACATTTGCTGCTGTTGGAACAGAATTAGCCAAGTCTCCTAAATAAGAGACGCCTCCTACATCGTCAAGTGCCTTCCGATCCTGAAGCTCTGCGGTGACCGTGACAAGATCGACGGGTTCACCTTTCTCTGCTAAATCAAGCATCACTTGATAGATTCGTTGATGAGCAGCACGGTAAAAATCTTCAGGAATGAGTCGTTCTGAGGCTGTGACAAGAGCATGTTCCTCTAAAAAAATCGCACCGAGAACCGCTTGCTCCGCTTCAATATTTTGGGGTGGTGTCCGGTCTGCAAATAAATCACTCATTATGTGCCTCTCCTCTCCACTCGAGACAGTGCTCCGCATGTCTCTTAGGACAAAACGAACTCCCTACCATGCCCGGTTGAACGTGATAAGGAGTGATTTTCATGCAATGTCCTTTACTCTCCCTCGACAACGTGTACTTTGACAGTCGCCACGACATCTGGGTGAATTTTTATCGGAACGTTCGTGTAACCGAGAGAACGAATCGGATCATCAAGCAAAATTTTTCGTTTGTCTACTTTTTTACCTAGCTTGTTCAGCGCTTCAACGATTTGTTTCGTCGAAATGGCTCCGAAAAGACGTCCCCCTTCACCTGATTTTGCTTTAATTTCAACCGTCAGGCTCTCTAGCTCTTCTTTGTATTTTTTCGCATCTTCAAACGCTTCTTCTGCTTTCTTTTGTTCGCTTTTCTTTTGTGCTTCTAAATTTTTGACATTGCCTGAGGTTGCTTCCTTCGCTAAGTTATTCGGAAACAAATAATTTCTTGCATACCCATCTGGTACGTTTTTAACTTCGCCTTTTTTACCCTTCCCTTTTACATTCTCTAGAAAAATGACCTTCATCTTAATTTCCCCCTTCAAGAAACTGATCAATCACTTCTTTCAGCCGCTTTTCTGCTTCCTCAACAGAAGATCCTTCAAGCTGGGTGGCTGCATTGGTAAGATGCCCACCACCATCTAATTTTTCCATAATTAACTGAACGTTCACTTCCCCGAGGGAGCGAGCCGAAATACTTACCATGCCATCCTGCCGTCTTGAGATCACAAAGGATGCCACGACGTCTTTCATGGTTAACAAGGTGTCGGCTGCTTGGGCAATCAATACTTGGCTGATCATATCCTCATCATCCGCTTTTGCAATGGCGAGACCCTCTCGATAAATTTCTGCACTCTCAACGAGTTTAGCACGTTTGACATAATGATCAAGATCCTCTTTTAGGAGCTTTTGGACAAGGACGGTATCGGCCCCATTTGACCGTAAAAACGAAGCAGCATCAAATGTGCGTGATCCCGTCCGAATCGCAAAGCTCTTCGTGTCGACAACCATTCCTGCTAAAAGGGCTGTCGCTTCTAAGCTATCCATTTTTAATTGTTTTGGTTGGTATTCAAGCAATTCCGTGACAAGCTCAGCCGTTGATGAAGCATAAGGCTCCATATAGACAAGCACGGGGTCTTCAATAAATTCCTCCCCACGTCGATGGTGGTCAAGGACGACGATTCGCTCTACTTGCTCTAATAGCTTTGGTTCCATGACGAGGCTAGGCTTATGGGTGTCAACAATGACAAGAAGGGTTTGCTCTGTGGCAAGCTCTTCTGCCTCTGCTGGGATAATAAATTGACTCCATAAATGATCGTGCTTTTCCACTTCCTCCATCAACTTCTGAACATCATGGTTCACGTCTTGTGGGTCAAGGACAACATAGCCTTCTTTCCCATTGACTTCAGCGATTTTTAAGACACCAATTGCTGCACCGATCGCATCCATATCGGGATGTTTATGCCCCATAATCATCACTTGATCACTTTCAAGAACGAAATCACGTAAGGCATGGGAAATGACCCTTGCACGGACTCTCGTTCGTTTCTCCATGGCGTTTGACTTCCCACCATAAAAACGAACCTTCCCGTTTTTCTGCTTGATCGCCACTTGGTCACCACCCCGACCTAAGGCTAAATCCAAGCTTGATTGAGCGAGAATACCAAGCTCTCGTAAAGAAGACTCTCCTACACCAACCCCCACACTTAAGGTGATTGGAATTTTTTCCTTCCCTGTAACCTCTTTTATTTCATCTAAAATATCAAAGCGCTCTCTCTCAATTTCCTCTAATGTTTTGTGATTCATCACAGCAATAAAGCGATCAGAAGCGGTTCGTCTTAAAAAGATATCCTTTTCAAAAGCCCAACGATTTAAGGTTGAAGTGACATGACTTAAAAGCTTACTTCGAACTTGATCTTCCATCCCTTGCGTCACATCATCATAATTATCAAGGAAGATAATGGCCAAAACGGTTTGAGTCTCTTCATAGAGAGCTTTGATTTCCTCATTCTCAGTAACATCAAAGAAATAAATAAGTCGCTCATCGGGCTTGAACAATACATGAAAGTAGTAGTCATTCATAAAAATCGTATCATGCTCGAGCCCTTTTTCAAGGGCAGAAATAAGACTTGGTGAAATCTCATCCAGAGATCCGTCGATTTGGGCCTCTTTAATTTTTTCGTTTACATATGGGTTAAGCCATTGAATGGTGTACTCTTCGTTATAGAGAAGCATCCCAACTGGCAGCTTGGTAACAATTTCTTCCCCTGCTTTGTTCACCCGGTACGAGAGCGTGGAAATATACGCTTCCAAATCTTTTTCAAACGAAATGCGGGCCTGTACTGCGTAGATCGCTAATACTCCTAAGATAAAAAATCCAACAACCCCGATTTGCCATCTATAAAGCATAATCGTAATAAGAAACGACGTTGCGACGACAAACAGGGCGATGACGTGATAGCCATGCCATCGCTTCATCAAAAACTTTGGCATAATGTCAACTCCTACTTTCCTACTTTCCTCGGCTTTCTAGACGTTTACGTAAGTCAAAGCCTAAGTCAATAATCCCGAGAATTCGAACAAAAAAGAGCAATGGTGTAACAATCAAGCTCCCAATCAAAATGATAATTGGAAGGGCTTTTGAGAGTTGTTTTTGATGACAATAGAAAAAGATTACGGCAAATCCTTGAATCGTCATCACAACCTCAAGGATCGGAAATAAGTTCCAGATTGCAATATAAAGTGTGCTTCCTTCTTCCATGCCGACCATTGTTAAAATCACAACAATAAGATAATAGTAAAGAAAAGCCTTTGGAAAAGACCACGTTCGAACAGGCGGGAACGGTTGAACCTCATGCCTCAATCTCCGCAAGACCGGAACGGACACAAGCTGAGAAATGACTGCCAATACGATACCAACCATGATAATCATGACAGGGGCCATATAGACCATCAGATCAATGAGTTCATTCATTTGCTCAAGTGCTTCAGCTGGTTCTTGCCCCATACTTACAATAACCTGTTCCGCCGTTTCTACCGATTGCCGCATTGATTCCTGGGCAAAATCGAGCGGGTTCGCATCAAGAACGACGATGCTTCCTACAAAAAAGATCAGCATCCATGCGATATAGGTTAAGCTTCCCCCTAACAATACAGCAAGTGGACTCTTTTCTCGACGGTAAAGCTCTCCAATCACAATCCCTGCCGTGCCAAACATAAAGACTGGAAGCAGGGCTAGCAGCCCACCAATCATAAAGCTGACCCCAAAAGCAGCAAACCATAAAAGAATTGCCTGCTTTAAGCTGTGTCGAAGCGTATAAATAATAAATGGTAATGGTAACAGCCAGACCGTCACCATACTGATAAATGGCATGTATAGAGTTAAAAATAAAAGAATTGCAAACAGAGCAGCGATGATCGCCCCTTCTGTTAGAGCTCGTGTTCGCTTCACACTTTCACCTCTTTTTACGTTCAAGCACATGTAAAAAACAATCAGATTGATTCCACAGAACAAGCGTTTTTAGATTTTCCCATATCCTTGTCTATTTTAGCGTAATTATTAATAAAATTAAAGCTTCGCCTCCAACGTGAGCGACCCTCCCTACGAATTGTACCATCCTCTTTTTTTCAACATCTGCTGATAAAAAGGAAGAAATAGCTGGATTAACCCCTTTTGATGAAGGGCTTTCATTTTAACCAACGAATCATTTTTCATATTTTCTCCTCTAACCACCTAGCTACTCCTCCACCTTTTAAAAAAGATAAACCTTTTTCCATCATACTACACTGCACATATTGTCTCTCTTATCACTATATGTATCACTCATTGATCGTTATGTACCTTTGAATAACAAATAGGATTGTTTTATGATCCATTCAACGGGTAAGTGAGAAGGTTACGAACGTCACCAATTCGGTTCAAGCTATGAGCCAAATGAGTGCAAAGGTTGGCCCATTGGTTAAAGAAGTGAACACGGTGGCTGAAAAATCCGTAGAAAGCACACATGAAAGCTCTCAGCGTCTCAACAACAATTTGCCACAATGGAAGAAGCTGACACCTCAACTGAAACCTTATCAAGCCTTGCAGAACAGCTTCAGGACGATTCCAAGTATCTAACTCATAAGAAACAGATATAATTTCGCAAGCGCCTTGGTCAGTCGCAACAAGTACTGGAAGCCTGTCAACGTGTTTCTAGGTTGTAGGATTGAACACAACAGATTTCTTTCCATTAGAAGAAAACACTTTCTCTATTCTTAAAGAATATCCCCACCTGTTTCAACATTAAAGGGCTTTTATTCCTAGTTCAGTATAGACGGGACTATACCCTCCAACTTATTAAGTGATTATTTTAAATTATAGTATAAAAAAAGACACAGTGATAAACACTGTGTCTCATTCATATTAATTAACTTCGTTAACATACGGCAATAAAGCAATTTGACGAGCACGCTTGATTGCGATTGTTAATTGACGTTGGTATTTTGCAGATGTTCCCGTTACACGGCGAGGAAGAATTTTTCCACGCTCAGAGATGAAACGCTTAAGCAAATCTATATCTTTGTAATCGATTTTCTCGATTTTGTTAACTGTAAAGTAACAAACCTTACGACGCTTTGGACGACCACGACGAGCCATTTGACAGCACTCCTTTCTATGTCAATTTTTTATACGTTCAAATAGATTGTTCATTCAAAGAGGAAGGGTCTAGAATGGTAAATCATCATCAGATATGTCAATCGGTTTGCCGTCATTTGCAAACGGATCATCATTAAATCCACCTGATGATTGGCGATTTGGTTGACCGTAATTGTTGCCACCTGGATTTGAACCACCAAGGTAATCGTTGTTGCCTCCACCTTGGTTGCTTGAGCCACGCGGTTCAAGGAATTGAACACTTTCAGCAACGATTTCGGTTATAAAGACACGTTTGCCCTCATTATTATCATAGCTGCGTGTTTGCACACGGCCATCGACACCAGCAAGACTTCCCTTTTTCAAAAAGTTTGCTACATTTTCCGCCTGCTTGCGCCACACGACACAGTTAATGAAATCTGCCTCGCGTTCCCCTTGCTGATTGGAAAATGTACGATTTACGGCAAGCGTGAAATTGGCTACTGCCACCCCATTCGGCGTATAGCGCAATTCTGGATCGCGTGTTAATCGGCCGACAAGTACAACTCGGTTTAGCATTCGGTCCCCTCCCACATCATTTCATTATTCTTCCTCTTTTGTAATAAGAACACGAATAACGTTATCGTTAATCTTGATCAAACGATTGAATTCCGCAATCGCTTCAGGGCTAGCATTAACGTTAAGAAGAACATAGTAGCCTTCACGGTACTTGTTAATCTCATACGCTAAACGACGTTTACCCATTTCCTCAACCTTTTCAATCTCAGCACCATTGTTGGTAAGAACCCCATTGTAACGTTCAATAAGCTCTTTGTTCGCTGATTCTTCTAGGTTTGGAGCGATAATGTACATAATTTCGTACTTACGCATTCCGGTCACCTCCTTTTGGTCTAAACGGCTCCGCGATGGAGCAAGGAGCAAAATTATCATATAATAGAGTCATTTTACTCACATTTTCACATTATAACAGAATGGCTTGGCCAAAACAAGGGGCTTCCCCTCATTCGCCAAGCCATGTCAGACATCTCTTTACACATTAAAACGGAAGTGAATGACGTCTCCATCTTGGACAACGTAGTCCTTTCCTTCCAAACGTACTTTTCCTTTTTCTTTTGCTTGTGCCATTGAACCAGCCGCAACTAAATCTTCATATGAAACGACTTCTGCACGAATAAATCCACGTTCAAAATCTGAATGAATGATCCCTGCTGCTTGCGGAGCTTTCGTGCCACGGCGGTAGGTCCAAGCACGTACTTCTTGCACACCTGCTGTAAAGTAGGTTTCTAAGCCAAGAAGCTGATAAGCGGCACGAATCAATTGATCAAGACCTGATTCTTTAATACCAAGCTCTTCTAAGAACATCTGTTTTTCATCGCCGTCTAGCTCCGAGATTTCAGCCTCGATTTTTGCACAAACGACAATGACTTCACTATTTTCCTCTGCAGCAAATGCTTTGACCTTGGCAACATATTCATTGTTCTCTGGAGCAAGTAATTCCTCTTCGCTTACATTCGCAACATAGAGAACAGGCTTACTTGTAAGCAAATGAAGCTGCTTAACGATTTTTTCTTGGTCATCACTAAATTCAACACTACGAGCAGGCTTTTCATTTTCAAATGCCTCTTTAAGCTTTTCTAACACAGTCAGCTCAGCAAGGGCATCCTTATCCTTCGCTTTCGCTAGCTTTGCAACCCGTGTTAACCGCTTTTCAACCGATTCGAGGTCAGCAAGGATCAATTCTAAATTAATCACTTCAATGTCGCGAATCGGGTTCACGCTCCCTGAGACATGGGTAATATTTTCATCTGCAAAACAACGAACCACATGGGAAATTGCATCAACTTGTCGAATATGGGATAAAAATTGATTACCCAGCCCTTCCCCTTTGCTTGCACCTTCTACAATTCCTGCAATATCCGTAAATTCAAACGCAGTCGGCACCGTTTTTTTCGGTTCTACGAGCTCGGTTAATGTTTGTAAGCGGTGGTCAGGCACCTCTACAATTCCTACGTTGGGATCGATCGTACAAAACGGGTAGTTAGCTGATTCAGCACCCGCTTGTGTAATTGCATTAAATAATGTTGACTTTCCTACATTGGGCAATCCGACAATACCTGTTGTTAACGCCATTTAAGGCTCACTTCCTTTATCCTTTATCTCATCATTCGTTCTTTGCTTCTTCTGTTTGCATCCCTTCCAATTATAGAGACACTACCTGAAAAAAACAAGGCAATGGTGCGGATTGACTCCTTCACAGCCATTGCCTTGCTCTTTATTTTTCTTCTGTATGTTCAAGTACTTTTTTCAGCTTCCTTTCAAACTCCCTGCGAGGGATCATTACGCTATGTTGACAGCCAGTACATTTGATGCGAATGTCCATCCCCATGCGAATAATTTTCCAGCGATTCGTGCCGCATGGGTGAGGTTTTTTCATTTCAACGATATCATTCAACACAAATTCCTTTTCCATCGTCACTCATGCCCCCTCTTAATCCTGATGCAAATCTAGTTAGTACATATTATACATGATTTTCTGAGGAAAAGAAAAAGCCTTGGTTGGCGCTATTTCACAAGTCTGTGATTCATGATTGGATAGAGCAAAATCGCGGAAAATACGTATAAATTAAGAATGCCATACAATGGGTAAAGGACAGCAATAAGTGTCGAAAAACCAAACAATGTTAAGGGGGCCATGCTTCCTAGCAAAAAAAGAGCAATGACCCAAGGCGGCCAATTGACATAAATACGTACCCTTGATAGCAAACCAAATACCCCAGCAGCTGCAGTCGTATAAATGGCAAGCCACAGCAGGACGGTCATCACCAGCACCATAAAATACGGATAATGCTTCAAAATGGCAAACAACGGAATTTCATACAGCATTAACTCCCCCGCTACTTGAAGAAGTGACTCGTTATATAAAAAGGAAACTCCACCTAATACGACGCCGCTGCCAATGCTTGCAATCCAGATCTCCCCTTTATGGTGAATGTGATTTCCGACCGCTCCAAGCACAGCGATGAGGGGCAATATATTAAGAGCGGTAAAGGTTAAAGCAGATGGCCAATTTGATTGCTCGTTCAAATGAAATTCGATCGGAAATCCTTTTAATGATTGAAAGGAAAGAAGGACCCCTAGCAAGCATGCGATTAATATGGGCGTCAGGATGGCATTGACAGAGGTCATCCCATTTGTCCCCCAAACAAAGAGAAGCACAACAAGACTGATCAACATAGCGACACCATACCAGTAAGGGATATGGATCACTTCAAGCGTTGCTCCCCCTCCTGCAATCATAACCACCGTCGTTGTGAAAAGATAAAGAAAAATCATTAAGTCATAGACACTGGTCAACCGCTTTCCTATTAACGATTGAAGAACAGGGAGGTAGTGCGTTGATTTATGATTATAGCTAATGAACATAATGACCGTACAACAAATGATAAACATAATGGCAAAAAGGAAGATAGCTAGTCCGCTTTCAGCCCCAAAAAATTCCCATAATTCTCGCCCTGACGCATATCCTGCTCCGATCATTGTTCCAGTAATGAGAAACATCCATTTGAATCCATTTAGCCACATTTGCCCCGTCTTCCCTTCTTAATAAACTATTTACAAGCCACACCTAGCCTTGCGTCGCTTCTTTTTTCATAACCAAAAGCGCTTCCCTTCATTTCAGATGTATAGAAAGGAAAAAATATCCGTATACTGTTACTACTATGGCAAAGGAGCTTATGATATGAATGGAAACAATCGTCTGTTCTCTAAGAAGCGCCCCCCTTTTCGAATTCATATGGACGAACCTGACGTACAGAGCCTATTAGCTGAAGAACTCGTTCAATATTTTCATTCATATGAGCATCGAGAGCTTGTGGTGATTTGTATTGGTACCGACCGCTCGACCGGTGATGCGCTCGGTCCACTTGTAGGTTCAAAATTAGAAGAAGCATCATTAGGACGTTTTCATGTATACGGTACACTTTCAAATCCGATCCATGCCGTAAATTTAGAAGAGCGCTTCTCAGCGATTTTACAAACATATCGACGTCCTTATGTTCTTGCAATCGATGCATGCCTTGGGCGCTTGAATAGTGTTGGAAAGGTTGTCCTTGCTGATGGTCCCGTTCAACCAGGGGCTGCTGTTAATAAAAAGCTTCCTCCTGTTGGTGATATCCACATGACGGGAATTGTTAACATTGCTGGCATGATGGAATATTTTATGTTGCAAAACACACGGCTTCATACGGTGATGCAATTAGCAGAGATCATTGCTGGTTCCATTCAAAAGGTCGACCAGCAACTACCAAACGACAAGCCCGTCCACCCATTGCTACACACTCTAAAGCCACAACTTCTGTTCCGAGCAAAAAAAGAAACTCATCCATGAGAGACTCCTCCCAATTAATGAGTTTCTTTTTTAAAAGATAAAAGGTAAGCTGTCCAGTTCCAGGAAAGGTTGCTCAGCGTTACTTGACGGACTCGTGTCCATCCAAGTGGAAAGAAAGAGCCGCTCATACAGATTTTTATTATAAAATAAACGCAAGAATGGGCATCCAGTAATAGGAAACCGTCACAAAAATAGCGACAATGACGATACTTGGTAATAGATTAGCTACCCGAATGGTTATCACCCCTAGTAGGTTTAAACCGATCGCCACAATCATAATGCCCCCTGTTGCTGTTATTTCGGTAATAAAAAATGCCATTAACTCTTCAGGAATAAAACGATCAATTTGCATGGCAAACAAGGCGATACCACCTTGATACAACATAACCGGGATAGCCGAAAAAATAACACCAATTCCTAATGTGGACGTGAAAATAATCGCTGAAAAACCATCAAGCATCGCCTTTGTATAAAGAATGGAATGATCGCCTCTTAATCCGCTATCAAGGGCTCCCAAGATCGCCATCGCTCCTACGACATAGATTAATGTCGTCGTCACAAAAGCATTTGCCACTGTTCCCTTTTCCTCTGAGCCTAATTTCTTTTCAAGCCATTGACCAACAGCGTTTAATCGCGCTTCTAAACCGAGTCTTTCACCAATCAATCCACCGATGACAAGACTCCCAATGACAATAAGAAATTGCTCACTTTTTAGTCCCATTCCAATTCCTAGCATTAACACAGCAAGGGCAATCGCTTGCATGACTGTTACCTTTACTCGCTTTGGAATGTTGCGTACAAGTAAACCAATAAGAGCAGCAAAAATGATCGCAAGCCCATTAACAATCGTTCCAAGTAAAACCATCTTCTATGCGCCTCGTTTCTAGTAAAAAGCCTGTTCAATTTCTCCAAGGGCGGTCAAAAGCGTGTCCACTTCTTCAGCCGTATTGTAGGGACCAAAGCTGACACGAACTAGTCCTGTCTCTGAGGTTTGTAGCGTATCATGAGCAAGCGGAGCACAATGAAGTCCAGCACGTACAGCAATTTGATAATGCTCATCCAAGATCGTTGCAACTTCATGGCTATCAAGTCCCTCCATTTGAAAGGAGACAACTCCCACTCGCTTCACCTCTAAAGAAGGTCCATATTCTTTTATGGAAGCCATTCCTTGAAGCCCTTGAAGAAACTGCTTTGTCAATTGCCACTCATGTTCATAAATATCATCAATGCCACGCTCAACAATATATTTTATCCCCGCATTGAGCCCGGCGATTCCAGGCGTATTTAATGTACCGCTTTCGTAGCGATCAGGCCATTGTGAAGGCTGGTCAATCAATTCAGAATAACTGCCAGTCCCCCCGTAGACAAGCGGTTTTAATTGAAAATCCTCCGCAACGATTAAAGCCCCAGTTCCCTGTGGACCTAATAACCCTTTATGACCAGCAAATGCTAGCATAGAAATGTTTGCATGGTCCATTTCGATCCGAAGCTTTCCAGCTGTTTGCGAAGCATCTAAAAGAAAAGGAACCTTTTTTGTTTTTGCAATCTTTCCTATCCGTTCAATATCAACAAACGCACCTGTAACATTTGAGCCATGAGAAACAACGAGAAGCCGTGTATTTCTCTTGAAAGCTTTTTCAATGGCTTCTACCTCAATTAAACCTGTTGAATTTGGTTCGACATAGCTGATCTCGATCCCTTGACGCTGACGTAGCTGCTCTAAAGGCCGTCTTACTGAATTATGTTCAAAAGATGTGCTTACCACATGGTCACCTTCCTGGAACGGAAATCCGAGCAAGGCTTGGTTTAATGCCATCGTTGCATTTTGATAAAACCACACATGCCTTTTACTTGGAGCATGAAAAAACGCCTTCAGCAGCTCCCGTGTTGATTCAATCATTTGGCTTGCTCTCGTTGCTAAAGCATGTCCCCCACGACCTGGATTGGCAGCATATTCATTAACAGCCTCAGCCATAGCATTTGCCACAGATGCTGGTTTTGGAAACGAAGAAGCTGCTTGATCAAAATAAATCACCTTCATTTCCTCCTTCCACTCTTTTATTCCTTTTGTTCCCTACACTTGAAAATGAAGCCACCATATCGGATGACTTCATTTAAGATGAAGGCTTATTATTTTCATTTTCTACAGCAAGAAGCTGTAAAATTCGTTCTAAATCTTCTTCTGAGAAAAAATCAATCTCAATTCTTCCTTTTTTCTTCCCTGTTTTAATCGAAACCGATGTTCCAAGCTTCGTTCGTAGAAAATCTTGTCTCTCTTGAAAAAACGGAGAAAGCTTTTTCTTTGTTGGTTTTGTTTCACGTGAAACACGTTCATTTGCTGTTTGGACAAGCTTTTCCACTTCTCTAACACTTAGTTTTTCTCGCAACACTTTTTCTAATAGGGGTGAAAACTTTTGTTTATCTTTTAGACCGAGCAACGCCCGTCCGTGACCCATGGAGAGTTTTCCGTCAGATATAAATTGCTGCACATTGCTTGGAAGCTGGAGCAAGCGAATATGATTGGCAATATGGGGGCGACTTTTTCCTAAGCGATAAGCTAGCTGCTCTTGAGTTATGTTCAAATGCGTCATTAACTTCTCATATGCCAGTGCTTCTTCAATCGGGTTTAGATCTTCTCGTTGTAAATTTTCAATTAAAGCAAGCTCCATCATCTTTTCTTCGTTAAGCTCACGAACGACAACAGGTACTTTTTTCAAACCCGCTTCCTTCGCTGCCCGGTAACGTCGTTCTCCCACGACAATCTCGTACCCTTTAATACTTTTCCGAACGACGATGGGCTGAAGAATACCATGCTGCTTAATCGAGTCAGTCAACTCAGCAATAGCTTTTTCAGAAAAGGTTTTACGAGGCTGATACGGGTTCGGTCGAAGCTCACTTACCTTCACCTCTACGACATTTTCATTTTTATCATCAATCGAGTCAGGAAATAAAGCATTCAGTCCTTTGCCTAAGCCTCTAGCCACCGGCAACCACTTCCTTTGCTAAATCTAAATAGACTTCTGCCCCTCGTGACTTCGGGTCATAAATGATGATGGGCTCTCCGTGACTTGGGGCTTCGCCAAGTCGAACATTCCGTGGAATAATCGTTTTGAATACTTTTTCTCGGAAATATTTTTTCACTTCTTCAATCACTTGAATACCGAGATTCGTTCTTGCATCAAGCATTGTTAAGAGAACACCTTCAATCTCCAAATCAGTATTTAAATGTTTTTGCACAAGCCTTACCGTATTCAGTAGCTGGCTAAGACCTTCTAATGCGTAATACTCACATTGAACAGGAATAAGCACAGAGTCTGAAGCCGTAAGGGCATTTATCGTTAATAGACCAAGGGAAGGTGGACAATCAATTAAAATATAGTCGTAATTTGCTTCGATTTTTTCAAGCGCTCGCTTTAAGCGGACTTCCCGTGAAATGGTCGGTACCAGCTCAATTTCCGCCCCTGATAATTGAATCGTTGAAGGTAGAACATCTAGCTGTTCGACCTTTGTTGTCTGAATGACATCTTTTGCTTCCATGTCATCTACAAGCAAATCATAGATGCAATGATTGATGTCTCCTTTTTCAATCCCGACTCCACTTGTTGCATTTCCTTGTGGATCAATATCGACCAGTAATACTTTTTTTCCGATTAACGCCAAGCATGAACTAAGGTTCACAGCTGTTGTTGTCTTGCCGACGCCACCTTTCTGGTTCGCAATTGCAATCACTCTTGCCACGCTTCCACCAACTTTCCGTTCCAACATTCACAATTCGTTCTCTATTTTAACACAATTTTTGTACAAAGATTTTAGAAACTTATCGCCACACGATAAAAAATAATCTATCGTACTCGATAGATTATTTTTTCGGAATTCGAATTGTAAATTGATAAAAATCATCATTCTCTTCTTCGTCAGTATCAATATTTAGGCCGCTCTTCAATACCATATCAACCGATTGACGGATTGTGTTCATCGCAATCCTCATATCTTTTGAGTACGCTTTCCTTGTCGGCTTTTTCTTCGGCTGAGGTACTCCTTCAAGGAGTTGCTTCACCCGCTCTTCCGTTTGTTTTACATTCAGCCCTTTTTCAATGATTTCATCAAACATTTTCACTTGTAGCGATTCGTCCTTGATCGCCAGCAATGCTCTGGCATGTCGCTCTGAAATCTTCCGCTCTAAAATACCTTCTTGTACTTTTTCTGATAAATGAAGCAATCGTAATTTATTGGCAATTGTTGACTGTCCTTTTCCAAGACGTTGCGCCAAACTTTCTTGCGTTAATCCGTGAAGCTCGATCAATTTCGCGTAAGCAACCGCTTCCTCAATGGCTGTGAGTCCTTCCCGTTGCAGGTTTTCAATTAATGCCACCGATGCTGTTTGTGAATCATTGAATTCTTTAATAATCGCTGGGATATGCTCCCACCCCAATTTTGTGACAGCACGAAAACGGCGCTCCCCAGCGATGATTTCATACTTTCCATCTCGTTCACGAACGACAATTGGCTGAATAATTCCATGGGTACGAATCGTTTGCGCTAGCTCTTCAATTCGTTCGTCGTCAAAAATTGTCCGAGGCTGAAAACGATTTGGAACAATTTCCTTCATCGGCAGCTGCTTTACCTCATCATTTTTTGTTGTCTCTACGATCTCCTCTTGCTTATCTCCGAAGCCAAATAGGCGTGAAAACGGCTGCTTCATCGCCTGACACCACCTTTTGATAACTACCGTCTCTATACATTCACATTCGACATAATCAGTCCAGTTCCTTCTTTTCTACCTATGTCTTTTATATCCTCCATACCTATGTTCGTCAAGTGAAACTTACTAGGACATTCGTATTCCTTCCTTAACTTAAATGATTCTCATCTGCAAAAAGCTTCCTATTGTACACAAAAAAAAACGCAAGCGCCTTGTATATCGCGACACTAATACTAAAAAGCTGCCAATGACTCGCCGGTTTCAGGAAACCATTTACAGGAAAAAGCAATCTCGAACGGCTAGGCGCTTGAGCTTAACATCATCAAATGTATACTTTTTTTCCTTCTAAAAAAGGTAATGTTTCACGTGAAACATTACCTATAAAGGTTGTTTATTTGGAGTCCCTGGTTTTCTTGGGTATTTTTTGGGCGTCCCTTTTTCCTTTTTCATGATGAGAATATGCCGTTCGCTTTCCTCAATCGGCAGCTGAAAAGCATGAACGTCTTCAACTTGGGCACCTAACACTTGAAGTGCATGCTTAGCATCCGCAAGCTCTTCTTTCGCACCTGCCCCTTTCATCGCAACAAACGTCCCCCCTACTTTGACAAGTGGTAAGCAAAGCTCACTTAACACCGACATCCGGGCAACTGCACGAGCAATGACAAGATCGTACTGTTGACGATGTTCTTTTTTTTGACCAAAGGTTTCTGCACGATCATGGTAAAAGGCCACGCCTTTCAAGCCTAACGTATCAGCAAGATGCTGAAGAAACCCAATTCGTTTGTTCAGGGAATCAACGATGTTCACTTGAAGCTCAGGGAAAAGTATTTTTATTGGAATACTTGGAAACCCTGCCCCTGCCCCAACATCAATAAGATTCTTTATCGTTGAAAAATCATAAAAAAAACAGGCTGACACTGAATCATAAAAGTGTTTCAAGTATACGCCATCTTCATCGGTGATGGCAGTTAAATTCATTTTTTCGTTCCATTCAACAAGCAGCTGGAAATAGAGACGAAATTGCTCCAATTGTTGAGGAGAAAGGGAAAATCCCTTCTCACCCACCAACTGCTCAAACTGTGCTTTGCTCATCATTTCCCTCCATTAAACGGTTTTCCGGCCAACCTTCGCTAATCTGCCTTGTTCAATGTAGACGAGCAAAATCGAAATATCAGCAGGGTTGACGCCTGATACACGAGATGCTTGCCCGACTGACAATGGACGAACCTCACTAAGCTTTTGCTTTGCTTCTGTTGCCAAACCGTTAATGGCAAAGTAATCAAGGTCATGTGGAATTTTTTTGTCATTCATCTTTTGTGCCCGTTCGACCTGCTGCAGCTGTTTTTCGATATAGCCTTCATACTTCACTTGAATTTCAACTTGTTCTGCTACATCTTCATCAATTTTACTTTCTGCAGCCGGAATCACTTTTGCTACATCCCAATAGGTTAATTCAGGACGCTTTAACAAGAGCGATGCGCGGACTGCCTCTTGCAATGGAGCCGACTGCACATCGGCGAGTAATTGCTGGAGTTCATCAGACGGCTTGACAATGATCTTTTCAAGACGCTTTTTTTCTGCTGCGATTTTCGCTTTTTTCTCAACAAAACGGTCATACCGTTCTTGAGGGATTAAGCCAATCTCATATCCTTTTTCAGTTAGGCGCAAATCAGCGTTGTCATGACGGAGCAACAAACGATATTCGGCACGTGAGGTTAACAAACGATACGGCTCATTTGTCCCTTTTGTCACAAGGTCATCAATTAATACACCAATGTATGCTTCTGAACGATCAAGGATAACGCCCTCTTTTCCTTGTGCTTTACGTGCAGCGTTAATACCTGCCATAATCCCTTGACCTGCAGCCTCTTCATATCCTGATGTTCCATTGATTTGTCCAGCGGTAAAGAGGCCTTCTATCTTTTTCGTTTCAAGGGTTGGCCATAGCTGCGTTGGCACGATTGCGTCATATTCAATCGCATAGCCTGGACGCATCATCCGCACCTCTTCAAGGCCAGGAATTGACTTTAACACATCTAGCTGTACATCTTCAGGTAAGCTCGTTGACAAGCCTTGAACATATACTTCTGATGTATTTCGGCCTTCAGGCTCAAGGAAAATTTGATGCCGCGGCTTATCGTTAAAACGAACAATCTTGTCTTCAATCGATGGACAGTAGCGTGGGCCTGTCCCTTCAATCATGCCTGAGTACATCGGCGAGCGACCGAGATTGTTGTTAATAATTTGATGCGTTGACTCCGCCGTATAGGTTAACCAGCACGGAAGCTGATCGGTAATGTACTTTGTTGTTTCATAGGAGAAAGCACGTGGAACCTCATCCCCAGGCTGGATTTCTGTTTTCGAATAATCAATCGTCTCTCCGTTCACACGAGGAGGCGTTCCTGTTTTAAAACGCACCATCTCAAATCCAAGCTCTTGCAGGTGGTAGGAAAGGTTAATGGAAGGCTGCATATTGTTCGGCCCACTTTCATAAGCAAGCTCGCCAATAATAATTTTTCCACGTAAATACGTTCCTGTCGTAATAACGACAGCCTTAGCACGATACTCGGCCCCTGTATTCGTTATGACCCCTTTACAGACGCCATCTTCAATGATGAGACGTTCAACCATCCCTTGACGAAGTAGGAGATTTTCCTCTTCTTCAATCGTTTTTTTCATTTCATGTTGATACATAAACTTATCCGCTTGAGCACGAAGAGCACGTACAGCTGGGCCCTTCCCTGTATTCAGCATTCGCATTTGAATATGTGTTTTGTCAATGTTCCGTGCCATTTCTCCACCGAGGGCATCAATTTCCCGAACAACAATACCTTTTGCTGGACCACCAACAGATGGGTTACATGGCATGTACGCAACAGCATCTAAATTTAACGTAAGCATTAATGTGCTTGCTCCCATTCGAGCTGCTGCAAGCCCAGCTTCAACCCCTGCATGGCCAGCCCCAACAACTATGACGTCAAATTCGCCACCTTGATAGGCCATTTTTAAACCTCCATTCATCATTCGAATTACTTACCTAAACAAAACTGTGAAAACAATTGGTCAATCAAGCTTTCATGAACACTATCACCAATAATTTCGCCAAGCAGTTCCCATGTTCTAGTAACATCGATTTGCACCATATCGATCGGAACACCCATGTCAATGGCAGCAAGTGCATCTTCAATCGCCGTTTTTGCTTGCTCAAGCAACGCGATATGACGGGAATTTGAAACGTAGGTAACATCCCCACCTTCAAGGGACCCTTCAAAGAAAAGACCCGCAATCGCTTCCTCCAACTCATCCACGCCTTCATCATGGAGAAGGGAGGTTGTTATAATCGGGCGCCCTGCAGCTAGTTCTTTGACACGCTCAAGATTAATTTTTCGTTCAAGATCCGTTTTATTAACAATGATAATCGTATCCATTCCTTTAATTGCTTCAAATAACGCTTCATCTTCTTTTGAGAGCGGTTCCCCATGATTTAGCACGAGAAGAATAAGCTCTGCATCCTGTAACACTTGACGAGAGCGTTCAACCCCAATTCGTTCCACAATATCCTCTGTCTCACGAATCCCGGCTGTATCTAAAAGGCGAAGCGGTACACCCCGCACATTGACATATTCCTCAATCACATCACGGGTTGTCCCTGGAATATCTGTAACGATCGCTTTGTTTTCATGGACAAGACTATTTAATAAGGAAGATTTCCCAACATTCGGCCTGCCGATAATCACCGTGGATAATCCTTCACGTAAAATTTTCCCTTGAGCAGCCGTTGCGAGAAGCTGTTCAATTTCTTTTTTCACAAAGGTACCCCGCTCCTTTAACAAACCGTGGGTCATCGTCTCTGCATCATATTCTGGATAATCGATGTTCACTTCCACATGAGCAACCGTCTCAAGCAATGCCTGCCTAAGCTTTTGAATTTTATTTGATAATCGTCCTTCTACTTGTTTTAAGGCGACATTCATGGCACGGTCAGTTTTGGCCCGAATTAAATCAATCACCCCTTCGGCTTGGGATAAATCAATTCGACCATTTAAAAAGGCTCGTTTCGTGAACTCACCTGGCTCCGCAAGCCGCGCCCCATGATTTAAGACAACTTGTAGCACTCGGTTGACAGAAACGAGTCCACCGTGACAATTAATTTCCACTACATCTTCCCGGGTAAATGTCCGTGGTGCCCGCAACACAGAAACCATCACTTCATCCACCACATCGTCTGTTTTCGGGTTGACAACATGACCGTAGACGATTGTATGGCTCGGCACATCTGTGAGAGGTCTCTTTCCTTTGTATATCCGATTAGCAATTGTAATGGCTTCATCACCACTTAAGCGGACAATCCCTATGGCCCCTTCACCAAGAGCTGTTGAAATGGCGGCAATTGTATCAAATTCCATCGTTTTCACCTCTCTTCCTATTAAGTGTGAACCAATTTATAAAAAAGCATAACATTTCCATTCTAAAAACAAGGTAAATCCACACCAAAAAGCATATTTCCCTAAATAAATAGAATAGCATAGCCTAAAAAGAAAATCCATGACTCGGCACTAAAAGATTGTGTCAACCATTTGTGTGAGAAGTATTTTCTAGCCTACTACTTGTAAGCGGATTCGCATTTTTAGAATTCTCCTTCCTTTTTTCGTATTTTGGCAAGTCTTTCTCAAAAAAAAAAAAAACAAAAACAAAAACACCACTCAAGCTAGGAATGAGTGGTGTTTTGCTATATCTTGATCTATTTAGGTTCTGCGACTGCCCCAACAAAAGCAGATTGATAAATTTGTCGAATATCGTCTTCTAATAAAGGCAATGGACTTCTAGCTAAAATTCTCTTTTGCTTTACTCCATCTTGCGTTAAGCTCTCTAAAGCTGATGCTGGTATATCAAATCCAGCTAAAGTAGACGGAATACCAACATCCTTCACTAGTCTCTCTAGTTCCTCCACACATTTATAAGAGGCTTCTTCTTCAGATAAGTAGGTTGAATTTCCACCTAGGGCATTCAAAATATCTGCCATTCTCTTTGCACAGCTCTTACGAATATAGCCCATTACATATGGCAATAGAACCGCGTTCGACTCCCCATGAGAGATATGAAATTGTCCACCTAGCGGATATGCTAATGCATGAACACCAGCTACTCCAGCATTAAAGAAAGCAAGTCCAGCTAGATAACTACCATTACTCATATCAATACGAGCTTGCTTGTCACTTCCGTCTTCTACTGCCTTTCGAAGTGAACGTCCAATTAAACGAATTGCTTGCAGCGCTAAGCCATCTGTCGTTGGACTAGCATTTACTGAGATATATGCTTCTACAGCATGAGTCAATGCATCAATTCCCGTTGCAGCCGTAACTTTTGCAGGAACAGAAACCGTTAACTCTGGATCGACAATCGCAACATCAGCGAGTAAATAATCATGTGTAACCACATCTTTTGTTGTCTCTAATGACAGAACAGAAATATTCGTCACCTCTGAACCCGTTCCAGATGTAGTAGGAATGAGAATTTTTGGTAATCCTTTCTTTTCTACATTTTTCGTACCTGTTAAGTTTAAGTAGTCAACAGCAGGTCCCTCATGCACAGCCAAAACAGCTGCTAGCTTTGCTAAATCAAGCGCGCTTCCACCACCAACACCAATTACCATGTCAAACTGACCATTACGGGTAAAGGAGACAAGCTTCTCCCCCGTTTCCAAAGGAGGTTCAGGAACGACATCTGTATATAAAGTAACAGAATAACCTTCTGTTTCAAGCGGATCGGTGACGCGATCCGTCAGTCCAATTTGGGCTAACATCGGATCTGTAACGACAAGAATTTTCTTTGGATCATATTTTTCAACTTCAGGTAACAATTCCTTTAAAGAGCCCCATCCTGTATAGCTTAACGGAGCGAAAACTAACTTTGACACACTCATAGATTTCCCCCCTAACCTTACTCGTAATATCCTTCTGTTGATTTACGGAATGTTTTAAACTGCTCAGCATCATGACCAAACCAGACTTGAGAGTTCGTTTGATTGGCTAATCTACGTATTTTTTCAACAGCATTGGAGTAGCCAAGAGAATCATAGATGATACCAGGTGGCTTGATAGGTGGTCCGAAGCTTTCAGCAGTATAAATCGCATCCGAAGCAAGAATAATTCCACCTGTTTCTGGCATATTAATGTGCAGACCTAGCATCCCCCAAGCATGGCCACTTCCGAAATTAAGGACTTTAATGCCTTCTGCTAATTCAAGATTATCTTCACTCCGCTTCACTGTTTGCCATTGGAGATTATTTTTAATCCATGCATCAATGTCAGCCCAAATGTATGCGCCTTCTTTTTGATTGCGGGCATATGATTGAAGTGCACCGTTTAATTCATCCTCATGGACAATAATTGTCGCATTTGTAAACATCTCTAAGCATCCAGCGTGGTCAAGGTGAAGATGAGATGCTACAACATATTTGATATCTTCTGGTCTTACATTTAACTCTTCTAAACGATTATGAAGATAACACTCCTCTGGCATATCGACAGGAAACATTTGCTGAGTTGCTTTGCCCCAACGTCCTTCTGGTCCCATAGAGTTAGGATTACAAGCTGTATCAAACAGGATTTTACCTGCAGGATGATCAATCAAAACCGTATAGACAGGAAATTTAACGAATTCAGTTTGTGCATTCGGATTATCGATTGTCGCAGGATTATGCATGGCAATCATCCAGTTTTTATCCATGCTTAGTCGGCCATTATCCATGACATAAAGTTTCGGGTTAGGTTTAATAATATTTGTCATATTATTGTTCCTCCTAAAATGCTGTTTTTATCGTAACGAATTTCAATTCCGTCATTTCTTCAACTGCATATTTAATCCCTTCACGTCCATAACCGCTATCTTTGACTCCGCCATAAGGCATGTGATCGAGTCTAAATGTTGGAATATCATTAATGATGACGCCACCTGATTCAAGCTTTTTCGCTGCATTTAGGGCATTAATGATATTTTGAGTGTAAATTGCAACATTTAGCCCATATACCGAATCGTTAACCATATCAATTGCTTCGTCTAACTCTTTATATGAAACGATCGACACGACTGGTGCAAATGTTTCTTGGCAAGAAACGGCCATATTATTTGTCACATTCAGTAATACAGTAGGCGAAAAGACGGAGCCATCACGTGTGCCACCTAAGCCAATCGTAGCACCCTGTTCCACTGCTTCCTCGACCCATGCCTCAATTCGCTCCGTTTCTTTCGGATTAATCATTGCGCTAATATCAGTTGTTTCCTCTAGCGGATCACCGACTTTTAGTTGTTTTGCCTGTTCAATAAAACGCTTACTAAATTCCTCATAAACAGATTCATGAACATAAATTCTTTGTAAGGAAATACATACCTGACCAGCAAAAGCAAAGGCTCCTTCTACGCATCTTGGAATAATTTTTTCCAAAGGAACGTCTGGCTCAACAATTAAGCCTGAGTTCGAACCAAGCTCTAACGTCACTTTTCGCAAGCCAGCTTTTTCTTTAATGATCTTGCCTACTCCGGCACTACCTGTGAACGTTACTTTTTTAACTCTTTCATCTGTGATAAGAGCATCACTGAGCTCTCTTCCACTTCCTGTGATGACTTGAAGTGCGCCATCTGGCAGCCCTGCCTGCTGAAAGATTTCAGCGATTAGATAGGCACTTAAAGGAGTTTGTTCAGCTGGCTTTAAGACAACTGTGTTTCCAGCAGCAAAGGCTGGTCCCAATTTATGAGCGACTAGATTAAACGGAAAATTAAACGGGCTAATAGCCACGACAACACCTAATGGTTCTCTCCATGTAAATCCTAGTCGGTTTTCCCCACCAGGAGCAGCATCCATTGGAATCGTCTCCCCGTATATCCGCTTCGCCTCTTCTGCAGCAAATTGGTAAGTAGCAATCGTACGATCAATTTCTCCTCTTGCTGTGCGAATTGGCTTACCAGCCTCAAGTGCCACAACGCGAGCTAACTCCTCCCTTCTTTCTTGAAGGATTGAGACAACCTTAAGTAAAATGTCTGAGCGTTTGTAGGCAGGCATTTCTTTCATTGTTTTATAGGCTTGTTGTGCGCCTTCAATGGCTTTTTTGACATCAGCCTCATCTGCCATACTAATATTAGCGATTACATCTCCGCTATAAGGAGAGTGAAGCGCATAGGTTCTTTGTTTTGTTTCCCATTTACCATTAATAAATAAACTTTTTGTGTTCATTTCAAACCTCCTTTCACTTTTATACTTGCAAGAACTGTGCCAACTTTGAAAGCGTTATTTTATAAAGGATTTTTATTTGTATGATTCTTATTGTGGTGATAAAATTCACCATAAGAATCATGATTAGTGATATAACAGAATTTTAGTTTGGTGAAAATAATCACCAAACGGTGATTATTTTCACCGCATTTGATAGGAGGTAGAATTTCTCATGAAATCAGTAACAATGAACACAAAGATTTTAGAAAGCGTTTTCTCTTCCATGTCAAATGGAGTGATAGTTGTGGACCATCATAAAAAAGTTTTACTAATGAATACCTCCGCCCAGACATTATTAAAACAAGGTCAGCAAGAATACATTGGCAAAGATATCCGTGAGTTTGTCCCTAATTCACAAATTGCTCATGTTCTTGCTAGTGGTGAAAGTACAATTGGCATGAAAATGACGATTGCAGGGTTACAGTGCATGGTGAACCGAACCCCTTTATATCAGGATGGTAAGTCGATTGGAACGGTTAGTGTTATTCAAGATATTTCTCAAATGGAACATTATCGTTCGCTATTTTTGCAGATGGAGAAAATTATCGAGTTTTCTACAGACGGCATTTATGTTGTTGATAAAGAAGGAATCACCCTAACTGTCAATTCAGCCTACGAGGAATTGTCAGGGTTTAAAAGAGAAGAACTGATTGGTCATCACATGAGTGATTTAATGAAGCAAGGATATGTTGATCAATCCGTCTCTCTCCTTGTCTTACGAGATAAAAAGCGAATTTCCATTCTTCAACGAATTGGCAGGCAAAAGGATGTCATCGTAACAGGAAATCCCGTTTTCGATGAAGAGGGTGACATTCAAATGGTTGTTACAAATGTTAGAGATATCACTCAATTAAATGAGCTAACGAATGAGTTAAAAAAGGCAAAAAGCTTTTCTCAAATGAGCCAAAATCGCTATACATTCTCTACGGATGGTTCCGATGAAAAAGTAATTTTCCAAAGTGTTCAAATGAAGGAAATCATTGATAAAGTTAAACAAATTGCCTCGTTCCCAACGAGCGTTTTATTATCTGGCCCTTCAGGAGCAGGAAAAGAGGTTATAGCCAATTTAGTTCATCAATTAAGCGACCGAAAAGATATGCCGTTTATAAAAGTAAACTGCGGAGCTATTCCAGAACAGCTATTAGAGTCAGAGCTTTTCGGCTATGAAAAGGGTGCATTTACTGGTGCGAGACAGGAAGGAAAAGTCGGCTTGCTTGAGCTAGCAGATAAAGGTACAGTCCTGCTTGATGAAGTAGGTGAACTGCCACTGTCCTTACAGGTTAAATTACTTCGTGTTCTTCAAGAAAAACAAATTCAAAGACTAGGCGGCAGCAAAGTAAAGCAATTAGATATAAGAATTATTTCAGCAACAAATAAAAATTTGAAGGAATTAGTCGAAAAAGGAGAATTTCGTGAAGATCTTTATTACCGACTACAAGTGATTGAATTATCGATTCCTCCATTAAGTCAGCGCCCAGAAGATATCGAGGTCTTACTTGATCACTTTTTCGCTTATTTTTGTAAATTGTTTAATATCGAAAAGCATGTCTCACCCGAAACAAAACATATTTTACAAAGCTATCATTGGCCAGGAAATGTGAGAGAATTACGGAACTTAGTCGAGAGCATGATTGTGTCAGTCCCTTCGCTTAAAATTGAGCCTGTTGACCTGCCGCCACATTTTAATATTCATAGTTACACAGAGGCAGCTCAAACATTAAAACAACGAGTAGAACAGTTTGAAAAAAGGGTCATTTTCGATGCCCTCCAGAAAAAAACGTCGATTAGAAAAGCTGCTGAACATTTAGGAGTTGATCATTCGACCCTTGTGAAAAAAATTAAAAAATGGAATATGACAAGGCTGGGACATAACTAGCCAAAAATAATAAAAAAGGGTTCCAATCATAAAAATAAAATGGTTGGAACCCTTTTTCTGTTGATTTATTCGATTATCCGATGCTTGATCGGCGCTCATAGTGGGGCAATCTTATCAAGGAATGAGCGCAACGAACGTGTATGATTGAAAATGCGAACAATGCACAACCTTAGCGGAGTATATTTCCGAAGCGATTGCTATGCAGCAACGATCATGACGTTCAGATTTCTTATCAATAAAAACTCTTTTGTCACAGCCTCCCTAACTCATTTCGGCGCAATGACAACATGTCGTCCGTTGCCTTGACCTTCTGAATAGGTTTGTACTCCATCTGTATGCTGCAAGGTTGCATGAATAATTTTGCGTTCATGTGCGTTCATCGGTTCTAAAGGCACTTTTTTCTTTATCGAACGTGCTTTTTCTCCAAGTCGCACTGCCAATTGCTCAAGCGTCTCTTTTCGTCTTTGACGATAATTTTCCGCATCGAGTTGAATCCGGACAAACGAGGTTGCGTCACGATTAGCCACGAGATTGACCAAATACTGTAGAGAGTCAAGGGTTTGCCCTCTCTTACCAATTAAACTGCCGATCCCTTCCTTACCGAATAATTCAAAGATCATCATACCTTGTTCTTCTCGTTTTTCTATCTTTGCTTCTAATCCCATATTTGCAACTAATTTCTCTAAAAATGCAAAAGCTTTATCAACGGGTTCAGGCTTTACGATGACTTCAATTACAGCTGGTTTTCCCCCGAGTAACCCAAGAAAGCCCTTTTGTGGTTCTTCTAACACCGTATACGTGATGCGGTCTCTCGTTGTTTCAAGCTCAGCTACTGCTTTTTCAACAGCTTCTTCAATCGTTTTACCTGACACTCTCCGTTTGATCACTTTTTCTTTCCTCCCGTCTTTGCGTCAGCTACTTTTTTGTTACCAACGTTCGGTCCGGTAATAAAATACGTTTGTATAATCATGAAAATATTTCCAATTACCCAATATAATGCAAGGGCAGCCGGGAAGAACATGGAAAAAATTACGATCATGACCGGCATCACATAAAGCAAGACCTTCATTTGAGGATTGTCGGTCACCATCATCATTTTTTGTTGAATGAATGTCGTAATCCCTGCAATAATTGGCAAAATGATTGGATCTGGTGCGTCAAGAGCAAACCAAAGGAATGAATCTCCTTGAATTTCTCTTGTCCGCATAATAGCATGGTAAAATGCCAATAGGATTGGCATTTGAATGAAGAGCGGTAAACACCCTGCTAATGGATTTACGCCATTGTCACTATAAAGCTTCATCATTTCTTGCTGAAGCTTTTGCTGCGTTCTCTGGTCCTTTGCACTGTATTTCTCACGTAATTTTTGCATCTCAGGCATTAGTGCCTGCATCGCTTTCGTACTCTTTGTTTGCTTAATCATGAGCGGTAAAATTAACAAACGAATCAAAAGCGTGACGACAATAATTGAAAGCCCGAAGCTCCCATTAAACATGTCCGCAAAATAAATCATTAGCCATGATAATGGATACACAAAATAAGAATCCCAAATCCCCTCGCTTTGCGCATTAATCGGGTCGTTCACATTAAAACAGCCTGTCATCACTACAAGTAGACCGATTAACATCGAAGCAAGACCTAACTTCTTGATCACCAAGCGTTCCTCCTTGTTTTCATTCCAATCTTTCTCTCTAACTTGTTTAGCTATCTTAATTTTTAAAAATTGCAAAAAATCTTCAATTTATAACAAAAGAGAGCTTCGGGACAACATTAAACATGTCCGTTCTTCTCCCTCTTCTTCTTCAAGCGTAACCAGCCTTACTGTCTTCCCCGCTTTAGGATTCGCGCTTTTTTACAAACGTGAAGTAAACTACGTTTCACCTGCTCATAATCCAGATCAGCTGCTGGTTTCCGGGCAATGATCACGTAATCTCTACCCTTTAGCAATGCTTCTTTCTCTTCTTGAAAAACAGTACGGATGAGACGCTTGATCCGATTTCGAGTCACAGCATTTCCAAGCTTTTTACTCACTGAGAGACCAATCCGAAAATGCTCTTGTCCCTCTTTTTCAAGTACGTATAAAACAAATTGGCGGTTGGCAACGGAAACTCCTTCATTAAATACACGAGAAAATTCGTCATTTTTTTTAATTCGCCATTCTTTCTTCATTTCCGTTTCCACCCCAGACCGCTACTCCCTTTGAATTGCTGTTTTCCTCACCGCAGAAAAAGACCACTGACAACCAGTGGCCTATGCAGATAATACTTTTCTTCCTTTACGACGACGACGAGCCAATACTTTACGGCCATTCTTCGTGCTCATACGTGCACGGAAACCATGAACCTTCTTACGCTTACGATTATTCGGTTGGAATGTTGGTTTACCCATCTATAAAACACCTCCCTGAGGATATACTCTTCTAAAAGACATTCTTGTAAATTATAAGGAACGTAAGGGTCTGTTGTCAAGCTTGTCTTTTTTGCATCCTTCACAGAAGCTTTTCCTCTTCCTTCTACAAACAACATACGCTTCTAGCTTCTTTTACACGAATCGTTCATGTGGATAACTACTTTTCGACACTTTCCTACTTTTCCCCATAGATATCGACAAGTTGCACACATAATCTTGTGTTGTGGATAATGATTTGACACAGGATATAGTATTCTGTGGATAAATCACTCTAATCCTTGCACGAGAACGTTTTATTTGCTAAGATATATTTGTTTTCACTCGTGAACAAGTGATTTATCATAATGCGTTATCCACATCCTGTGGGTAATATTGTGGACAGCTGTTTATTCTTTTGTATTTTCTTGTCCACAACTTGTGACCATGTCAACTTACGACACTTTTCTACTATATTATATCTTTCTCCACATTATTTGTGTACGTTTATATTTATTCATCTCTTTATTCTAGGTGTACAAAGGTTGTACATCCTAGTTTTTTCTCATTGGCGAGCGTATTTAGCTCTTTTCACGGGAACGTACTAATTGAGTTTTTGGAGAACAGGAGGGAGCGACTGTTGGAGAATATCCACGATTTATGGGAGCGTGCGTTAAAAGCCATGGAAAAAAAGGTTAGTAAACCTAGCTTCGAAACATGGTTAAAGGCAACCAAAGCAAATGATATTGAAAAGGACACGATTATCATTACAGCTCCGAATGAATTCGCTAGGGATTGGCTTGAGAAACATTATGATGAGTTAATCTCAGAAACGATCGACGATTTAACAGGGGTTCGTCTGACCCCTCGTTTTGTTATTCCTGCAAATCAGCTAGAGGACCCTTTTCCTCTGGAACACGAATTAAAAAAAACACCAAAGCAGCAGCCTGTAGCAAATGGTGAAATACCCAAAAGCATGCTTAATGATAAATATACCTTCGACACCTTTGTCATCGGTTCAGGAAACCGTTTTGCCCATGCCGCTTCCTTAGCAGTAGCAGAGGCACCGGCTAAGGCGTATAACCCCCTGTTTATTTATGGCGGCGTCGGTTTAGGTAAAACCCATCTCATGCATGCGATTGGACATTATGTCATGGAGCATAATCCTAATGCAAAGGTTGTCTATCTTTCATCAGAGAAATTTACAAATGAATTTATCAACGCCATCCGTGATAACAAAGCCGTTCATTTTCGGAATAAGTATCGGAATGTTGATGTACTCCTGATTGACGATATTCAATTTTTAGCTGGAAAAGAACAAACACAAGAAGAATTTTTCCATACCTTTAATGCGTTGCATGAAGACAATAAACAAATCGTCATTTCTAGTGATCGTCCACCGAAGGAGATCCCCACGCTAGAAGATCGCTTACGTTCACGGTTCGAGTGGGGTTTAATTACGGATATTACGCCACCAGATTTGGAAACTCGAATTGCGATTTTACGAAAAAAAGCCAAGGCTGAGAACCTTGATATACCAAATGAAGTCATGCTTTATATCGCCAATCAAATCGACACAAATATCCGTGAGCTTGAAGGGGCACTTATTCGAGTTGTAGCCTACTCATCTTTAATTAACCAGGACATGAATGCTGATCTCGCCGCCGAAGCTTTAAAAGACATTATTCCGAATGCAAAGCCAAAAGTGTTAACGATCGCGGATATTCAAAAAATGGTCGGTAGCTACTTTCAAGTGAAATTAGAGGATTTTAAAGCAAAGAAACGGACAAAATCGGTCGCCTTCCCTCGCCAAATTGCCATGTATCTGTCACGAGAATTAACCGATGCATCTTTACCGAAAATCGGCAGTGAATTCGGTGGACGAGATCATACAACGGTCATTCATGCCCATGAGAAAATCTCAAAATTACTTTCAACCGATCAGGATTTACAGCAAAAAGTTCAAGAAATTATTGACCATCTTCGCTCATAGCTGTGAGTAATTGTGAATAATTAAAGTGAGCCTATACACACTCTATCCACATGTGTATAGGCTATCACTTTCTCGCCATCTTTAGTTTTCCACATACCCACAAGCCTTATTACTATTACTGCTACTTTTTATTAAAAAATAAATAAGTATAGCATTTTAAAATTATCTAGCTAAAGATGACTTGCGCTTTTCGTAGAAATAAATGTATAGAAAAAGGAGCCTATTCGTATGCATTTTGTGATTCATCGAGATCAATTTGTTCATAGCGTTAATCATGTTGCAAAAGCAGTTTCTTCACGGACAACGATTCCAATCTTAACTGGAATTAAAATTGTTGCCACTGAAGAAGGTGTGACTCTTACTGGTAGTGATTCAGATGTTTCTATTGAAACATTTATTCCGGTTGAAGAAGATGACAAACAATATGTTGATGTCAAAGAGACGGGAAGTATTGTTTTACAAGCAAGGTTTTTTTCGGAGATCGTTAAAAAGTTACCGGAGCAAGAAATCGAGGTGATTGTTCAAGGTGCGTTTGCAGCAACTCTACGTTCAGGTTCATCCGTTTTTAATTTAAATGGTCTTGACCCTGATGAGTATCCACGTCTTCCGCAGCTTGAGGAAGATCGCATTTTCCGTATTCCACAAGACATGTTTAAAAATATTATTCGCCAGACCGTATTTGCTGTGTCAACTCAGGAAACACGTCCAATCTTGACAGGTGTTAATGTTGACATTGACGGCAATGAATTGATCTGTACTGCTACAGATAGCCATCGCTTGGCGTTGCGCAAAGCTGCGGTTGAGCGCAACGATGAGAATCTGCAATTTTCCAATGTTGTTATTCCTGGAAAAAGCTTAAATGAGCTAAGTAAAATTTTAGAAGATACAGACGAACTCATGGATGTTGTCGTAACTGAAAACCAGATTCTTTTTAAACTGAAAAATTTATTGTTTTTTTCACGGTTGCTTGATGGAAAGTACCCTGATACAAAAAATATGATTCCGACTGAATCGAAAACATCCTTCAATATGAAAACAAAACTATTTTTACAAACATTGGAACGGGCATTATTGCTTTCAAGAGAAGGCAAAAATAATGTGATTAACTTAAAAACCCTTGAAGATGGCTTGATCGAGATTACTTCGATTACGCCGGAAATTGGAAAAGTTACGGAGAACATTCAAAGCTTAGGAATGGAAGGAGAGGAATTACGAATTTCCTTTAACGGGAAAAATATTATTGATGCCTTAAAAGTTATTGATAGTGAAGAAATTCGCATTATGTTCACCGGTGCCATGAGTCCATTTGTCATTTGTCCGACGGATCATGACAATTCCATGCATTTATTCTCACCTGTTCGAACCTATTGATTTGTTAAAAAGGTTATGCTTGCTATTCACAAACGACTTTATTGGTTTATGTCAAAAGTACCGTTTCATAACGGTGCTTTTTCTATAAATAAAAGGATGAGCTCGTGTACAGGCGAAAGAGGGTGAAAAAGACTCTCGCTTTATTCCATTTGGAGAAGCAATTACTCATGAACGTTTGTCTATTTTGTGAAAAAGATTCTTTTGTCCTAGAGCGCCTCCTTATGCTTAGAAAAGGTGTGGGAACGTTGATGTTAAAAGGATTTCGTTGATATTAGATCGTTTCAACGAATCGTCATAAAAAACGTAACGATTTGAAGGGTATTGGCGAGCGAGCAATAGTCTAGTACAATAAGAAGTAGATAAAAATGGACGATAAGAGCGAGGGAGGCAGCACTTCATTCTGGAATGCTGTCTTATCTTTGCTCGTATACAGTAACCTGCATAAGCGACTCGCTCCTCCTACATGAATGAACACGAGTTCGTAGGTTCACGTTATACAGCTTAAATCAAGGGGAAAGAGCTTCCATAACAAGAACTGAAGCTCCGTCCCTTTTCACAGAAAAGACAATGGTGAAGGAAGTGAGGTCGCAAATGTCACAGCAGTTACCCATAAAGACAGAATACATTACCTTAGGTCAACTACTGAAAGAAGTGGGAGCCATTGATACGGGCGGAATGGCGAAGTGGTATTTAGCGGAACATGAAGTCTTCGTCAACGATGAGCTTGAGCAAAGAAGAGGAAAAAAGCTATACCCAGGAGATCGGGTGAGACTTGGAGATGGTGAAGGCATCCATGTTGTTTCACAAACGTAAGGGGGACTCCCTTTGTATATAAAAACGTTAACCTTGCGTCACTATCGGAACTATGAACAGCTTGAAGTCGCCTTTCAACAAAATGTAAATGTGATTCTTGGTGAGAATGCACAAGGGAAAACAAATGCCATTGAGGCGATTTATCTATTAGCAATGGCCAAATCTCATCGTACCCCAAGGGATAAAGAATTAATTCGTTGGGATGAAGCATTTGCGAAAATTGAAGGCTCCTTTGAAAAACGAAACGGGCCCCTATCGCTTGATGTTGTCATTTCAACGAAAGGAAAAAAAGTAAAAGTGAACGGTCTTGAACAACGGAGGCTAAGTGATTATATCGGTGCTGTTAATGTGGTAATGTTTGGACCAGAGGATTTGAATTTGGTGAAGGGGAGTCCGCAAATACGGCGTCGGTTTCTTGATATGGAGCTTGGGCAAATGAGTCCGATTTATCTCCATAAGCTTGCGACCTATCAAAAAATTCTCCAGCAACGGAACTCTCTTTTGAAAAATCTCCAAGGACAGCGTCAAACCGGTCCTAACACAATGCTTGATGTGTTAACGGAACAGCTTATTGGGACGGCAATTGAGGTAACGAAAAAACGATTCGAATTCCTGCAGCTGCTTCAAGGCTGGGCAGAAGAGATTCATCGCGAAATTAGTCGTGGCAAAGAAGCGTTGACGGTTACATATTTACCGTCGGTAGACGTATCAGAAGGCGCGAACTTGTCGAAAATAGAAGAAGCATTCTATCAGGAATATGAGGCAAAGAAAGAACGGGAAGTGCAAAGAGGAACGACTCTGTTTGGCCCCCATCGAGATGACCTTGCTTTTTCAGTCAATGAGAAGGACGTACAGACGTATGGATCTCAAGGGCAGCAACGAACAACGGCATTATCGCTAAAATTAGCGGAAATTGAATTGATGAAAGAAACCGTTGGAGAATACCCGATTCTTTTATTAGATGATGTGCTGTCAGAACTTGATGATTATCGGCAATCTCATTTACTCCATGCGATTCAACATAAAGTGCAAACGTTTGTGACGACGACAAGCGTTGATGGGATCGACCATCAAACCTTACGGGAGGCAGCAACCTATACCGTAGAGCAAGGGACGCTAAGGAGAAAGGAATAGGTGAAGAGTCATGTTCATTCATTTAGGTGGAGATACAGTGATTCGCTCTAAGGATGTTATTGCGATTTTAAATAGTGATATGAAGGATTCTTCTGGTATCACGAAGCATTTTTTGGAACAGCATGAAAAGGGTCGTCAAATTATCAACATTTCTTCGGATTTGATGAAGTCCATTGTGGTAACGCAAACGAAAATATACTATTCCCCGATTTCCTCGGTTACTTTGAAACGTCGAGCCCAAGCAGTTTCCGAGCTTGAAAACTTCGGTGAAGGAGACGGCTAGCCTGTCTTAGCATCATGGCTGGTAAGAACGAAAAAGATGAAATACTTGCATGCATCATGCATGCTTAACTGGAAGCGAAGGTGAAGAAAGTGACTAGTGAACAACATTCTTATGATGAAAGTCAGATTCAAGTCTTAGAAGGATTAGAGGCGGTTCGGAAACGACCGGGTATGTATATTGGTTCAACAAGCAGCAGAGGTCTTCACCATCTCGTATGGGAAATTGTCGATAATAGTATCGATGAAGCGATGGCAGGCTATTGTGATACGATTGAAGTCCTCATTGAAGAAGATAATAGTATTACGGTTATTGATAATGGGCGCGGTATTCCAGTTGGAATCCATGAAAAGATGGGTCGTCCAGCTGTTGAAGTCATCATGACTGTGCTGCATGCAGGGGGTAAGTTTGGTGGCGGAGGATATAAAGTATCAGGCGGACTGCACGGTGTAGGGGCATCTGTTGTAAATGCACTATCGACAATGCTTGAGGTGGAAGTTCATCGTGACGGTCAGATTTATTATCAGCAATATCAGCGCGGCGTGCCTGCTGCAGACCTCTCAGTTATTGGAACAACAGACATTACAGGGACAAAAATCCATTTTAAACCAGATGAAGAAATTTTTAAGGAAACGACGGTTTTTGATTACGAGATATTAGCCACTCGCTTGCGAGAATTAGCCTTTTTGAACAAAGGACTTCGAATTTTGATCACTGACAAGCGTGAAGATGGAAAAAGTGCTGAATTTTTCTATGAGGGTGGTATTGCTTCCTTTGTTGAGCATTTAAACCGTACCCGTGAAACGCTTCATGAGACGCCGATCCATATTGAGGGTGAGAAGCAAGAGATTACAGTTGAAATTGCTGTTCAATATAATGATGGGTATACAAGCAATATTTATTCATTTGCTAATAATATTAACACCCATGAAGGTGGAACCCACGAATCTGGCTTTAAGACAGGTTTGACACGTGTGATTAACGACTATGCACGTAAACATAACATTCTTAAAGAAAATGACCCGAATTTAACTGGAGAAGACGTACGGGAAGGATTAACAGCCATTATCTCGGTGAAGATCCCGGATCCTCAGTTTGAAGGGCAAACAAAAACAAAGCTTGGAAACAGCGAAGCGCGGACGATTACCGACTCGTTATTTTCAGAGCATTTTTCTCGCTTTTTAAATGAGCACCCACAAGTAGCACGAAAGATTATCGACAAAGGGTTAATGGCATCAAGAGCACGGGAAGCTGCGAAGAAAGCCCGTGAATTAACACGCCGAAAAAGTGCGCTTGAAGTGAGTTCATTGCCAGGGAAGCTTGCAGATTGCTCGTCTCGTGATGCAAGCATTAGTGAGATTTATATTGTTGAAGGTGACTCTGCTGGTGGTTCGGCCAAGCAGGGGCGAGATCGTCACTTCCAGGCAATCCTTCCATTGCGAGGAAAAATCATCAATGTCGAAAAAGCAAGACTCGATAAAATTCTTGCAAACAATGAAATACGAGCAATCATTACGGCTTTAGGAACGGGCATTGGCGATGATTTTGATATTGAAAAAGCACGTTATCATAAAATCATTATTATGACGGATGCAGATGTCGATGGCGCCCATATTCGAACGTTAATCTTGACGTTCTTCTACCGTTACATGCGTCCATTGCTTGATCATGGCTATGTCTATATTGCCCAGCCGCCGCTATATAAAGTTCAACAAGGGCGTGAAATTCATTACGCCTATGGAGATAGTGAACTAGAAGCAATTTTACGTGAACTTCCAGAAAAACCGAAGCCGGGAATTCAGCGATACAAGGGTCTAGGGGAAATGAATCCGTCACAGCTTTGGGAGACGACAATGGACCCTGAAAATCGCACGGTTCTTCAAGTCACTCTTGAGGATGCAATGAAAGCAGATGAAATCTTTGAAATTCTAATGGGTGACCGAGTGGAGCCTCGTCGCGATTTTATTCAAGAGAACGCCCAGTACGTGAAAAATCTCGACATTTAGGCTGATAGATGGAGGTTTAAAAAATGGCAGATAATGAACAATCAAGAGTCAAAGAGATTAACATTAGTCAGGAAATGAAAACATCGTTCATGGATTATGCCATGAGCGTCATTGTGAGTCGTGCCCTGCCTGATGTTCGTGATGGACTTAAACCCGTGCATCGTCGAATTTTGTTTGCAATGAACGAACTTGGAATGACTTCGGATAAAGCATATAAGAAGTCCGCCCGTATCGTTGGTGAAGTCATTGGGAAGTACCATCCCCACGGAGATTCGGCTGTCTATGAAACGATGGTCCGAATGGCGCAGGACTTTAGCTATCGGTACATGCTAATTGATGGTCACGGTAACTTCGGATCCATTGACGGTGATGCAGCTGCTGCGATGCGTTATACGGAAGCGAAAATGTCGAAAATTTCGATGGAGCTTGTTCGTGATATTAACAAGGACACAATCGATTATCAAGATAACTACGATGGTTCAGAACGGGAACCAATTGTTTTGCCGTCACGGTTTCCGAATCTTCTCGTGAATGGTGCTTCGGGGATTGCCGTTGGGATGGCAACAAACATCCCCCCTCACCAGCTTGGAGAAGTGATTGATGGAGTCCTTGCACTAAGCGAAAATCCTGAAATTAGTATTCCAGAGTTAATGGAATTTATACCGGGACCTGATTTTCCGACAGGAGCTGAAATTCTTGGACGCTCTGGCATTCGCAAAGCGTACCAAACAGGACGAGGCTCCATTGTGTTGCGGGCAAAAACGGAAATTGAAGAACAGAACGGTAAGCAAAAGATCATTGTCAATGAACTTCCTTACCAGGTGAACAAAGCAAAGCTGATTGAAAAAATTGCAGAGCTTGTTCGCGATAAGAAGATCGACGGGATCACTGATCTCCGTGATGAATCGGATCGAAATGGGATGCGGATTGTGATTGAAGTTCGCCGTGATGCGAATGCAAACGTTCTGCTTAACAATCTTTTTAAACAGACAGCATTGCAGACAAGCTTCGGGATTAATTTACTTGCCTTAGTAGGCGGACAACCGAAAGTCTTGAATTTAAAAGAATGTTTGGAGCATTACTTAGATCATCAGGTGGAAGTGATTCGACGCCGTACGGCTTTTGAGCTTCGTAAAGCGGAAGCGCGGGCTCATATTCTTGAAGGGCTGCGCATCGCCCTTGACCACCTTGATGAAGTCATTAATTTAATACGAAATTCTGAAACAACGGATATTGCTAGAAATGGATTGATCGAGCGTTTTTCCTTAAGCTACGAGCAAGCGCAAGCGATTCTAGATATGCGTTTGCAACGGTTAACAGGCTTAGAACGTGATAAAATTGAAGGAGAATACCAAGAGTTAATTGCTCGTATTGCTGAGCTAAAGGCGATTTTAGCAGATCAGGAAAAAGTACTTGAAATCATTCGTGAAGAGCTACTTGAAATCAAAGAGAAGTATAATGACGAACGTCGCACGGTACTTTCTGCAAGTGAAGATCAATTTGAGGACGAAGATTTGATTCCTCGTCAAAATGTTGTCATTACGATTACGCATAATGGGTATATTAAGCGTCTTCCAATTTCTACCTACCGCAGCCAAAAACGTGGAGGAAAAGGAATTCAAGGAATGGGTACCAATGATAACGACTTTGTTCAGCATCTCTTTACGACCAATTCCCACCATACGATTCTCTTTTTCACCAACAAAGGAAAAGTGTATCGCTTAAAAGGATACGAAATTCCGGAGCTTGGTCGAACGGCAAAAGGGATTCCAATTATTAACCTTTTACAAATTGAGCAGGACGAATACATTAGTACAGTTATTCCGATTGAAGAATTTACGGAGAACCACTACCTCTTCTTTATGACGAAGCTAGGAGTGGTAAAACGTACACAGCTTTCATCCTTTGCTAACATTCGTCGTGGTGGCCTGTTTGCGATTAATCTTCGAGAAGACGATGAGCTGCATGGTGTTCGTTTGACGGATGGGAACAAAGAAATCATAGTGGGTACGAAACGAGGAATGGCCATTCGCTTCCATGAAACTGATGTCCGCCTAATGGGTCGAACGGCAACAGGCGTTAAAGGGATTACATTAGCCGACGAAGATTGCGTTGTTGGAATGGATATTGTAGAAGAGAACCACTATGTTTTGAGTGTGACTGAAAAAGGATTTGGAAAACGTACACCAATTGACGAGTACCGGATTCAAACACGCGGCGGTAAAGGAATCAAGACAAGTAATATTACCGAGAAGAACGGTAAGCTTGTCGCACTTAAAGTCGTTTCTGAAGAGCATGATTTAATGATTATTACAGCAAGTGGAGTCATTATACGCTTAAATGTAGACGGCATTTCCGTTACGGGTCGTAATACTCAAGGGGTTACCTTGATTCGTGTTGATGAAGGGGAAGAGGTTGCAACGGTTGCTCGTGTCGATATTGAAGATGAAGACGTAGAAGAAATGGAAGCGCCAGACGAAGAGACCGGTCAAGAGGAAACAAAAGATCAGCAAGATGAAGAGTAAGACATTGCAACAAAAAGACTGACTCCTAGAGTCTTGACTTCTTAAAAAACACTAGAAAATGCATGGACAAAATCGTCATGTTTTCTAGTGTCACTAAGAGGTCAGACCGGAGTCAGTTTTTTTTTTTTACACGTTAAGAAAGAAAGTATAGATTTTTTAACACATACGTTTATCAAGGTAGCTACAAATTTGAAGGCCTTGGCGAAAAGCGAAGCTTTATTTATGGAAAAAAAGGCGAAGCTTAAAGGAGGGAGGAGAGTTCCGTTCATAGAAGACTATATTCAAAGGGGCAGAGCTCTAGTACAAATGAGCGAACAAAGCAGCGGTGATTTGATTCCAAAAAGACTAGGAAGACACTTTGCTCGTCTCTTTTTAATCAAGGAAACCAGTTGTATAATAGAAGATGAATAGGAATTTGGAGAAGGAGAATGTCCAATGAAGGTCAAGCCGAGCCAATTAGAAGAAGGATGCATTTTAGCAAGTGATGTGTTTGCAGAGACAGATTATCCGTTATTTAAAGAAAAAACAGTGCTCAGTTTCGAAGATATTAATATGTTGGACATATTTCTTATTAACGCTGTGGAAGTAGAAGCAGTGTTAGCAAATGGCGAAAGGTTTGCCCCTGAAGAGGTGTTTGTGGAAGAAGTTCAAACAGAGCAACGGATTGTGAAAGAAAAGACATCTTCGTTTCTTGACTATTATTTAGAAGCAGTCAAACAATACAAGAATTTGTTCCAGTCTTGGCAAGCAGGAAATCGTGTCGATATGTTTAGTATTCGCGCGTGTTTATTGCCGTTATTTGAACGTGTGAGCGAACAAAAGAATGAACTGATCCAAATTCATCATTACAGCATGAAGGATGAGTACTTGTACCATCATGCAGTGGCTGTCGGACTTCTAACTGCTTTTTTAGGAAGTAAATTAGGCTATTCAAAAGGTGAGTGGATGCAAATGGGCTTTGCTGGTGCCCTTGCTGATGCTGGTATGGCAAAAATTTCTCCTCGGATCCTTTCTAAAAAAGGACCGCTATCACAATCGGAGTATGAAGAACTAAAAAAACATCCGATTCATAGCTACAAAATGTTAAAAGGTATGACCGGAATAACTGATTCTCTTTTATTAGGTGTGCTACAGCATCATGAAAGAGAAGATGGTAGTGGTTATCCTCTTGGAACAGACTCAAAAAAAATTCATGGCTTTAGCCGGATTATTGCTGTTGCCGATGTCTATCATGCAATGACATCAGAACGGCTCTACCGTTCAAAAAAATCACCTTACCGTGTGCTTGAGGCGATTTCAAAAGAACGCTTTGGAAAGTTTGACCCCACAGTTGTTCAGACCCTTGTATCAAATTTGGCCAATGTTTCTATTGGGACGCGGGTGCGTCTAACGGATGGGACAGAAGGTGAGATTGTTTTTATTGACCCATCGGAACCGACACGGCCAATGATTAAGAAAGGGAGCGGAGAAATTATTCAATTGATCAATCAATCTAATCTTCACATTGAAGAAATCATTTGATTGATAATGATAGGATGTTTTTCTTGAAAAAAATAAGAGAGTATAAAACCACAAAGCTGTCTAGCTCCAGGCACCAGCGGCTCACGGTCGCCTTAGCTCCTCCAGCCAAAACAAAAAACGTTTCCGAATAGACGTTTCCAGCGCGATTCTTACTTGCTCTCTATATAAAACGAGTGGACGTTAAAAACGAATTTTTTTATAAAAAAAGTATTGCGTTGATTATTAGCCTGTGTTATATTTTTTCTTGTCGCTGATGAACGATAAAAATGATTTTAAAAAAGTTGTTGACGGAACGATAGGTTATATGATAGATTAATCTAGTCGCCAAAAACGACA